>NZ_LMJZ01000014.1:0-65848 GCF_001421155.1 Sphingomonas sp. Leaf5 | reverse complement strand
GACGCGTCGGCACGCTTCTCGATGCCTTCTCCGCCGCAGAATGCCGCAACTACCTCGTTAACGCAGGATATGGGTCAGCTTGATGTCATCGGACTCTAGAAAGAGCGGCCGGACGGTCACAAATCGGGGGCGTGTAGGAAAGCGCTTCAGGTCGTGACCAGCGCGGCCTCCATGCCGAGTGCGGTCGCCAGCGCTTTGTGCCGCTTCTGTACGGCTTCCCCGTAGAGCGCGGTGTCGCGGGCGGGCACGACCAGTTCGACCTGACCCCGACCGCGGCGCAGGTCGGTGCGCTGGAGTGGCGCGGCGACACCGCCGCTGAGACGTTGACCGAGACGCATGGCGAGGCCCCAGCGATGGGCGGCGGACAGCGCCGCGGCCGGGGCAAGCCGGGGCAGCGGGTCGGGCGCGGCATCACCGCCGCCGCCGAGGCAGCTGTACAGCGCCTGCGCAACGATCGCGCGGCCGGCGGCGTCGATCGCGACCCAATTGCCGTGCAAGGCAATTTCTACACCGCGTTCGGCGCGGAATTCGGGATTCGCATGCCAGCCCACATCGGCGAGCAGGCAGGCGGCATGGCGCAGCCGGACCATCGCCGGATCGTCCTGCGGAAACAGCGGCGCGATCCATTTGTGCAGCAGGTCGCCATGTTCGGCGAAGCGGCCCTGCCGGGCACCCTCGTCATGCGCGGCGATCAGCAACGGGTCCTGCGCGCGGACGTCGGCGGGCAAGGCGGCGTAGAGCAACCCCTCGCGCAAGCCATAGGCGGACACCATCGTCGTCGCCGATCCGAGATGCTTCGTCATCGCGGCAAGAACCGAGGTGGCATTGTCGAGCGTCGGCACACGCCCCCCCGACAGGTTCGGCACCGCCTTCAGATCGGTACGAGGAACTTCGGCAAGAATCTTCCGCAACACATTGATACGGGCTAATGAAATCGAATAGCCGTGCGCGATCGGCAGCGGATAGCCGGTATGATGCATGTCGAGCCGGGCGAGCGCGCGCCAGGACCCGCCGACCATGTAGAAGGGCAACCCCTGCCCCCGCCCGGTCCACCCGGCGTCGCGCACCATCCGCTGCACCGTGCGATCGAGTTCGCCCGCGCGACGTTCGCGGATCGCGCCGATGCGCAACACGCCCAGCGGAAACGACACCCGGTCGCCGAGCTTGCCGCCCTTCACCCGAACCAGTTCGAGACTGCCGCCGCCAAGGTCGCCGACGATGCCGTCGGCATCGGGGATCGCGGACAATACGCCGTGACCGGCGGCCTGCGCCTCTTCCTCGCCCGACAGGGTCTCGACGGTCAGACCGTATCGTTCAGCCAGCGCGATCAGGTCGGGGCCGTTGCTGGCGTCGCGGACGGCAGCAGTCGCGACGGTGCGGACGACATCGACCTGCATCTCGCGGGCCAGCCATGCGAAGCGGGCGAGTGCCGCCCCGGCGACGCGAAACGCATCGGCGTCGATCGTCCCCGTTTCGGCGAGCGACCGGCCGAGACCGGCCAGCACCTTTTCATTGAACAGCGTTGCCGGAATGCGGTCCGGCCCGCCATAGACGACCAGGCGGATCGAGTTCGACCCGATGTCGATGATCGCACTGTGCGCGATGGTGGCGGGGCGGCTCCACGGCAATCGGATCACGTCGTTCCTTCCCGGGCCGCCCGCCATGCACGCAGCGACAGTTTTTGCGGTACGGTGGCAGCACCGCTCTCGATCGCCGCGCCGCGCCCGGACAGCGACGGATTGGTCATGAAATAACGGTGCAAATTGAACGGCTTGTCGCCCTTCGCCATCCGGCGATAGCTGCCATCGGGGCCAAGGTCCCAGCTCTGTTCGGTATCGAGCAGATTGGCGACCATGACCTGATCGAGAACCTGATCGTGGACGGTCGGGTTGGTGATCGGCAGCAGATATTCGACGCGGCGGTCGAAGTTGCGCGGCATCCAGTCGGCGGACGACACATAGATCAGCGCGTCGTCGTTCGGCAGCGCCTGCCCATTGCCGAAGCAATAGATGCGACTGTGTTCAAGGAACCGGCCAACGACCGATTTGACGCGGATGTTGTCCGACATGCCCGGCACGCCTGGCCGCAGGCAGCAGATGCCGCGGACGATCAGGTCGATCTGCACGCCTGCCGCCGATGCCTCGTACAGCTTGTCGATCAGTGCCGGGTCGACCAGCGAGTTCATCTTCAGCCAGATCGAACCGTCGCCACCGGCGCGGGCGGTCTGTATCTCGCCCTCGATCAGCGCCTCCAGCCGGTCGCGAAGGTCGCGTGGGGAAATGGCAAGCTGTTGCAGCGCCTGCGGTTCGACATAGCCGGTGATGTAGTTGAACACCTGCGCCGCATCGCGCCCGATCACCGGATCGGCGGTGAAGAAGCTGAGGTCGGTGTAGATGCGCGCGGTGATCGGATGATAATTGCCGGTGCCGAAGTGGCAATAGGTGCGATAGCCCTGTTCCTCGCGCCGGACGACCATCGAGATCTTGGCGTGGGTCTTCCACTCGATGAAGCCATAGACGACCTGCACGCCGGCGCGTTCGAGGACCGAGGCGAGGTTGAGATTCTGTTCCTCGTCGAACCGGGCCTTGAGTTCGACGACGGCGGTCACCGACTTGCCGGCCTCGGCGGCGGCGACCAACGCCGCGACGACGGCGGATTGCTTGCCCGCGCGGTACAGCGTCTGCTTGATCGCGACGACATCGGGGTCCGCGGCGGCTTGCTTGAGGAAGGCGAGTACCACGTCGAAGGTTTCATACGGGTGGTGGACGACGATGTCTTTCGCGCGGATCGCCGCGAAACAATCGCCGCCATATTCGCGGATGCGTTCGGGGAAGCGCGGGCTGAACGGCGGAAATTTCAGGTCGGGCCGATCTTCGGCGACCAGCATCGCGAGGTCGCCGATGCCAAGGAACCCGCCGGTTTCGGTGATGAGCGCATCGCTGCCGCCCATTTCGTCCCGCAGCAGCTGGACCAGTTCGTCGGAAATACCGGATTCGATTTCCAACCGGATGATCCGGCCGCGACGACGGCGTTTGATCGCGGTGCGGAAATAGAGGACCAGATCCTCGGCCTCTTCCTCGAGTTCGATATCGCTGTCGCGGATGACGCGGAAGGCGGCGGATGCGCGCACCGTGTAACCGGGGAAGAACAGGCCCGAGAAATGGCGCAGCACGGTTTCGATCGCGACATAGCGCGCGGTCTTGCCCGGCAGGCGGACGAAGCGTGGCATCGCCGGGGGCAGCAGCACGACCTCGCGCACCTCGACATCGTCCGACCGGCGGATCAGGTCGAACAGCATCGCCGAACCGAGGTTCGGGATGAACGGGAACGGGTGTGCCGGATCGAGCGCCTGCGGGGTCAGCACCGGAAACACCTGTTCCCGGAAATAGCGGGCGAGCCATTCCTCGGTCTCGCCATGGATTTCGTCGGCACCGAGCACGAGGATGTCGGCATCGGCCAATCGTGCGGCGATATCGCGCCAGATGCGCTGCTGGCTGTCGACCAGCCCGGCGGCGTCGACGGTGATCGCCGCCAGTTGCTGCGACGGGGTCAGGCCGTCGACCGATTCGTGGCCGACCTCCTGCATCTGCTGCCCTTTCAGACCCGCAACGCGGACCATGAAGAATTCATCGATATTGGTCGCCGAAATCGACAGGAAGCGCAGCCGTTCGAGCAGCGGGTGATCGGGATTGCACGCTTCGTCCAGCACGCGGCGGTTGAACGCCAGCCACGACAGTTCGCGGTTGAAATAGCGGGCCTCGGGCGCGGCGGCGACGGTGGTGCGGGCGGAGGGGACGGGATCGTTCACAGCAGTCGGTCCAGCAGCAGCGGGTTACCGGTCAGCGCGACGCGCGCGGCGGGAACGGTCAGACGGCGCGTCGAGCGCAACATGGCATCTTCCTCCAAAGCCTCGACGATGCGAAGCACCGCAAGGTGGCTTCGTTCGACGCGGCGGGCAAGCCAGCGCACCAGATCGGGCGCGGCGACGAGTTCCTTCCTGTCGAAGAGATATTGCAGCAGTGTTTCGATCAGCACATCGTCGGGTGCTTCGAGCCGCAGTACCGGCGTCGCATTGATCCGCGAGCGCAGGTCGGGCAGGCCGATCCGCCAGATCGGCGGCGCGGCGTCGGCGACGATCAGCAGCGGGCGCGCCTCGCCCTGCGCCCGGTTCCATGCGTGGAACAGATCGGCCTCGCTCCATCGGTCGGCATCGTCGGCGATCGTGCCGCCGCTCTTGGCTGCGAACAGTCGCGCCAGCAGCGTGCGTCCCGATTTGCGCGGGCCGACCAGCAGTGCGGCATGGACCGGCCAGGTCGCGAAATGGTCGAGATGATGGACGGCGGCTTCGTTCGACGGCCCGACGAGGAACAGGTCCTGCCGGGCACCGGCGGGCAGTTCCAACGGCAGGGTAAGCTGAACCGTACCGCGAGACAGCGTCGTCATCCCTGCGGCGCACTCGGCAGAGTGGGCGCGGTGGCGGCGGCGCGACGACGGATGCGCAGCGCGCCCTCGCCCTGCTGGACCTGCCAGCCACGCGATTCGAGCGCGGCGGTGAGGATGGCGACATCGCCGTCGAAGGTCACGCGCAGCACCGATACGCCGCCAAGCGCGAGGCTGGAGGTTGCTGCCGAGCGGACGCCGGGGACCGAACGCAGCGCGGCTTCGGTCGATTCGACGGCGGCGACGGTCGGGGTATCGGCCTGGATCGACAGGGTGACGCTCTCGCCGGTCGGCAGCGGCGTCGGACCGATGCCGGGGTCGGTGATCGTCGGATCTAGGATATCCACTTCGTCAGGGACGATGGCGCTGCCCGGCGGGGGTGCCGCTAGCACCAGATCGGGGCGCAGCATCCCACTGCGCAGACCCTGTTGATACAGCGCGTCGAGCCGGCGGACGCCCTCGTCCAGCAAGGCCGGCACTGCATCCCCCTGATTGACGCGCAGCGAGAAGCTGCCGAGCAGGCGGTTGTCGGGGCCATAGCCGGCGGTGAAGGTGCCGATCACCGGGCCGCCCGGCCATTGGCGATAGAGGCGCACCTGTGGGATCAGCACGTCGGACGCGCCATATTGGTTGAGCACGGTGCGCCACCAGCCACGACCGCGCCGCGTGACCTGTCCGGCGTTGAGCAGCAGGCCGTCGGCACCGGTCCCGCTGGGGCGGACATAGTCCATGACGCTGCCCCCGGTGCGGAAGCGCGCCCATGCCGCCTGCCACGGCGTCGCCCGTTCGAACACCGTGCCGGTGCCGCCGTCCCACATCAGCGGCACGACCAGCATCGCCGGGCTGCGCTCCGACACGCCGGCGATGCCGAGGATCGATGCAGCGCGGCCGCGATTGAACAGCACGCCCAGCCGGGCGATGTAGCGGTTCGGGCCGATCTGTTCGCTTTCGACGACGATGCTGGTGACGAGCGAGTCGAGCGTACCGTCGGGCAGCGAGCGCGCCTGTCCGGTCAGCCGCTGCGACAGCATGTGCCAGCCCTTGCGCTGTGCCAGTCGCCAGCCGGCGGTGCGTGAGGCCTCTGCCGAGGTGCCGGCGACGTCGACGCGGACGCCGTTCACCTCGAAACTGCCCGATCCGTCGACCGCCGCGACGCCGCCCTGCTGCGCCACGACCGCGCCGGTCGCGACCACGCCCAATGCGAGGGCGGCAAGGATGCGGCGGGGCTGAACCAAAGTCATGCGCGCCTTTTGACGAAGCAGGCGTGGAAATCCAAGCGCGATGTGGCTAACCGGGCGTCATGAGCAACGAAGCGGACCGCGGCGGCGGCTATACCTACGCACAGGCAGGCGTCTCGATCGCGGCGGGCAATGCCCTGGTGCGCGCCATCGGGCCGCTGGCGAAGTCGACGCGGCGGCCGGGGGCCGATGCCGAACTGGGCGGCTTCGGCGGGGTGTTCGACCCCAAGGCAGCCGGGTTCAAGGACCCGCTGCTGGTCGCGGCCAATGACGGCGTCGGGACCAAGCTGAAGCTGGCGATCGAACACGACGCGCATGACGGGGTCGGCATCGATCTGGTCGCGATGTGCGCCAACGACCTGATCGTACAGGGTGCCGAGCCGCTGTTCTTCCTCGACTATTATGCGTCGGGCAAGCTGGTCGCCGATACTGCCGAGCGTGTCGTCGCGTCGATCGCCGAGGGGTGCCGGCAGGCGGGTTGTGCGCTGATCGGTGGCGAGACCGCCGAGATGCCGGGCATGTATGCCGATGGCGATTACGATCTGGCCGGCTTCTGCGTCGGTGCGGTCGAGCGGGAGCAGTTGCTGACCGGGGACAAGGTCGCAGTCGGTGACGTGATCCTTGGCCTCGCATCGTCGGGGGTGCATTCGAACGGATTTTCGTTGGTCCGGCGGCTGGCGGCGGACAAGGGGTGGAAGCTCGACCGCCCTGCCCTGTTCGATCAGGATGTGCTGCTGATCGACGCGCTGATGGCGCCGACCAGGATTTACGTGAAGTCGCTGCTGCCGCTGCTGCGCGCGGGGCGCATCCATGGACTGGCGCATATTACCGGCGGCGGGTTGCTGGAAAATATTCCGCGCGTCCTGCCCGATGGCGCGCACGCGACGGTCGATGCCGATGCGTGGGAACAGTCGCGGCTGATGGCGTTCCTGCAAGCGCAGGGCAATATCGAGCCGGGCGAGATGGCGCGGACGTTCAATTGCGGGATTGGCATGGCGGTGCTGGTGTCGGCCGAGGACGCCGATGCGGTTGCGGACGCGCTGGTCGAAGCCGGTGAGACGGTCGTACGGATCGGCACCGTCGATGCGGGCGAGAAGGGCTGCACCGTCAAGGGGAGCGGCGGCACATGGAGCGCGCGGAGCGAGTGGAGCGCGACGCATCTTGGCTAGACACCGTGTCGGCGTCCTGATTTCGGGGCGGGGATCGAATATGGCGGCGCTGATCGCGGCGGTACGCGCGGCGGACTGTCCGTACGAGGTCGTGCTGGTGGCGTCGGACAAACCCGATGCCGCCGGCCTGACCCATGCCGCCGAACAGGGTATCGCAACCTTCGCCCAGTCGCCGCGCGGCATTCCCAAGGCGGAGTATGAAGCCGCGATCGACGGCGCACTGCGGGCGGCGGGGGTCGAGACCATCGCGCTGGCGGGCTATATGCGGCTGTTGTCGGGCGCGTTCGTTGCGGCGTGGCGCGACCGGATCGTCAATATCCATCCGTCGTTGCTGCCCGCGTACAAGGGGCTCGACACCCATGCACGTGCGATCGCGGCCGGCGAGACACACGCGGGATGTTCGGTCCATGTCGTGACCGAAGAGCTGGATGCCGGGAGCGTATTGGCGCAGGCGCGCGTTCCCATCCTGCCCGACGATACGCCCGATACCCTTGCGGCGCGGGTGCTGGTGGAGGAACACCGCCTCTACCCATCAACCTTGGCGGAGTTTGTGACGCGATGACCGAGATGCTCGACCGTATCCGTGAAGCCGTGAAGGTGTTGCCCGCCACCGACGAGCGCGACGCGGGTGAGGCGACGGTCTTCTCGGTCGAAGGCAATGATTTCGTGCGGATCGTGGGCGACAGCACGACCGTGCGCGGCGACGATGGCTGGACGGAGATCGACGCCGATAGCGATCCAGTCGCGGTCGAGGATGCCGTTGCCCATGCGTGGGAACTGGCAGCACCGCGTGGATTGCTGGAAGCGGGCGGGCGGTGAGCGACGCCGAAGAAGCGCGAGCCGAACGGAGGCGCTGGATCACGCTTGCCGAGGGTGTAGCAGTGGCTGGCGTGGTCATCGGCGGACTGACGCTGTGGAACAATGTATCGGAGCGCCGCTCGGCCGAGGCGGAGCGGACAGCCGAACGGGCGTCGTCGGTGAAGGCGCGGGCTGCCCTCGCCCTGACTGCGACACCGGAGAATGACGGCGAACGACTTGCCCTGAGCGCGGCAGACCGACGGATCGAGAGGATAGAGGTGCGCTTTCCGCCGGCGCTGAAGGTGGCACCGAAGTCGGCGGTCGGCGACGTGGCGATTGCGGCAGACTGGGTGCGCGCGCCGCTGCTGGCAATCACCGACGGCGGCACCGACGCGCTGGAGGGCCGGTTGCCCGTCGCGGTAACGGCGGTCTGGTGGGACGGCGATACGCAGCACCGTTCGAGTGCGATCTATGACCTGGTGTTCGCCACGCACGGACGGGTAGTTGGTGGCCGGTCGCTGAAGCTGGTAGCCCTCGCACGGTTGGAAGGCGCTACCGCGGGGGTTGGCCGGCGGCTGGATACGCTGTGGGCGCAGGAATTGGGGCGGTTGGCGGTTTAGGCTGTTCAGCCCCTTTATTCCTCCACTCCCGTTCGCTTCGAGCCTGCCGAGAACCGTAGTCGAGAAGGCGGTGCCCCAAGCAAGCCGTTCTCGACGGACGCTTCTCGACAAGCTCGAAGCTGCTCGAACCGAACGGGATGGGAGAATGGGGCGGTTTTGTCCCCATCCGTTCGTGCTGGGCAGGTATTGCAGCCGCGCCTTGGCGACAAAAAAAGGCCCGCCTCCTCATCGGAAGCGGGCCTTTCCCGTTAATCAGCCGATCAATCAGCCGACGATCTCTTCGGGCTTGAAGAAGAAGTCGATTTCGATCTTCGCATTCTCTTCGGAATCCGACCCATGGACCGAATTGGCTTCGATCGATTCGGCCAGTTCCTTGCGGATCGTGCCGGCGTCGGCGTTCGCCGGGTTGGTCGCGCCCATGATGTCGCGGTTCTTCTGGACGGCGTCTTCGCCTTCGAGAACCTGCACGACGACCGGACCCGAAATCATGAACGACACCAGGTCGTTGAAGAACGGACGCTCGCGGTGCACGCCGTAAAAGCCTTCGGCCTGTTCACGGGTCATCTGGATGCGCTTCGAAGCGACGACGCGCAGGCCGGCTTCCTCCAGCATCTTGGTGACGGCACCGGTCAGATTGCGGCGGGTCGCATCGGGCTTGATGATCGAAAAGGTACGGGTGGCGGCCATGGTGGTCGCAGCTCCTGCGTTGCTGGTTGGAAGTTGACGGTCCCCTAGTCGGGCACCGCGCGGCAGGCAAGCGTTACGCCGCCTGCTCCCAACCATTGTCGCCTTGCCGCCAGTACCGGCGTTCGACGCCATCGCGCTCGGCCAGGGCTTTCCACGCGCTGCGGGCAGAAGCGATATGGTCCTCGCCGAAGAAGTGAAACGCGCGGTCGAAGGTCAGCGCCGCGTCGCGCCATTGCCCGTCGACGATCGCGATGTTGCGCGCGGCGTTGGCGGGGGTGACATCGGCGGCGATCAGGACCGCTTGCCGGCTGTCGTCCCCTGCCCCGGCCTGCGCGTGCGGCAGGAAGCTGTCGGGCGCGTAGGTCCATAGCAGCATGTCGAGATCGCGGCGCTGGTCGGCATCGTCGGACACCAGCAGCAGCCGCTCGCCGTCGCCGTGCAGCCGCGCGGCGATGCGCGGGAGCACGCGGTCGAGCGGGCTGCGGGTCAGGTGGTAGAAGTCGACTTTCATGTCCGCGTCCACGCGTCGTTCCCGCGCAGGCGGGAACCCATATCCGCTGACGGTTACGATAGAGCCGCAACCTCAGCGTGTATGGATTCCCGCCTGCGCGGGAATGACGTTACTGTTCGAAATGATCCGTCACGAACCGGTCGAGCAGGCGCACGCCGAAGCCGGTCGCACCCTTGTCGTGGTGGTTGCCGGGCTTGTCCGCCCATACCATCCCGGCGATATCGAGATGCGCCCAGCGCACGCCGTCGTCGATATACCGCTTCAGGAACTGCGCGGCGGTGATCGACCCGGCACCGCGCGGCCCGATATTCTTCATGTCGGCGATCGGGCTGTCGATCAGCTTGTCATAGGCAGGCGACAGCGGGAAGCGCCACAACAGGTCGCCCGATTCGCGCGATGCGGCCAGCAGCTGGTCGGCCAGCGAATCGTCGTTGGCGAACATGCCGCCATGTTCGCTGCCGAGCGAGACGATCATCGCGCCGGTCAGCGTCGCGAGATCGACGATCGTCTTTGGCGAATGCGTCTTCTGGACCCAGGTCAGCACGTCGCACAGGACGAGGCGTCCTTCGGCATCGGTGTTGAGCACCTCGATCGTCTGACCCGACATGCTGGTGATGACGTCGCCGGGGCGCATCGCCTTGCCATCGGGCATGTTCTCGACCAGCCCGACGACGCCGACGACATTGGCCTTCGCCTTACGCGTGGCGAGCACCTTCATCGTGCCGGCGACGGCGCCCGCGCCGCCCATATCCCACTTCATGTCCTCCATGCCGGGTCCGGGCTTGAGCGAGATACCGCCGGTATCGAAGGTCACGCCCTTGCCGACCAGCGCGAGGTCGACATCGCCCTCACCCTTCCCGTTCCAGCGCATCGCCAGCAGGCGCGCTTCCTTTTCCGAGCCGAGGCTGACACCGAGCAGCGCGCCCATGCCGAGTTCGGCCATCTGCCGTTCGTCGAGGATAGTCAGTTCGATGCCCAGTTCGGCCAGTTCGCGGCATTTTTCGACGAAGCTGACCGGGTAGAGGATATTCGGCGGATCGGTGACCAGCGCGCGGGTCAGGTCCATTCCCTGCGTGATCGCATCGGCGGCGACGAACGCATCGTCGATCCCCTCGGGCGCGTTGGCGATGGTGATCGTCGTCAGCGTCGGCTTCGACTTTTCGGGTTGCCTGGTGCGATAGCCGTCCTGCCGCCAGCCGCGCTGGGCAGCCGTCGCCGCGAAGCGCGCGACCGATGCCGCCGATGCGTCGGTACCGGCGAAATCGACGGTCAGGTCGGTCAGCCCCGACAGCAGGAACCGCCCGGTCAGCGCGCCGCCCGCCTTTTCCAACGCCGCGCCGTCACCGGCACCGATGCCGAGCAGGATGACGCGGTTGGCGCTGTCGCCTTCGCCGGGGACGAAGATTTCGGCCATCGAACCGGCTTCCCCCTCGAACCGGCCGGCATGGGCGGCACCGGCGACCAAGGTAGCGGTCGAATCGTCCAGCCCGGCCGCGGCGATCCGGTCGAACCCTCCCGTAGCGACGGGCAGGACGAGGGCGGCGGCGGTTCCCCGGTCGGGGGCGAACTGGATCGAGATCGACATGCACTTCCTTCTACGCTGGCGCATCGGCGCTGATCGCTTCTAGGCCGCGGGGCGTGGGCAGGTAAAGCGGGTGGACGGCGATTGCGGTTCCGGCTGCACGATGCGATAGGCACGGGCGACAGGCTCGCCATGGGGCGGCGACGGTGCTGGGGAAGCGGGACTAGTGGTGCGTTCGATCGGGTCACTTGCCCTTGGGTTGACGTTGGCGTTCGGCGGGCCGGCCTTTGCGCAGGACCTGCAGGATCGCGCCGCGCCGCCGCCCGCGCCCGAACGGGCGCTGCCGACCCCGCCGACCAGCGACCAGATCGATTTCTCGTCGGACCTGCTGGAATATGACAGCAACGCCGATATCGTCACCGCCAGCGGAGAGGTTCGCCTGCTGCGCGACGGCAACCGGCTGCGTGCCGACCGCGTGACGTGGAACCGCAAGTCCGGCCAGGTCGTGGCGGACGGCAATATCGCGGTGACCAACCCGCAGGGCGACATCGCCTATGGCGACCGGATCGAACTGACCGACACGCTGAAGGACGGTGTGGTCGACAATATGCTGGTCGTGCTCGACGAAGGCGGGCGGATCGCGGCGAAACGCGGCACCCGGTCCGAGAACGGCGTCGTGACGGTCGAGAGTGCGGCCTACACCCCGTGTTCGGTGACCAATTCGGCGGGCTGTCCGAAGGAACCGTCGTGGAAGATCACCGCGATCCGGGTCCGCTACGATCCGGAGCGCAAGCGCATCCGATATACCGGCGCGGGGCTGACGATCTTCGGCCTGCCGACCATCCCGCTGCCGTCCTTTTCGCATTCGATCGGCGAGGGCAGTGATTCGGGGCTGCTGGCACCGTCGATCCGGCTCGACCGGGTCAACGGGGTCGAGGTCGCGGTCCCCTATTATTTCAACCTCGCGCCCAATCGCGACCTGACGATCACGCCGCACGTCTACACCGCGGTCCTGCCGATGGTGCAGGGCGAGTATCGCGCGCTGACGACGAACGGCGCGTATCGGGTGCAGGGCTATGCCACGGTCAGCCGGCGGAGCGACGATCTGGTCCTCGGCATCGTGCCGACCGGCAGCGAACAGTCGTTTCGCGGCTATCTCGACGCGGTCGGGCGGTTCCAGCTCGATCCGAACTGGGCGGTGTCGGGATCGCTGCGCTATACCACCGACCAGACGTTCCTGCGCCGCTACGACATATCGCGCGACGATCGCCTGCGCAACAACGTGACGGTCGAGCGGATCGATCGCGATTCGATGCTGACGATCAGCGGTTGGGCGGTGCAGACGCTGCGGGTCGGCGACGATCAGGGGATGCAGCCGGTCGCATTGCCCGAACTCGATTACCGCCGCCGGTTCAACGGCCTGCTGGGCGGGGTCGCGCAGGTGCAGCTCAACACGCTGGCGATCGGCCGCAGCGAAGGGCAGGATACGCAGCGCGCCTTTGCCGCCGCGCGCTGGGACCTGACGCGCTACACGCCGCTGGGGCAGGAAGTGACGTTTACCGCCTATGCGCGCGGCGACGTGTATAATGCGCATGATACGATCGATACCGCGGTGCTGAGCTATCGCGGCGACGAGGGCTTCACCCCGCGTGGTATCGCGGCGGCGGCGATCGATATTCGCTGGCCGGTCGTCGGGCCGCTCGGGTCGGGTACGCAGCGGATCAGCCCGCGCGTGCAGCTGGTGGCTTCGCCGAAGATCGCGAATCTGGCGGTCCCGAACGAGGATGCCCGCGCCGTCGACCTCGAGGATTCGAACCTGTTCGCGCTGAATCGTTTTGCCGGATATGACCGGTTCGAGGATTCGTCGCGCATCACCTACGGCCTCGATTATGCGCTCGATCTGCCCGGCGTGACGGTGGCGGCGACGGTCGGGCAGAGCTACCGGGCGAGCGAGCGTGCCAGCATCCTGCCGAGCGGCACCGGGCTGGACGATCGCTGGTCCGATATCGTCGGGCGGACCGATATCCGGTTCCGCGAGCTGGTCAGCTTCACCCATCGCTACCGGCTCGACAAGGACGGGTTGAAGATTCGCCGCAACGAACTGGACGCGACGGTCGGCAGCCGCCGGACGTATCTGCAGGTCGGCTATCTCCGGCTCAATCGCGATATCGACGAACTCGAAGATTTGCAGGACCGCGAAGAAATCCGCTTTGCGGGTCGCGTCGCGTACGGCCCATTCTGGTCGGCGTTCGGATCGGCGACGGTCGACCTGACCGACAAATCGGAGGATTCGCTATCGCTGTCCGATGGTTATGATCCGATCCGCCACCGGCTGGGCGTCCAGTATGAGGACGATTGTCTGCGACTGGGGCTGACGTGGAAGCGCGATTACCAGCGGATCGGCGACGCGCGCAGCGGTAGCAGCTATCTGGTAACGCTGGCATTGAAGAACCTTGGGCGATAAGGCCCTGTTCAGGCGCGGCGGGTCATGAATTTGCCCGAATGGTGCGGCACCGCCCTGATTTCGCGCGCATGGGATATGACGACCAAGTGACCAACAACATCGTGAATGTCGGCCGCATCGGCCGTTCGATCGCCGGATTCGTCGCGATCGCCGCCGCCGCCACGCTGACGGCACAGACCGTCAGCGACGGGCAGGAGGTGCCCGGGGCCAACCTCAACCTGCCGGGCAACCCGATCATCTTCGGGAAACTCGACCCGAATATCCGCAAGCCGACCGCGATCGTGAACGATACGGTGCTGACCGGCACCGATGTCGACCAGCGGATGGCGCTGATCGTCGCGCTGAACGATTTCAAGCTCAGCGACGCGGACCGCGAGGTGCTGCGCCAGCAGGTCGTGCGCCAGTTGATCGACGAAACGCTGCAGATCCAGCAGGCGAAGGCGAAGGACATCACCGTCACGCCGGCCGAGCTGGAACAGAGCTTCAACCGGCTGGCCAAGCAGCGCTTCAACCAGACGCCCGAGCAATTGCGCGCCTATCTGCGGACCGTCGGGTCGTCGGATCGTTCGCTCCGGCGGCAGATCGAGGGCGAGCTGGCGTGGAGCCGGTTGCTGCGGCGGCAGGTCGAGCCGTTCGTGAATGTCGGCGAGGAGGAAGTCGCCGCCGTCATCAAGCGCATGGAGGAATCCAAAGGCGCGGAAGAATACAGCCTGCGCGAAATCTATATGAGCGCCACGCCCGACCGCGCCGCCGAGGTGCAGGCGGGCATGACGAAGATGATCGAGCAGATCCGGCAGGGCGCGCCGTTCGAATATTTCGCGCGCAATTTCTCCGAAGCGTCGACCCGTGCGGTCGGTGGCGATCTGGGCTTCGTGCGGCTGAACATGCTGCCCGACCCGTTGCAGCGGGCCGCGCAACAGATGCAGGTCGGGCAGATCGCCGGGCCGATCGAGGTACCGGGCGGCTATTCGATCCTGTATCTGACCGACAAGCGGCAGGTGCTGACCGCCGATCCGCGCGATGCCAAGCTGGCGCTGCGGCAGTTGTTCCTGCCCTTCCCCGCCGGCACGACCGAGGCGCAGGCGAGCGCCAAGGTCGCGGCCTTCACCGAAGCGACCCAGACGATCCGCGGGTGCGGCGACGCGACCAAGATCGCGCAGGCGCAAAAGGCGGAAATCGTCGACAACGACGCGGTGACCGTCCGCAGCCTGCCGCCGGCGCTGCAGGAAATCATCCTGAAACTGAACGTCGGACAGGCGACCCCGCCCTTCGGTTCGCCCAAGGACGGCGTGCGCGTGCTGGTGCTGTGCGGTCGCGAAGACGCACGCAACGGCGCCTTGCCGAGTGCGGCGCAGATCCAGCAGGGACTGGAGCAGGAACGCGTCAACCTGCGGGCGCAACGGATGATGCGCGATCTGCGGCGGGACGCGGTGATCGAGTATCGCTGAGGGAACGGGCGCGATGCGGGGAATCGCTCCTCTGGCGGTATCGATGGGCGATCCCGCCGGGATCGGTCCGGAGGTGATCGCCAAGGCATGGGACCGGCGGGAGGGCGAGACGCTGCCCTGTTTCTTCGCGGTCGGTGACGTCCGCGCGGTATCGGCAGTGTGGAACGGGCCGGTCGCGCGGATCGACGACCCGCGCGATGCCGCCGACGTGTTTCGCCGTGCGCTGCCGGTGATATCGGTGGTCGACGACGACGCGATCGTGCCCGGACGGCCCGATATCGGTGGTGCGCGTTGCGCATTGCAGTCGCTCGAATTGGCGGCGGGGCTGGCGCGATCGGATGCGGCGTCGGCGCTGGTGACGGCCCCGGTGTCCAAGGCCGATCTGTACCGGGTCGGTTTCGATTATCCGGGGCAGACCGAATTTGTCGCCGAACGCTGCGGCGTGGCGCGTGAGAATGCGGTGATGATGCTCGCCGGACCGACCCTGCGCGTGGTGCCGGTGACGATCCACGAACCACTGGCGGCCGTGCCGCAGGTGCTGACAGTGGAGCTGTTGCTCGCGCGGGCGCGGGTCACGGCACGCGGCCTGATCCGCGATTTCGGGATCGAGGCACCACGGCTTGCGCTGGCCGGGCTCAATCCGCATGCCGGCGAAGGCGGCGCGATCGGACGCGAGGAAATCGACGTCATGATGCCCGCGGTGGAGCAGTTGCAGGCCGAAGGAATCGATATCGTCGGCCCGCTGGCCGCCGACACCATGTTCCATCCCCGCGCGCGGGCGCGATATGACGCGGCGCTGTGCGCCTATCATGATCAGGCTTTGATCCCAATCAAGACGTTGCATTTCGACGACGGCGTCAACATCACGCTGGGCCTGCCGATCGTGCGGACCTCGCCCGACCATGGCACCGCCTTCGACATTGCCGGGCGCGACATGGCGGAGCCGGGCGCGATGATCGCCGCGATTCGCATGGCGGGCGAAGCCGCCGCCCGCCGGGCCGCCGCGTGAGCATCGCCCCGGTCGGCGACTTGCCGCCGCTGCGCGAGGTCATCAAGCGGCACGATCTGTCGGCGAACAAGGCACTGGGGCAGAATTTCCTGTTCGATCAGCAATTGCTCGACCGGATCGCGCGCGTGCCCGGCGACCTGCACGATCGGGAAGTGCTGGAGGTCGGACCCGGGCCGGGCGGCCTGACCCGCGGGCTGTTGCTGGCCGGGGCGAAGGTGACCGCGATCGAGCGCGACCGTCGCTGCATTCCGGCGCTCGAGGAACTTGGTACAGCGTTTCCCGGACGCCTGCGCGTGATCGAGGGCGACGCCCTAGAAATCGATGCGCCGTCGTTGTTCGAAGGGCGGCCGCATATCGCGTCCAACCTGCCCTATAATGTCGGAACCGCGCTGTTCGTCGGCTGGCTGTCGGCGGCGTGGGAACCGTGGTGGCAGAGCCTGACGCTGATGTTCCAGCGCGAGGTGGCGGACCGGATCGTCGCCAGTGCCAATGACGACGCGTTCGGGCGGCTGGCCGTACTGGCGCAGTGGCGCAGTGCGGCGCGAATCGCGATGCCGGTGCATCGCAGCGCCTTCACCCCGCCGCCCAAGGTCATGTCGGCGGTGGTCCATGTCGTCCCGACCGATGCGCCCGAAGGCGTTTCGCTCAAGACGCTCGAACGCCTGACCGCTGCGGCATTCGGACAGCGGCGCAAGATGTTGCGGCAGAGTTTGAAGGCGGTGCCGGGCGCGATCGACGCGGCGGAAGCGATCGGCATCGATCCGACGCGTCGGGCGGAAACGGTCAGCGTTGCCGAATTCGTGGCAATGGCGCGGGTGCTGGACGCGGGCTGAACCGGGTAGCCCGCGATCCTTACCGCAGGATCGCGTACCGGGCGTTCACGCGGGCCTGCGTCTCGATCGCCTTGGGCGCGATGGCAATTTCAACCCGGGGACGGGCATTGCCGAGGCTCATCGACCCGATATCGTCCGCCGACATCGCCATGTCCATCTGCGCGTTCGGATCGTGCAACGCCAGCAATTCGCCGAGCCGAACGCCAGCACCGGCGGCCATCACCTCCGCCTTGGCGCGGGCGGCAGCGATCGCGGCGGCGGTTGCGCGACGTTGTGCTTCCGCTGGATCGCGCAACGAGAACCCCTGTATCCGCGCATCCCGCGCCCCCAGTCGGGCGACGGCACCGACGGCGGTCCCGGCCCGATCGACCGCACCCGTCCGCGCCGTGCCCTGCAAGGTCGCGATGTACCCGGTCACGGCGCAATCCCCCTCACTCAGTCGGGGGCGGCTGTTATAACCGGTGAAATTCTCGCATTTGTCGGATCGGGCTTCGATTACGCTCACCTCCCCCGACGACAATCGCGCGCCACGCCCGAGCACCGCCGTCAACTCCGCGACGATCGCCCGCTGCTTCGTTGCCAGGGCCACGCTGGCGTCGTCGGCGGTCTTGCCCTCGCCGATGACGGAATAGGAGATGGTCGCCACGTCGGGCGGCGTCGACACGGTGCCGACACCAATCACCTGAATGAGCGACACCCGTTCATCGGCAGACTGGGCCATTGCAGGAGTCGCGGCCAAGCCCAGAAGCAGCATCATCGCATGTTGCATCGCATCTCTCCCCTGCGTTTTCGATGCCAAGCGCCGCACATGACCGCGCAAAGGCGATTACTGGTTCGTCGGAGCGACCTTGCCCGGCACCGGTACCGTCGGCGGCGTCTGAAGCGCGGTCGCTGTCACCGGGGGCCCCTTGGCGATGGACGCTGCCAGTTCGTCGCTCGCCGGGCAGGTAGCACCGCAGACGGTCTTCAGCTTTGCGAGCGTTTCGCGCGCCTTGGTGACAGCGCCCTTCTGGACCAGCGCCTCACCCTCGCCCTTCAGCGCGACGACGTCATTGGGTTCGAGGCTCAGCGCTTCGCGATACAGGCGGATGGATTTTCCCGGCAATCCCTGCCCGCGTGCGATATCGGCCAGCGCGATATAGGCGGGCCGGTTGCGCGGATCGACTACGAGGGCGCTTTCGATCAGTCCGACCGCGCCCTCGATATTGCCGGATGCCTGTGCCGCGCGCCCCTGTTGAAGCAGAGCGGTCGAACGCGGGTCGATCTGATTATCGGGACGCTGCCCGCTGAGCGACGTCGAAGCGCATACCAGCGCGAGCGCGGCCGCGACCGAAACCGAGGTGAACCGCATCAACTTCTCCGACCGCGACACTGCCTTATCCCCGGCCGAGCCGTGCGACGAAGAAGCCGTCGGTTGAATCGGATGCCGGGGTCAGGCGCATTCCCGGACCGTGGACGCGCCCGCGCGGCAATGCAAGCGGCAGCGCGCGCCATTCGGGATGGCGGGTCAGAAACGCATCGACCTGCCCCGCGCCTTCGGCATCGAGCAGTGAGCACACGACATAGGTGATCGTGCCGGTCGGCGCGGTAAGGCCGGCGGCAATGTCGAGCAGCCGCTGCTGTGTCGCAACCACCCGGTCGAGCCGGTCAGGGGTCAGCCGCCAGCGCGCCTCCGGGTTGCGCCGCCAGGTGCCGGTACCCGAACACGGCGCATCGACCATCACCCAATCGGCCTGCCCGGCGACATCCGCCAACATCGCCGCTTCCTTGCCCGGATCGAGCAGCCGGGGTTCGGCGACCGACACCCCGGCGCGTGCGGCGCGGGGGGCGAGCCGCGACAGACGCGGGCGATCGGTGTCGGTGGCGAGGATGCGCCCCTCCCCCGCCATCTGCGCGGCGATCGCCAGCGTCTTGCCGCCGCCACCGGCGCACAGGTCGATGGCGAAGCCGCCCGGTTCGGCGCAGGCGGCGAGCGCGACGATCTGGCTGCCGAAATCCTGCACCTCGGCACGACCGTCGCGCAGCGCCTCGCTATCCGGCAGCGTGTCGGCGGGCAGCCGGATCGCGTCGGGCAGATCGGCCGCCGGTTCGCCGCCCAGTTCGCCGAGCAGCGCATCGCGATCGGTCCGCAGGCGGTTGACGCGGATATCGAGCGGTGCGCGCTCCAGCAGCGCGGCAAGGTCGGCATCGTCCAGCCCCGAGTGCCGCAACGCATCGACCAGCCATTCCGGCGCGAAACCCGGCTCGGCGCGGGGTTCGCCGGCAGCGATCGGCGCGGGGCCATAGGACGAACCGTCGAACGTCGCGGCGAGATCCTGATCGCTTTCGGCCAGCGCCACGATCGCGGCGCGGGCATTGACCGGTACCGCGCCGAACCGGCGGACCGCATCATAAGCGAGGGTGCGGATCGCGCGGCGATCCTTCGACCCGGCATAGCGGCGGGCGGCGAAAAACCGTTTGGCGACCTGATCGCCCGCCGCCCCACCGGTGCGTGCGGCGTCGAGGATCGCATCGACCAGATCGATCGCCGCCTGGGTACGTGCCGCCGGAGTCATACGCTATTGTCCAGAAAAACCATGCCCGACGCTACCAACATAACCTGGATCAATCCAGTGTCCGAAGCCACACGCGCGGTGCCGTACCGTCGAACGCGCGGTAGCGGGAAAGAGCACGGACGCGTCGAAAAGGCTGCGTGCCGCCGGCGACACGCAGCCGCCGATCGTCAGCGTGTCGGGTAGTTCGGCGCTTCGCGAGTGATCGTCACGTCATGGACGTGACTCTCGCGCAACCCAGCATTTGTGATGCGGACGAAGCGGGCACGCTCCTGCAGATCGGTGATGGTGTTCGATCCGGTATAGCCCATCGCCGCCTTCACCCCGCCGACCAGCTGGTGGATGACGTCCTTGGCCGGCCCCTTGAACGCGACCTGCCCCTCGATCCCCTCGGGTACCAGCTTCAGCTGATCCTTGATATCCTGCTGGAAATAACGGTCGGCCGAACCCTTGGCCATCGCACCGACCGAGCCCATGCCGCGATAGCTCTTATAGGCGCGGCCCTGATACAGGAAGGTTTCGCCGGGTGCCTCTTCGGTACCGGCGAGCAGCGATCCGATCATCACCGCCGATGCGCCGGCGGCCAGCGCCTTGGCGACGTCGCCCGAGGTGCGGATGCCGCCATCGGCGATGACCGGAACGCCGGTTCCCGCCGCTGCCTTTGCCGCGTCCATGACGGCGGTCAGCTGCGGCACGCCGACGCCGGCGACGACGCGGGTCGTGCAGATCGAACCCGGACCGATGCCGACCTTGATCCCGTCCGCACCCGCATCGATCAGCGCGCGGGTCGCTTCGCCGGTGGCGACGTTGCCGGCGATGACCTGCACATGCGGTGCGATCGCCTTTACGCGCTTCACCGCCTCGGCAACCTGCCGGTTGTGGCCGTGCGCGGTGTCGATGACGATCAGGTCGCATTCGGCCGCGATCAGCGCCTCGGTCCGCTCGTAACCCTTGTCGCCGACCGTGGTCGCGGCGGCGACGCGCAGACGGCCGGTCCCGTCCTTGGTCGCGTTGGGATAGGTGACCGCCTTCTCGATATCCTTGACGGTGATGAGGCCGACACAGGCATAGTCGTCGTCGACGACCAGCAGCTTTTCGATGCGACGATGGTGCAGCTGGCGACGCGCCTCTTCCTGCGAAACGCCGATGCGGACCGTGGCGAGGTTTTCGTGCGTCATCAGCTCGGCGACGGGCTGGTTCGGATTTTCGGCGAAGCGGACGTCGCGGTTGGTCAGGATGCCGACCAGCTTGCCCGAACCCTCGACGACCGGAATGCCGCTGATCCGGTGCCGTTCCATCAGCGCGCGCGCGGCCGAGAGCGGGGCGTCGGCGGTGATGGTGATCGGGTTGACGACCATGCCGCTTTCGAACCGCTTGACCGCGCGCACCGCCGCGACCTGTTCCTCGACGGTCAGGTTGCGGTGGAGCACGCCGATCCCGCCCAGCTGCGCCATGACGATCGCCATGTCGGCTTCGGTCACCGTGTCCATCGCGGAGGACAGGAACGGGATGTTAAGCGCCAGATCGCGTGCGACGCGGGTGCGCGGGTCGGCCTGGCTGGGCAGTACGTCCGATTCCTGCGGAACCAGCAGTACGTCGTCGAAGGTCAGGCCGAGGGTGATATCCATAACAGGCGTCGTCTCGTCTTCAGTTGGCGGGGTAGCGGATCGGGTCGGCAAGCGCGCGGGCGAGCGCGACATGCAGGTCGGCATCCTCGGCGGCACCCGACATGTCGATATGCGCGAGGTCGTCGTTCGGTTTGTGATAGGGGCCGTCGAGATAGGCGAACAACCGCTTCATGTCGCTGACCGAACCGGTCACCATGACGGCGGGGATGCCGCGCTTGCCGAACGCCCAGCCGTCCTGCCGCTGCACCATGATGTTCGCTTCGGTATCGGTATCGACCTTGCGGCCGATCGCGCGGGCGGTGGCGTCGACGATCGCGTCGATCTTCGGATAATTGCCGCGCCCGACCATCGCCACCGGCATGCCGGTCGGCACGATCGCGGCAGTATCGATATTGAGGTTCGCGACGATCTTCAGCGGGGTTTTGGCGACGGCAGCGGCATAGGCGTCGGCACCGATCAGGCCCTTCTCCTCCGCCGTCGTCGCGACGAAATAGATGCTGCGTTCGGGGCGCGGTCCCTTGGTCAGCGCCCGGGCCACTTCGATCAGGATCGCCGTGCCGCTGGCATTGTCGGCCGCGCCGTTGCAGATCCGGTCGGGTGCGCCTTCGGGACGGCAGATGCCGATATGATCCCAATGCGCCGACAGTAGAACGGCTTCGTTCGGGCGCGTCGTGCCGGGGATCATGCCGACGATATTGGCGGTGGTGTAGCGATGAACGGCGCCGGTCGCGGCGATATCGATCGTCGTCGCGGCACGGATCGGACGGAACTCCGCGGCGATGGCGGCCTTTCGCAGATCGGCCGCCGATCGGCCCAGCAGCGTTTCGGCAAGCGAGGCGGGCACGACGCCACTGAAATCGGGACGCCTGGCGATGCCGGCGACGGTCGCGCTCGTAAAGCTGTGAGCGACATCGGTCCATGGCGCCTGCGCCGGCGCGATCAGCAGCACTCCGATCGCACCCGCCGCCAGCAGTGCCGCGTTGCGGTCGGCGGTCGGGACCGGCGGCGCATCGGGCGCGGTACCGCCGATGAGCACCGCGATCGCACCGTTCAGCGGCGTACCGCGCATCTGCGCCGGATCGCCGCGCCCGACGAAGACGAGCGGGGCGCGCTGGATATTGGTCTTGGCGGACAGGCCGAGTCCTGCGATCTGGTCGGCGGTCAGCGGCGTGGTACGATCGCCCTGCCGAACGAAGGCGGTGATCGTTTCCGCGCGATATTCGGCCAGCGCCACTTCCTGCCGCCAGCGGCCATCGGGCGCGCCGGGCTTGAGACCGGCGGCGGCGAAGGCCTGCAATACATATGCTTCGGCCCGGTCACCGCCCGGCGTGCCGGGTTCGCGGCCTTCATAGGCATCGCTGGCCAGCACCGCGACATGGTCGCGCAGCATTTGTGGCGTGATCTGCTGGGCGAGGGCCGACGAGCCGCTGCTCAGCAGGGCGGCGAGTCCGAGGATCGTGCGGAGCGACATGCGCCCCACTATCGATCCGAAACGTGACGGGCAAGCGTCAACGCGCGCGTTCGATCAACCTTCGCGCGGTTTCGACGTGCATATCCTCGATCATCCGGTCGCGAAACCGCTCCGCTCCGCCGGTCGCGGCGGCGATCAGCGCCCGTGCCTCGTCCAGTTCGGCAGGACTGGGAGAGAAGGCGGCGTTGGCAAGCGCGATCTGGCCGGGATGGATCAGCGATTTCCCGTCGAAGCCGAGCGCGCGCCCCTCCGCACATTCGCGCGCCAACCCTTCGGCATCGGCGAGCGCGTTGAACACGCCGTCGATCGCCCAGCCGCCCGCCGCCCGCGCGGCGAGCACCACTTGCTGCAACGCCAGCACCATCGCCCCCCGCCCCGCATCCGGTGGCAGGCGCAGGGCCGCCGTAAGATCGTTGGTGCCGATCATCAGCCCGATTACGCCCGGCGATGCGGCGATCTCCGCCGCGGCCAGCACACCGCGCGGCGTTTCGATCATCGCCAGCACCGCGCGCCCGGTAAGGGCGGCGACGTCCGCGCTACCTTCGACCTTCGGCACGACGATCAGCGGACCGGCGATATCCCGGATCGCTGCCAGATCGGCAGCGAAATGCGCGCTGTCGGGGGCGTTGACCCGAATGGCGGCACGCAGTCCGACGCGGCCGATCGCCGCCGGCAACGCCGTGCGCGCCGCCGCCTTTTCATCCGCCCGGACCGCATCTTCAAGGTCGAGGACGATCAGGTCGGCGGGCAGGCCCGCAGCCTTTTCGATCATGCCGGGGCGGGCGGCGGGGACGAACAAAACGCTGCGCGGCGCAAGGGGGATGGTGGGTTCCATGCGGGCGCTATGCTAGACGTGTCGAGGTCGAGGCAAGCGGGGATGAACGATGATAGTGGGCGTGATCGCGGCACTGGTCCTGATGGTGCTGCTCTACCTGTTCGCGAGCGTGAAGATCGTCACGCAAGGGCATCAATACACGATCGAACATTTCGGTCGCTTCACCGCGGTCGCCCGACCCGGGTTCAACTTCTACCCCGCCTTTTTCTATCGTGTCGGCCGGAAGGTGAACATGATGGAGCAGGTGATCGATATACCGGGACAGGAAATCATTACCCGCGACAATGCGATGGTGTCGACCGACGGAGTCGTGTTCTTCCAGGTGCTTGACCCGGCCAAGGCGGCCTATGAGGTGTCGGACCTGTATGTCGCGCTCCAGCAGATCACGACCACCAATTTGCGCACGGTGATGGGGTCGATGGATCTGGACGAGACGCTGTCGAAGCGCGACGAGATCAACGCCCGGTTGCTGGGGGTCGTCGACCACGCCACCAATCCATGGGGCGTGAAGATCACCCGGGTCGAGATCAAGGACATCCGCCCGCCCGCCGACATCGTCAACGCGATGGGCCGACAGATGAAGGCCGAGCGCGAGAAGCGCGCCAATATTCTGGAAGCGGAAGGCACGCGTGCGTCCGAAATCCTGCGTGCCGAGGGACAGAAACAGGCCCGCATCCTCGAAGCCGAAGGCCGGCGCGAGTCGGCGTATCGCGACTCCGAAGCGCGCGAACGTGCCGCCGAAGCCGAGGCGAAGGCGACGCAGGTGGTGAGCGACGCGATCAAGTCGGGCGGTACGCAGGCGATCAATTATTTCATCGCCCAGAAATATGTCGAGGCGGTCGGCAAGTTCGCGACCAGCCCCAATGCCAAGACGATCCTGTTCCCGGTCGAGGCGACGCAGTTGATCGGGACGCTGGGCGGGATCGGCCAGCTGGCGAAGGAAGCGCTGAGCGAAACCACGGACGGAACGCCGGCACCCGCGCTGCGCGATCGGCCGGTCGGTCCGTTCGAACCGCCCGCGCGATGATCGACGGCGGCTATGGCTGGCTGTTGCTGGCGGCGGCGCTCGGTGCCGCCGAACTGGCGGTGCCGGGCGTATTCGTCGTGTTCGTGGCGATCGCGGCGGCGATCACCGGTCTGCTGGCGCTGTTGTTTTCGGCGCTGACATTGCCGGCCGAACTGGCGGTGTTCGGTGCGTGGAGCGTGGTGACGGTGCTGATCGGACGGCGCTGGTACGCCGAATATCCGGTCGACAGCGACGATCCGTTGCTGAACGATCGCGCGGCGCGGCTGATCGGGCAGCAGGTCGTGGTGGTCGAGGCGATGGTCGGCGGCTGCGGCCGCGTGCGGGTCGGCGACAGCGAATGGATCGCGCGCGGACCCGATCTGCCGGTCGGCCACCGCGTCCGGATCGTCGGGGTCAGCGGATCGACGCTGACGGTCGTGGCGGACGATTGACGCGCGGCGCCGGGGACGGGACAAGGCACCGACACTTCGTTCACCCGATGCTTCGTTTACAAGGGATTGCCGATGGACCTGACCCGCCGCGACTGGATCGCCGGAGCCGCCGCGACGACGCTCGCCACCGCCCTGCCCGCCCGCGCGCAGAACGCGGCGGTGGCCGCCAGCGCCGCGGACACGACAGCCGAGGCGACGCTGTCGCGGATCGCCGAGGCGATGCTGGTCGATTCGCCCGAGTCCGCAAGCGGTCTGGGCATCGATACCGGCGCGCGCGCGGCGCTGAAGGCGCGGCTGGGCGATCGGTCGGCAGCCGGACAGCGCGCCGTCGCCGATCATCTGCGCGCGCATGTCGCGACGCTGAAGACGATCGACGCGGCCAAAGTCTCGGCAGCGACGCGCACCGATATCGATGTCGTGCGGACCGCGTTCGAAACCGCGCTCGACGGGTTCGCCCTGCCGTACGGTGACGTCGCCGTCGGCGGGTGGCGCAACACGCCCTATGTCGTGATCCAGAATGTCGGGGCCTATCTCGACGTGCCGCGCTTCCTCGACAGCGATCACAGCATTGCGACGAAGGCCGATGCCGATGCGTATTTGGCGCGGCTGGAAAGCTATGCGACGCAGCTGGGCGGGGAGACGGCACGGGTGCGCGCCGCGTCGGCACGTGGCGTGGTGCCGCCCGACTTCCTGCTGGACAAGACGCTGAAGCAGATGACGCAGGCGCTGGCGGGCGATCCGGCCGGCTGGGACGTGGTGACGTCGCTCACCCGGCGTACCAAAGACATTCCCGGCGACTGGGGCAATCAGGCGGCCGCCATCACCCGTGACAAGGTCAAGCCGGCGCTGGAACGGCAGCTGGCGGCGATGCAGGACGACCGGAAGAAGGCGACGTCGGATGCCGGCATGTGGGCGCGGCCCGATGGCGATGCGTGGTATCGCTGGGGGCTGCGCGCATCGACGACGACCAATATGACGCCCGACGAGGTCCATGCGATGGGCCGCGACGAACTGGCCCGGTTGCAGTCGCAGATGGACGTGATCCTGAAGGGGCTGGGCTATAGCAAGGGCAGCGTCGGCGCGCGGATGACGGCGCTGGGCAAGGACCCGCGCTTCGTCTTTCCCGAAGGGGATGCCGGACGCGCGCAGATCATGGAACTGGTGCAGAACCGGCTGCGCGATATCCGCGCCCGGATGCCGCGCGCGTTCAACACGCTGGCACCGGGCAATGTCGAGGTCCGCCGCATCCCGCCGGTCGAGGAAGCGGGTGCGCCGGGTGCGTATGGCGGGGCCGGTTCGATCGACGGCAAGGTGCCGGGCAAGATGTGGATCAACCTGCGCACCACCGGCATCTGGACCCGCTATTCGTTGCCCACGCTGGTCTATCACGAAGCGATTCCCGGCCATGTCTGGCAGGGGGAATACAGCTTCCGCCTGCCGCTGATCCGCTCGCTGCTGCAATTCAACGCCTTTTCGGAAGGATGGGCGCTCTATGCCGAGCAGCTGGGCGACGAACTGGGCGCGTATGAGGGCGATCCGGTCGGGCGGCTCGGCTATCTCCAGTCGATCGCGTTCCGGGCGTGCCGGATGGTGGTCGATACCGGGCTGCACGCGAAACGCTGGACGCGCAGCCAAGCGATCGACTGGTTCGCCAGCACCAACGGGTCGAGCGTCGACGAGGTGACCGGCGAGGTCGATCGCTATTGTTCGTGGCCGGGGCAGGCCTGCGGCTACAAGGTCGGCCATTCGGAGATCAACCGGCTGCGTGATCGGGCGAAGGCCGCGCTTGGCGGACGTTATCACTTCAAGGCGTTCAACGATGCGGTCGTGCAGGGCGGCGGGGTGCCGATGACGGTGCTCGGGCGCAATGTCGATGCGTTCGTGGCTGGGCGGAGAAAGTAGGGTTTTCGCTTCCAGCCGCACACGTCACCCCAGCGTAGGCTGGGGTATCTCCCGGCTCCTGTCAGTCCCTACCCGCGGGAGACCCCAGCCTGCGCTGGGGTGACGTTGGTGGAAACGAGTTGCTCCCCTCCCCCATCAACCGCCACCCGCCGGCGCGGCAACGCTTCGGGCATCTCGTCGCGGATATAGGCCAGCATCCCCTCGCGCAGCGAACAGCGCAGGTCGAAGGCGCGGGCGGCGTCGGAGGCGGTGGCGAGGATGCGAACCTCGATCGCGTCGGGCTTGGTATCGGTCACCTGCAACACATAGGCCCGCCCGTCCCAGAGCGGATCGCTCTTCACCAGTTCCTCGAACCGCGCGCGCAGGCGCGGGATGTTGGTCGTGGGGTCGAGCCAGAAGAACGCCGATCCCAGCAGGCCGCTGGTCGTGCGCGTCCAGTTCTGGAAACTCGATTCGAGGAATTTCGATACCGGTACCACCAGTCGACGTTCGTCCCACAGGCGGACGACGACATAGGTCAGGCGGATTTCCTCGATCCGGCCCCATTCATTCTCGATGATGACGACGTCGTCGATGCGGATCGGTTCGGTGAACGCCATCTGCACGCCGGCGATGATGTTCTTGAGCGCGGGCTGCGCGGCGGCACCGACCGCGAGACCGGCAAGGCCCGCCGATGCCATCAGCGTGACCCCGATCGAGCGGATGCTGGGGATCGACAGCAGCATCAGGCAGACGGTGATGAAGCCGATGGCGATGATCGCGATCCGCCCCAATATGGCACTGCGTGTCCGCCGACGCCGGGCGCGCAGATTGTCGGCGACGGTGATGTCGGTCGCGACCTCCACCGCCTTTACCGACGCGCGGATCATCGCGATCGCGAACCATCCCATCAGCAGCGGCACGATCAGCCCCGCCATCTGCGTCCACAGATCGTCCCAGCGATCGGGCAGGCGCAGCGGCTTGCGGACGCTGGCCAGTCCCATCGCCACCAATATCCAGCGCATCGGCCGAAACGCATGGTCGACATAGACGTCGTCGACCGATCCCGGCGTACGTTCGGCAAAACGCAGCAACAGGCGAAAGGCGACGGCGTGCAGCAGCAGCGCCGCCAGCACCGACCCGGCGACCGTGGCGAGATCGGCGGCGGCCGGGGGCAGTGTGTTCAGATACCGTTGTACATCGCGCATGGGCGGGCAACCTTTTGCGCCGCAGCATGTTCCGGGCACCCGCCGAACGAAGCCGCGACGCTTGGCTTTCGCGACCCGACCGGCTAGGTTGTCGCCCAACCGAAACATTCCCCGAAAGCATCGAACTTTGACAGACGCGACGCTGATCGCCGACCCATCCGATATCGCCCCCATCTCGATCGTGGACGAGATGCGGTCGAGCTATCTCGACTATGCGATGAGCGTCATCGTATCGCGCGCGCTACCCGACGTGCGCGACGGGTTGAAGCCGGTCCATCGCCGCATCCTGTTCTCGGCACAGGAAAGCGGCTTCGTTCCCGGCAAGCCGTATCGCAAATCGGCGCGTATCGTCGGTGACGTGATGGGTAAATATCACCCGCACGGCGACACCGCGATCTACGACGCGCTCGCGCGCATGGCACAGCCATGGTCGATGCGGCTGCCGCTGATCGATGGTCAGGGCAATTTCGGTTCGATGGACCCTGATCCGCCCGCCGCGATGCGCTATACCGAGGCGCGGCTTGCCAAGTCGGCGATGGCGCTGCTCGACGATCTCGACAAGGATACGGTCGATTTCGTCCCGAACTATGACGGGTCGGAGCGCGAGCCTGCCGTCTTGCCGGCGCGCTTTCCGAACCTGCTGGTCAACGGCGCGGGCGGGATCGCGGTCGGCATGGCGACCAACGTCCCGCCGCACAATCTGGGCGAAGTGGTCGACGCCTGCCTCGCCACGATAGACCGCCGGGTCGAGGGCGGCGAGCCGCTGACCCATGAGGAACTGTGCGAGATCGTGCCCGGACCGGACTTCCCGACCGGTGCGCTGATGCTCGGCCGGGCCGGGGCGCGTGCGGCCTATGCCGGCGGGCGCGGATCGATCATCCTGCGGTCGCGCCACACCGTCGAGGCGCGGGGCGAGCGGCGGTCGATCGTCCTGACCGAAATCCCGTTCCAGGTCGGAAAGTCGGGGCTGGTCGAAAAGATCGCCGAGGCGGCCAAGGACAAGCGGATCGAGGGCGTCAGCGACATCCGCGACGAATCGAACCGCGAAGGCGTGCGCATCGTCATCGACCTGAAGCGCGACGCAACGCCTGATGTCGTCCTGAACCAGCTGTGGCGGCACACGCCGGCGCAGTCGAGCTTCGCCGCGAACATGTTGGCGATCCGTGGCGGTCGGCCCGAACTGCTCAACCTTTCCCAGATCATCGACGCGTTCGTCGGCTTCCGCGAGGAGGTCATCACCCGGCGGTCGAAATACGAGCTGGCCAAGGCGCGCGAGCGGGCGCACCTGTTGCTCGGCCTCGTCATCGCAGTCACCAATCTCGACGAGGTGGTGCGGATCATCCGCGGGTCGGACAGCCCCGCCGCCGCCCGCGCCGCATTGCTGGCACGCGAATGGCCGGTCGCCGAGATCGCGCCCTATCTGAAGCTGGTCGAGGCGGTCGAGGCCGACCTGACCGACGACGTGTACCGGCTGTCCGACCTGCAGGTCCGTGCGATCCTCGATCTGCGCTTGCATCGCCTGACAGCACTCGGCCGCGACGAGATCGGCGATGAACTCAAGACGCTGGCAGCGTCGATCAGCCACCTGCTCGAAATCCTCGGCAACCGGGGCATGCTCTATGCGGTGATGCGGCAGGAACTGGTCGAGATCCGCGCCGAATTCGCGACGCCGCGCCGGACCGAGATCGCCGGTGCCGCCGACGGGATCGACGACGAGGACCTGATCGAGCGCGAGGAGATGGTCGTTACCGTCACGGTGCAGGGCTATATCAAGCGCACCCCGCTCGACGCGTTCCGTGCGCAGAAGCGCGGCGGCAAGGGCCGCGCCGGCATGACGACGAAGGACGAGGATGCGATCACGAACCTGTTCGTGACCAGCACCCACACCCCGGTGCTGTTCTTCTCGACCGCCGGCAAGGTGTATCGCATGAAGGTGTGGCGCCTGCCCGAAGGTGGGCCGGCGACGCGTGGACGGCCGATGGTGAACCTGCTGCCGCTGGCGGCGGGGGAGACGATCTCGACCGTGCTGCCATTGCCCGAGGACGAGGAACGCTGGGCCGACCTGCACGTGATGTTCGCGACCGCGAACGGCACGGTACGCCGCAATTCGATGGATGCGTTCGCCAACGTGCCCACCGCGGGCAAGATCGCGATGCGCTTCGACGACGATAGCGACGATCGGCTGATCGGCGTGGCGCTGCTGACCGAGACCGACGACGTGCTGCTCGCGACCGGGGCGGGCAAGGCGATCCGTTTCAGCGCGACCGACGTGCGCGAGTTCCAGAGCCGTACCTCGACTGGGGTGCGCGGGATCGCGCTGGGCAAGGACGACGAGGTCATCTCGCTGTCGATCCTTGGCGGGTTCGAGGCGAGCGCCGACGAGCGCGAGGCGTATCTGAAGGCGGCACCATGGAAGGAAGGCGACCGCGAGGTCACGCTGTCGGCCGAACGCATGGCCGAGTTCGAGGCGGCGGAGGAGTTCATCCTCACCGTTACCGCCAACGGCTTTGGCAAGCGTACCTCGGCCTATGAATATCGCCGGACCAATCGCGGTGGTCAGGGGATTACCAACATCGTCACCTCCGACCGCAACGGTCCGGTCGTGGCGAGCTTTCCGGCGCATAATGGCGAGCAGCTGATGCTGGTGACCGATCAGGCCAAGCTGATCCGCACCACCGTCGGTGATATCCGGGTGGCAGGCCGCAATACGCAGGGGATCACCATCTTCCGTGTCGGCATGGGCGAACAGGTCGTGTCGGCGGCGAAGATCGACGAGGACGAGAACCCCGAGAACGAAGCCGAAGCGATCGTCGCCGAGGAACGTGCCGCGATGCCGCCGGCCGAAGGCGATATCGTCCTCGACGACGGCACCGGCCCCGCGACGATCAGCGAGAAGGATATCGAGGAATGACCGCCACGACCGCCTTCAAGGTGCTGACCGCCGCGCAGATGGCGGCGCTGGAGACGGGCAGCTTCGACGGCGCGCCGGTCGATCTGGCCGATGGCTATATCCACCTGTCGACCTTCGAACAGTTGACGGAAACGGTCGACAAGCATTTCGCCGGGCAGGACGATCTGCATGTAGCCGAGGTCGATCTGGAAGCATTGGGCGAGGCGGTGAAGTGGGAGCCGTCGCGCGGCGGGCAGTTGTTCCCGCATGTGTACGGCCCGCTTCCGCTGGAGGTGGTGGTGGCGTACGGGCCGCTGCATCGGGATGATGCGGGGCGGGTTCAGCGGCCGGTAGCGGGCTAACTCCTTCCCGGCACGAGGAGGGAGACCAGCTGCAGGCTGGTGGAGGGGCGTCGCCGCAAACGGTGTCGCTTGGGGCATTGCCCCTCCACCGCCCTACGCGGCGGTCCCCCTCCCCATCTGTGATGGGGAGGATTTAGGCGTACAACTCCACTACCTCCGCCCCCTGTCCGACCGCTTCGAGCAACAAGGTGCGGTGGCAGTGCGCCGGCTCGCGCTCGAAACAGAGCAACGCCGATGGCATTTCGGCGGCCAGCCCCAGCATGATCGCCGCCTGCGCCTGCGCTTCGGGCAGTTCGAGCTGTTCGTCATACACCGCGCGGAGCGTGGCGACGTCACCCTTCTTCGCCGCGTCACGCCCGCACTTGGGCGTGCCGAGCGCCTTCAAATGCACATAGTCGATCGCGTGCGTCGACAGTTCGGCGGCGAGCGACGATTTCGAAAAGCCCGGCCGCCGCGACAGGGGCAGCGCGCGCACGTCGATGACCCGCCGCACGCCCGCCGCCTGCAACGCCGCCACGAATTCGGCCATCGTCACCGCCTCATAGCCGATGGTGTAGATTTTCATGCGCCCTCCCTTCGTCGTACGCCACCAACGCATAACCCAATAAATCGACGGTCCGTTTCGTACGTTCATTGCCGGTTGGGCTTGTCGGGCCTAGACGCCCAGACATGAAATATGACGTTCACATCATCGGCGGCGGCCTCGCCGGGTCCGAGGCTGCGTGGCAACTGGCAGAGGCCGGGGCGAAGGTCCGCCTGTCCGAAATGCGGGGTGGTGGCGACAGCACGCCCGCCCATCAGGGCGACGATCTGGCCGAACTGGTCTGTTCGAACAGTTTCCGGTCCGACGATGCCGAATCGAATGCGGTCGGGCTGCTCCATGCCGAAATGCGGGCGCTCGGCTCGCTCATCATGACCAAGGGCGACGAGCACAAGGTGCCGGCCGGGTCCGCGCTGGCGGTCGATCGCGACGGTTTTTCGGCGGGCGTCACCGCCGCGCTGGCGGCACATCCGAACATCACCATCGTCCGCGAACGGATCGATACCCTGCCCGACAGCGGCATGACGATCGTCGCCACCGGGCCGCTGACCGCGCCCGGCCTCGCCGGCGATATCGGGAGCGCGACCGGCGCGGAGGCGCTCGCCTTTTTCGACGCCATCGCACCCATCGTCCATCGCGACTCGATCGACATGGAGCAGGCATGGTTCCAAAGTCGCTGGAACAAGGGCGACGGCAAGGATTACATCAATTGCGCGATGAACCGCGAACAATATGAGGCTTTCCACGCCGGGCTGATCGCCGGGGAAAAAGCCGAGTTCCGCGAATGGGAAAACGTCCCCTATTTCGAAGGCTGCATGCCGATCGAGGTAATGGCCGAACGCGGCCTGGACACGCTGCGCTTCGGACCGATGAAGCCGGTCGGGCTGGACGATCCGCGCACCGGGCGCTGGCCGCATGCGGTGGTGCAACTGCGGCAGGACAATGCGTCGGGCACGTTGTGGAACATCGTCGGGTTCCAGACCAAGCTAAAACATGGCGAACAGGTCCGGCTGTTCCGCACCATTCCCGGCCTCGAGAATGCCGAGTTCGCCCGATTGGGCGGGCTGCATCGCAACACCTTCATCCGCTCGCCCGAGCTGCTCGACGAAACGCTGCGACTGAAGGCGCGGCCGCATCTGCGCTTCGCCGGGCAGATGACGGGATGCGAGGGCTATGTCGAAAGCGCCGCGGTCGGGCTGTTGGCCGGGCGCTTCGCCGCCGCCGAGCTGGCCGGGCGCAGCGTCGCGCCGCCGCCGGTCGAAACAGCAATGGGCGCGTTGTTGCACCACATTACCGGCGCGGCGGTGGCCGAGACCTATCAGCCGATGAACGTCAATTTCGGACTGATGCCGCCGATCCCCGGCCGCACCAAGAAGGCCGATCGCAAGAAGATGTACACGGCGCGCGCCCGCGACGCGTTCGAACCATGGGCGAGCGCGCTTACGGTCGGGTGAGGTTGAGCGCGAGGAAACTCGCGCCCGCCCCCAGCATCAGCAGGCCGGTCCCGCCGATCGCGCCATAGACCGGCCCCCATGTCGCGAAGGCCGCGACAAAGGTCGCGACGACCAGCGCCCAGCCGCCACGTCGTCGCCAACGCCGGTCGATGCCCTGCCAGCGGTTGCGATGCCGTTCGCTGGCGAGCGCCAGCAGCGCGAAGGCGGCGAGCGCGCTGAACAATGCGATCAGGATCATTCGGCGGGTGCCCAGCTTGCGGTGTCGATCGATGGCGTGGTGCGGACGGCACGTCGCCGTATCGTCGGACGGAAGCGGTGCACCCGCCACGCCGCGAAGCCGAACCCCGTCCCCAGCGCCAGCAAGGTCAGGTCGGCCCCGGCCAGCACCCAGTCACCGCGCGCGATCGTCGCGGGAAGTCCGGTCGGCAGCGCGATGATGTTGTACAGCGGCAGGGCGAGCAGCAGTGCCGCCTGCAACGTCAGCAGTTCGACCCAGGCGCGTGCCGGTTTCCGTGCCAGCACATAGACGAACAGCGCGGCCCAGCCGGCGAACATGACGTTGACCTCCGCATCGGCGCGACCCATCGAACCGACCGGCAGCAACCGGTTGGCCCAAAGATACAGCGTCATCGCGATCGGGAAGCCGGCGACGAACCCGACATTCAGCCGCTCGACCAGCCGGAAGCCGAAATGCGGGCGGGCGGGATCGGGCAGCCGCTCGCGCCGCTTGACGGTCCACAGTACCAGCCCGCTTGCGACCATCAGCGACCCGGTGATTCCGCACAGGAAATACAGCCAGCGCATCGGATAGTCGCCGAACCGTCCGGCATGCAGCCCGACCATCACCCCCTGCGTCTCGACCGCGCCGCCCGCCGGCGGTCCCTGCCACACCAGTCGACCGGTGACGCCGTCATAGGCGATGGCCGGTGTCCGCGCCGACAACATCGACGTGCCCGACCGGGTCAGCGTGATCCGCGCGGCGGCATCGCCGGGATTGAAGACGGTGATATAGCCGATCTCGCCGCCGACCCGCCGCTCGGCATCGCGCAGCACCGTGGCAAGATCGATCAGCGGTGCGGGACGTTCGGTCCGTTCGGCCGCCGGCGCTTCGGGGAAGACGGCGGCATAGAGCTTGGCGGGATCGTCGTAATTGGCGACGATCGCCCATGGCATCAGCATCGCGATCAGCGTGACCAGCCCGGTATAGGTGATCATCAGGTGGAACGGCAGCGCCAGCACCGCGCTGGCGTTATGGCCATCGAGCCACGACCGCTGCCCCTTGCCCCGCCGCAGCGTGAAGAAATCGCGGAAAATCTTCTTGTGGGTGACGATGCCGGTGAAGATCGCGACCAGCATAAACATCGCGGCGATACCGACCAGCCAACGCGCCCAGAGCACCGGGACATAATGTAGATCGAAGTGGAACCGGTAGAAGAAGTCGCCGCCACGCGTCTCGCGCGCGGTCCCCTCCTGCCCGTCGCTGCCGATGAAGGCGCGGGTGTCGCGGCGTCCGCGGCGGCGTTCCTCGCCGGGCTTGGCCTGTGGTACCCAGAACACGTCGCCGCCGGCGCTTTCTGCGCCGGGGACGGTAATGAACCAGCTTTGCGCATCGGGCGCGCGGCGGGTCAGAAACGTCACTGCCCCCTCGACCACCCGTTCGCGGCTGGCGATCGGGGCCAGTTCAGGCCGCGCCCAGCGGTTCAGCGCCTCCCGCCAATAGGCCGAGGTACCCGCGACGAAGATCGCGAACAACAACCAGCCGAGCAGCAGGCCCGACCAGGTGTGCAGCGTCGATTGCGACTGGCGAAACCCCTTGTTCATACCCGTCCCCACAGCGCGATCGATCCCCAGGTGATCGCCCCCGCGATGCCACCCGCCACGACCAGCGTCCACAGCGCCCGCCAGCCACTGCGCGCGGCATAGGCCCACATCGCCGCCAGCGCGCAGAGCAGCAGCGCGATCAGCGCCGCCGCCATCGTCGTCTGCACCGGATCGCCCGGCAGGATCCGGGCAAGCGCCATCGCCCACAGGCTGGCGACGGCATAGCCGACCGGCATCGCCGCGATCAGCCGCAGCGCATTGTCGCCCAGCCGCCGCCAGAGGACATGGCGTGCCTGCCCGGTCGCGGTCATGGCATCGTCACCCGCAGGCTGGCGAACACCGTGCGCGGGCTGCCATAATAATTGCCGCGCCCGGTCGAGGAAATGCGGGCGTAATAGGTACGGTCGAACAGGTTGTTGACGTTCAGTGCCAGTGACAGCTTCTCGTTAATGCGATAGCCCGCGCGCACATCGGCGACCGCATAGCTGCCCTGTCGCACGATCGTCGACGCCGTGCGCAGCGTACCGTTGGCGTTGAAGGCCGGCGGATTGCCGCTCCACGTACTGTCGAACCACGTGATGCCAGCGCCGACGCTGGCACCGGCCAGCGGACCTTCGCCCGCGTCATAGTTGGTGAACAGCTTGACCATATGCTCGGGGATGACCGGCAACAGGCTCAACCCCTCCAGCACCGGATTGGCATCCTCCAGATATTGGGTCCGGGTGAAGCTATAGCCACCATTGACACGCCAACCGGGCAGGATCTCGCCGCTCGCCTCCGCCTCGATCCCGCGCGCGCGAACCCTGCCGATCTGATAGGTCAGTGTCGGTTCGTCGGGATCGTTGAACAGGCGGTTGCGCTGCGTGATCTGATAGACCGCCGCCGACAGCAACAGGCGCTGGTTCATCAGCGACAGCTTCGTGCCCGCCTCATATTGATCGCCGATCAGCGGCTGGATCGCTCCGCCGCCGGGCAGGCTGCGGCCGACCGGCGGTGCCTGCGGCGTGAAGCTGTCGGCATAGCTGGCATAGAGGTTGAGGTCGTCGGTGACGTCCCACACCACCCCGGCATAGGGGGTGAAGCGTTCGTCGAAGCTGTAGCGGGTCGGTAGCGGGATCGCACCGGTCGCGACGCGCGTCGTGGCGACGGTCGTGTCCCACCATGTCATGCGCCCGCCGCCGACCAGCGTCAGTCCCTTGGCCGGGCTCAGCCGCATCTGCCCATATAGGCCATATTGCTCGACCTCGGTCGCCGACCCGCCATAGACCTGCGTGACCGGACCGTTCGGCCCCGAAAATGCCGGCAACGGACCATAGGGGTCGAGTGGCGGTTCGGCGGGCGATACCGGATTGTAGACGTTGATCCGCGCATAGTTGGACAGGCGGGTAAAGTCCGACGTCGCCGAGCTCGCCTGATAATCGGCCCCTACGATCAACGTCTGATCGCGGCCGAACGCGGAAAAGCTGCCGACGCCGTTGAAGTCGAACGAGCGCGTCTGCATCGCGCTGTCGCCGCGATAGGCGATGTGGTTGGTGGTGCCGCCATTGGCCGGCGTCACCGGCTGGTTGCCGATATAGCTGTAGATATCGATGCGATCGACATCGGTCAGCATCCCCGTTGCGCGCAACGTCCAGCGGTCGCTGATCCGGTGCGCGATCTCGACGAAACCCGACCAGCTTTCCGACCGGAACCGGTTCCAGTCGGCCCCGAGATAGGTCGAGCGATCGACGTCGAGCAACCGGCCGTCGCTACCGTCCGCGCCGCCGACAAAGCCCGGCAACCCCGACTGGATCGCCGGCTTGAACAGGTCGTAATTGCCGCCAACGGTCAGCGTCGTATCGTCACCGATCTCGGTATCCGCAACCCCGAATGCCGCAAAACGGTAGCGATGGGCAATGTCGAAGAACTGGTCCTGATCCTGCGCCATGACGCCCAGCCGCAGGCCGGAGCGATCGTCGAGCGGTGTCGACACGTCGACCTCACCCCGGAAATTCTGGAAGCTGCCATAGCCCGCCATCGCACTGACCGCGAACCGGTCGAGCGGTCGCTTGCGGACCAGATTGATGCTGCCCGCCGGGTTGCCCGCGCCGCTGAACAGCCCTGCCGGCCCGCGCAACACCTCGACCCGGTCGTACAGGAACAGGTCGGGCACGACCGCCGGAAACGCGAAGGAAAAGGTCGGCACGCCGTCGACCAGATAGTTGCTGATGATGAAGCCGCGCGACAGATAGGACGGGTCCTCGCTGCCGATGCCGGTCACGGTCACGCCGTTGGTGACGGTCAGTGCGTCCTCCAGCGTGAACAGGTTGCGCTGTTGCAACTGCACCTGATCGATCACGGTCACCGTGTTCGGCACGTCCTTCAGCGGCGTGACGGTCTTGCCGACCGCCTGGCCATAGCTTTTGCCGACCACCAGAATGTCATCGCCGCGTTGCGCGTCCTCGTCCGCCGGCAGCACCGGTTCGGCCAGTGCGGGAGCCGCCATCACGAGCGCCAATAGCCCTGCCAACGTCATCGTGCGTACCGGACGCGCCATCATTTCCCCTTTGCGAGTCATTTGCAATATGTGGCGCTCTAAACCCAAGAAACCGACAATGCAACGCTATTGCGACCCACTCTCATTATATCTATGAGGCAGATGGCTGGTGCAGACCGCCAGCGACCGGGAGAAAAGTTATGCGATTGCTGACCCTTGTTCTCGCACTGGCGCTGCCCTCGCTGGCGGGGGCGCATGAAGTGTGGGTCGAACGCGACGGCAGCGGCCCAGCGCGCATCTATCTCGGCGAACCTGCTGAGGCCCTGCCGCCGGGTGGCGATCCCGAGTTCAAACGGCTGGTCACGCCGAGGATCGTCGGACAGGCCAACGCCCGTCTTCAACGCAAGGCCGGCTTTCTCGAAGCGAACCTGCCCGCGGGCGATGTCCGCGTGATCGACAATTCGGTGTTCGCGCCATGGGGCGAGGACGGCGCGAAGGAGGGCGTCGCCTATTACGCGCGCGCCGGTCGCGCCGATACCACGACCCGGATGCCCTATGAGATCGCGCCGCTGACCGCCGGTGGCAACCGCTTCGCGCTGATGCAGGGCGGCAAGCCGATCCCCGCCGCCAAGGTCACCGTCATCACGCCGGAGCGCAAGAGCGTCGAACTGAGCGCCGACGCCGCCGGCGCATTCGTGGTGCCGGTCGCGGGCAAGGGCCGTTATCTGCTGACCGCTGCGCAGGCCGAAACCGGCAAGCTGCGCGTTGCGGCCGGCCCGGTCGACAAGCTGCATCACATCGCGACGACCAGCTTCGTCGTCGAATGATCGGGCGGGCGGCGGGGGCACATCCCGCCGCCCCGCGCGTATCAGCGCACCGGCAGTTCGAACGGTGCGGCCGGCAGGTCGGCCCCGTCGAACAGGTTGACGAACGGCGCATCGGCCCAGGCATAGCGGACCGCCGTCACCTCCGGCCGGCCCGCACCGGGCAGTATCACCGTATCGCCCTGTACGCGCCCGTCGACATAGGTGCAGGTCGCGCCGGCGCATTGTTCGAACCCGATCGCCCCTGCCCCGCCATAGCGTTGCAATCCACCGGTCACGTTGCGGAAGCGGACGACGATATCGCTCCCCTGCCGCACCGCGTCGGCCGCTTCGGGGCCGCTGCGCAAGCCCGGCTGGCCATAGGCGACGACCCGCGCCAGCCGTGCCAGCCGTTCGCCAATCACCGTCTTTTGCGCCGGATGAATGTCGAACCGGTCGCCGACATCGATCGTCACGGCGAGGCCGGCATGGCCATCGGCGGCAACCGCCTGCGCCTGCGACTGGCGCAGTGCCGCCCAACCGGACTCACGCGGGGCGGTCGCCGGGGTGCCATAGCCGGTGAGCTGGACGACGAAGAACGGCAGCTGGGGCGATGCGAATGCCCGCCGCCAATCGGCCATCAATGTCGTCATCAATCCGCGATAGGCCGCCGGCTGTCCGGTGTTCGACTCCCCCTGATACCATGCCGCCAGCTTCAGGCCGTAGGGCGCGATCGGGGCGATCATGCCGTTGTACAGCGTGGTGAGGCTGTTCGGGACGTCCCATGGCGCCGGGCCGACCGAACCGTCCTTCACTGCGGCGCCGAGGCGGTACCGCCAAGGTCCCGACAACGGCACCGCGCCGCCATCGGCCAGCCCGATCGTGCGGATGCTCATGTCGGTGAACCGCCCGTCCTTCTTCGCGCCGACCGCACGGATGGCGATGACGTTGCGGCCGGGGCGCAGCAATCCGGCGGGTACGCCGTAGCTGCGCCATGCCCAATCGACGCTCCCACCGCCGACGAAACGACCGTTGATATAAGTTTCGTCGTATCGTGCGATCGGTCCCAGCCGCAGCGTCTGCGCCGCCGCAACCTGTGCCGGGGTCAGATCGACGGTCGTGCGCAGCCATACCACCCCGTCCAACCGGTCGCGATCGGCGGCGGGCAACTGTTCATATTGCGCCGGCACCGTGGCCCAGCGGCGATCGTCATACGTCGCCGCCTGAAACGCGCGCTCGGTCTTGGCAGCAGGGTCGAGTGCTTCCCACGCCTTTTCGCGCCGGGCACCGTCCGCCGCCGTTGCCGCGGCCGGATCGCGATCGAACGTCGCGATGGCGTTCAGTCCGTCGGTAAAGCCCGGCTGCGTCGCCAGCGCCGGGGCGCTGATCCAGCTTTCGATCCGCGTGCCACCCCATTCGGACGCGATGAACCCCATCGGCACCTTTTCGGTCCCGCGCAGCGAGCGCGCCATGAAATAACAGACCGCCGATGCGTCGCCGATCGTTTCGGGCGTGACGCTGCGCCAGTCGACCCGCTTGGCAAGGTCGCCGGCAGGCGCGGTCTTGCTGCTGTCGGGGATCGTCGTGAACCGCAGCGATGCGTCGTTGGCCGACGGGATCACGTCCAGTCCGGTCGCGTGCTTGACCTGAAATTCCATGTTCGACTGTCCGCCGCACAGGAACACGTCGCCGATCATGATGTCGGACAGCCGCTGCGCCGCCGCGTTCCCGCCGCTGACCTCCAGCACATAGGGGCCACCGGCCTTCATCGCCGGCAAGGTCGCCCGCCACTTGCCGTCGCCGCCGGCCTGCGCAGTGACGCTCCGATCGTTCAGCATGACCGTGACCGATGTGCCGGGCGCGGCATTGCCCCAGATCGCGATCGGCCGATCCCGCTGCAGGACCGCATGATCGGCGAAGATGTTGGCGAGTGCCGGCGACGTCGATTGCGCACGGGCCAATCCCCCCCACGCCAGCGACGCGACCACCGCGCAGATCGCCGAAGTCCGAACCGAACGCATAACCCCTCCCCGAATCATTGTGAACGCTACCATGCCGCAGTGGACAGCGACGCGCTACTGCGGCGTGAGGAAGCGGTTTGCACGCGACCGTACGGCCGGGACTTGCGTCACATCGCGGTGCGGGTGTCCTCCAGCGCGAGCGAGACGAGCAGGGTCATCGCATCTTCGGCCGCCCTCGCATCGCCGGCGACCACCGCCTCGAACACGCGGGAGTGATCGGGCACCGGGTCGCGGGGCAAGGCGCGCTGCCGTTGTTTGAACTGCGTGGTCCAGTTGACGGCCGCACCGATGCTGGCGCTGAGCGCGACGAACGTCTCGTTATGCGTGGCGTAGATCAGCGCGTCGTGGAAGTCGCGATCGGCGGCGCGTCCGGCTTCGGTGGCAAGCGTATGCCGCCGCATCCCGCCCAGCGCCGCGCGTAACGCCTTGATGTCGTCCTTGTCGCGCCGTTCCGCCGCCAGCCGCGCCACCGCCGGTTCGACGACCGCGCGCAGTTCGAACAGCCCGCGGATGAACGACATGTTCGGTTCGCCCTCGAACGCCCAGGCAAGGACCATCGGGTCGAGGAAGTTCCAGCGCCGGCGCGGCAGCACGCGCGTGCCGATCTTCGGGCGACTTTCGACCAGTCCCTTGGCGGTCAGGACCTGCACCGCCTCGCGATAAGCGCTGCGCGATACGTCGAGCGCCTCGGCATTGGCGACCTCGCCGGTCAGCAACTCGCCCGGCGCGATCCGGCCGGAGACGATCGCCGTGCCGAGATAATGGGCGACGGCACCGCGCAGCCGCCGGCCCGACCCCTTTCGGGCGGGTACGGTGGGTTCGTCCAACGGCGTCTCGTCCGCGTTCTCGTCGATATCGGCCATGTCGATATCGTGCCCCGGTTCCATGCTCACCGTACTTCCCTCGCCATCGGCGTCGACGTGGCGGCCGCCAGCGCGATGTATACGTAAAGGGCCGCGGATCGATGCCGGATAAGATTTGCCGGCGATGCTACGGACCCGGACCCCCGCCGTCAAATCGCGGCTGAAACCGGCCGCTCCGGCACGCGACAACCCATATCGACGGAGAGGTCGTCAGCGACGTTAACGCTACCACCAACGGCATTGACGCGTCGCCGGCAACTCAATACCCAGACAAAAACGGCCGTAAGTCGCCGGAATGGGAGAGCGATGTTGGCGATCAGATCGATCCGGATGGCGATGCTTGCCGTCAACGCTGTTCTGGGGGGCACCGCGTCCGCACAGGTGTGGCGCGCCGATCAGGGCGATGGCAGCTATCGCAATCCCATCTTCTACGCCGATTATCCCGATCCCGATATCATCCGCGTCGGCGGCGATTATTACTTCGTCACGACGACCTTCGCCAATGCGCCCGGCCTGACCCTGCTCCATTCCAAGGACCTGCTGAACTGGCAGGTCATCAGCCACGTCGTACCGCGCCTCGACGATCGCCCCGAATATACGCTGACCGACGGCAAGAACGCGTATCGGCGCGGACTGTTCGCCGCCAGCCTGCGCCATCATGCCGGCACCTTCTACATCGCGGTGACCCCGGTCGGACAGAATACCCGCATCTATCGCACCCGCGATCCGCGTGGGACATGGACGATGAACGAACTCGACCGGGCGGCCTTCGACCCGGGCATGTTCATCGAACCCGACGGCACCGGCTATATCGCGACCGCGATCGGATCGGACGGCACCACCCGCCTGCTCAAGCTGGACCGCGACTTCCGAAGCGTGATCGACGATCGCAAGATCCATTACAACGCCGGTGCCGAGGGATCGAAGATCGTCCGGCGCGGCGAATATTATTACCTGTTCAACGCGATCCCCCGCCGGCTGGGCCTGACGGTATCGCGCGCGCGCAGCCTGTATGGACCATGGGAAACCCGTCCGCAGATCGACGACAAAAGCGGCGGGCATCAGGGGGCGCTGGTCGATACGCCGGACGGGAACTGGGTCGGCTTCGTGATGATCGATTCCGGATCGATCGGCCGGATGACGAACCTCAGCCCCGTCTTCTGGCGCGACGACTGGCCCATATGGGGAACGCCGGAAGCGCCCGACCGCGTACCCGATCGCGCCGAAAAGGCGATCAAGGGCTTCCCCTTCGTCGAACCCGCCACCTCGGACGACTTCGGCACGTCGAAGCTGGGCCTGCAATGGCAGTGGAACCACAATCCGGTCGACGATCGCTGGTCGCTGACCGAGCGCCCCGGCTATCTGCGGCTGCGCCCGACCAAGGCGGATGGGTTCTGGACGGCGCGCAACACGCTGGTGCAAAAGGCACAGGGACCGCGCAGCCGGGCGGAGGTGAAGCTGGATATCGCCAACATCCGTCCCGGTGACCGCTGCGGGTTCGGCACCTTCGGCCAATATAGCGCGACGCTGTCGGTGACACGGGCCGCCAACGGCGCGCCGTCGCTGGCGATGGACGTGCTCGAAAGCACCGAGGCCGGTCCCAAAACCGATAGGCGCGTGGCGGCGCAGTCGATCAGCGGGCGGGCTTTGTGGATGGCGATGGACCTCGACTTCGCCACCGATCGCGGGCGGCTTTCGTTCAGCAGCGACGGCAAACGCTGGCAGGCGATCGGTGGCGACTTCCCGCTGGCGTTCGCATGGCGGACCGGCACGTTTCAGGGGGAGCAGATGGCGATCTCCTGCTACAATCCGGCACCGGGCGCCGGCTTCCTCGATGTCGACAGCTTCACGCTGAAGGCTTCGAAATGAAGCGTCGGCTGTTGGGTGCGCTGCCGGCCGCCGCCTGCCCGTGACCTTCCCGGACGGCTGCTCGACAAATGATGACAACAGGCAAGGGGAACGGGGCATGACCATCGACGGGATCACACGGCGCGGACTGATCGGGGCGGCAGGCGTGGTCCCGATCGTCGCCGGCGCGACACGGGCGACGGCGGCCCCCCGCGGCCGGCCCAGGCTGGCGCAGACCCCGCCGATGGGCTGGAACAGCTGGAACAGCTTCGCCACGACGATCACCGAGGCGCAGGCGATCGAAACCGCGCGCATCATGCGCGAAAAGCTGTTGCCGGTCGGTTATTCGATCTTCACCATCGACATTCAATGGTACGAACCGGGCGCGACCGGCTATGCCTATCGCGCCGATGCGGTGCCGGTGCTCGACGGCTATGGCCGCTTGCAGCCCGATCCGAAGCGATTTCCCTCCGCCGCCAACGGCCGGGGGTTTCGCGCCATCGCCGATCAGGTCCATGCGATGGGGCTGCAATTCGGCATCCACCTGATGCGCGGCATCCCGCGCGAAGCGGTGCGCCGCAACCTGCCCGTGCTGGGCACAAAATACCGCGCGCAGGACATCGCCGACACGTCGAGCATCTGTTCGTGGAACAGCGACATGTACGGCGTCGACATGCGGCGTCCCGGTGCGCAGGCCTATTATGACAGCGTGTTCGCGCAATATGCCGATTGGGGCGTCGATCTGGTCAAGATGGACGATATGAGCCGCCCCTATGACGCCCACGCGCCGGAGATCGAGGCGGCAAGCGCGGCGATCGCGCGATCGGGTCGCCCGATCCTCCTTAGCCTGTCGCCCGGCGAGACGCCCGTGGCGAACGGCAACCATGTCCGCGCGCACGCCCAGATGTGGCGGATCAGCGACGATTTCTGGGACGAATGGTCGCTGCTCGACGCGCAGTTCGTCCGGCTGGAAAACTGGCAGCGTTTCGCCGGCCCCGGCGGCTGGCCCGATGCCGACATGCTGCCGCTCGGCCGGCTGGCGCTGGGCCAGCGTGACACCAAATTCACGCCCGCCGAACAGCGTACGCTGATGACTTTATGGTCGATCGCCCGATCGCCGTTGATCATGGGCGGCGACCTTCGCCACCTCGATGCGCCGACGCTGGCGCTGCTGACCAATCCGGAAGTCATTGCGGTCAATCAGGCCAGCACCGCCAACCGCCCGTTGCAGGTACAGGACGGCATGCGTGCATGGACCGCAAGGGCAATGAATGGCGCGACCTATCTCGCCTTGTTCAATCCGGGTGAGAAGGCGCTGCGGCCGGGCGTCGATCTGCGCTGGTTGAACCTGAAAGGCCCTGTCCGGATCCGAGACCTGTGGGCGCGGCGCGATCTCGGCACGGCGGCGACGCGGGTCGAGGCCGACCTGCCGCCGCACGGTGCCGGGCTCTATCGCCTCGACGCCTGATCTTCCTCCCTTTCCGACAGGACGAACCGATGCTCCGAACGCTGATGACCGGGTTGGCGCTGGCCGCAAGCACCAGCGCCCTTGCCGAACCGGCGCGCTTCAGCCGCTTTATCTATGAAGGGCGCAGTGTCGAGCGGGCAACGCCCGGCCCCGACCAGTATCGCAACCCGATCCTGTCGGGCTATTATCCCGACCCGTCGATCACCCGCGTCGGCGACGACTATTATCTCGCGCTGTCGTCCTTCGCCCATTATCCGGGGCTGCCGATCTTTCATTCGAAGGATCTGGTCCACTGGACACAGATCGCCAACGCGATCAGCCGGCCCGAACAGCTGGATTTCACCGGTCGCCGTGTATCGGAGGCCGTGTTCGCGCCCGACATCTCGTATCACGACGGCACTTTCTACATCGTCAACACCTGCGTCGCGTGCAAAGGCAATTTCGTCATCACCGCGAAAGACCCGAAAGGGCCATGGTCGAACCCGATCTGGCTGCCGTTCGAAGGGATCGACCCTTCCATCTATTGGGAAGGCGACCGCGCGTATATCGTGAACAACCGTGCCCCGAACGAACCGCCGCGGTACGAGGGGCACCGCGCGATCTGGGTCCAGGAATTTGACTGGCGCGCCGGCAAGATGGTCGGTGAATCGACTCAACTCATCAACGGCGGCGTCGACCTGACCAAGAAACCGGTATGGATCGAAGGGCCGCATATCTTCCGGAAAGACGGCTGGTATTATCTGACCGCGGCAGAGGGCGGCACCAGCGTCAACCATTCGCAGGTCGCGTTCCGCTCGAAAAACCTGCGCGGGCCGTTCGCGCCGTGGAGCGGCAATCCGATCCTGACCCAACGCGACTTGCCCAACGACCGCAGCGATCCGGTATCGGCGGCGGGCCATGCCAAGCTGGTGCAGACCCGTGCCGGCGACTGGTGGGCGACGTTCCTCGCCGTGCGTCCCTATGGCGATGATTATTACAATATCGGGCGCGAGACGTTCCTGTTGCCGGTCACGTGGAAGGATGGTTGGCCCACGATCCTTCCGCCCGGCCAGCGTGTGCCGTTCATCGCCACCCGCCCGACGCCGCCGCGCCAGCCAGCGCCCAAGCTGCCGACCAGCGGGGACTTCGGCTATGTCGACGAATTCGACGGCAAGGCGCTCGGTCTCCAATGGATCGGTGTCCGCACGCCCAAGACGCCGGTGTATCGCATGACCGGCGGCGAGCTGCTGATCGACGGCGGCGCGCCGATCGGCGACCTGAACGGGGTGCCGGGCTTTGTCGGGCGGCGTCAGCAGCATCATATCGCGACGATCGCCACGACGGTCGCGTTCACGCCCCGGCAGGACGGCGACCGCGCCGGTCTGGCCGCGATCCAGAATGACGACTATTACCTGTTCTTCGGGCTTACCCGTCTGGCCGGCAAACGCGTCGTCGCGCTCTACACGCGGGCAAAGGGTGCGGAACGACTGGTCGCGTCGACCCCGATTGAGGGGGCCGCGCCGGTCACGCTGACCATCCGTGCGGACCGTGGCACGATGGCGTTCGATGTCGCGGCGGGGGGTAGGAAACAGACGTTGAAGCGCGACGTCGACGTCCGGTTCCTCAGCACGAAGATGGCCGGTGGCTTCGTCGGCACGGTCGTCGGGCCCTATGTCTGGCAGGCCAGATAACAGCGAATGGTGACCGGAGCGTCGGTTGGGCGCTCCGGTTTTCGAAGGACCGGTCCGGTAAGGCGCACAAAGAAAGCCCCGCCGGACCGTTGGTCTGGCGGGGCTTTCCATGGTGCACCCGGAGCGATTCGAACGCCCGGCCCTCAGATTCGTAGTCTGATGCTCTATCCAGCTGAGCTACGGGNCCCCGCCGGACCGTTGGTCTGGCGGGGCTTTCCATGGTGCACCCGGAGCGATTCGAACGCCCGGCCCTCAGATTCGTAGTCTGATGCTCTATCCAGCTGAGCTACGGGTGCCCGGTGGAGGCCGCCTGTTAGACGCGACGTTTCGGTCTGGCAAGCCCTCGCCCCGTCAAATAACTGTGTCGACGTTTTCGAGTATGGCCAAACATTTTCGCAGCCGAAACCGAACTTCGGCAACACAGACAAAGAAAACCCCGCCGGACCGTTGGTCTGGCGGGGCTTTCCATGGTGCACCCGGAGCGATTCGAACGCCCGGCCCTCAGATTCGTAGTCTGATGCTCTATCCAGCTGAGCTACGGGNCCCCGCCGGACCGTTGGTCTGGCGGGGCTTTCCATGGTGCACCCGGAGCGATTCGAACGCCCGGCCCTCAGATTCGTAGTCTGATGCTCTATCCAGCTGAGCTACGGGTGCCCGGTGGAGGCAGCCTGTTAGACGTGGCTTTTTGGTCTGGCAAGCCTGTCGCGCGATTTTTTTTGGATGCATAGCGGGCGACATGAAAGCCGCCCCGATCCCGCTCGTCCTGTTCGCCGCCCTGCTGTCGGCCTGCGCCGCGCCGGGTGGGGAGTATCCGTCACTGCTGCCCCGCCCGATCGAAAAGATCAGTCTGGCCGAACCGTCACGCCCGGTGCCGGTCGCAACGCCCGACGCCGGGCTCGATCGAAGGATCGCGACGCTGACCGGTAGCGTCGACAGCGCGACGTCCGCGTTCGACGCGGCGGTAAGCCGCGCCCGACCGCTGGTCCGTGCCGCCGCCGGGACGGCACAGGGCAGCGAACGCTGGCTGGGCGCGCAGGTGGCGTTGGCGGAACTGGACGTCGCCCGCACCGCGATCGATACGCCCCTCGCCGATCTCGAACGGCTGGCGATCGACCGCGCCGCGGCCGGATCGCCACCCTATCCCGCGCTGGACACTGCGCTGGCAAAGGCGACCGAGGCGGCGAAGGCCCAGCGTGCAACCATCGCGACGCTGGGCGCGAGCCTGCGCTAAACCACGGCCGACCGGTACTCGGACGCCGGACGGACGGCAGCGAAATCCGTTATTGCAATGCCCGCAGCACCGGCAGGATCGACGCATAATCGTCGGTCCACGACGCGGTATCGGTCACCGGCAGCGGTTCCCACGCACCGCCGCGCGCCAACAACTCGCCCAGCACGCCGGGATCGCGGGTCAAGGCGATCCAGACCGACCCGCTGTCGCCCGCCCCGCCGCCGACTGGTTGATAGGCCAGCTGCGCCGCCATCCATCCCGATGCCGTCCGCGCCACGACCGGGGCCAGATCGAGATAGCGGTTTGACACATGGACCAGCAGCAAGCCGCGCCGCCCCAGCACCCGGCCATAGGTATCGAACGCCTCCCGCGTCATCAGGTGCATCGGCACCGCATCCGACGAGAAGGCGTCGAGCGCCAGCAGGTCGAGGCTCCCCGCCGAAGCCTGCGATATGCTCAAGCGCGCATCGCCCAGCACGATCTGCGCGTCGGGTGCACAGCGGCGCAGGAAGGTGAAGGCTCCCGAATCGCGCGCGATCCGCACCACGACCGGATCGATCTCGTAGAACCGCCATTGCTGGCCCGGCTGCGCATAGCAGGCGAGCGTCCCGGTTCCGAGGCCGACGATGCCGATCCGGGCGTCGCGGCCATATAGCGCGGGGACGGCGCGCAAAGCCTCGCCCACCCCCGAATTGGGCACGTAATAGGTGGTCGGGGTTCGCTCGCGCGCGGGACTGCCGGTCAACTGGATACCGTGCAGGGTGGTGCCGTGCTGCAACTCGTTCACCCCCTCGCCGCGGGTGATCGTATAGACGCCGAAATAGCTCCGCGTCCGTGCCCCCGGTTCCAGCGACAGCTGGATCGCACGATAGCCGCCGAACAGGAACAGCGCGCCGGCCAGCGCAAAGACATAGGGCAGGCGCGATCCGATCGCGAACACCCCGACGATCGTGATCGCCAGGAACGCGATCGGCTCTGGCCTCGGCCCCAATAGCTCACCCGGATTGGCAAGGCCCAGCAGGATGAAGCCGGTAATCGCCACCAGCACACCGATCGTCAGTCGCCTGCCGCCCGCTGCCCATATCCGCTGCGTGACCGGCAGCAGGAACGGCAGCGGTGCCAGCGCCCCCGCGGCGAGGATCAGCAGCGGATATTCGTAACTCCAGTCGAACAGTACCGGTGCGATCAGCCCGGAAAACACCCCACCCAGCGCTCCGCCGACCGACATCGCCAGATAGAATCCGGTCAGCCGCGCCGGTGCAGGGCGAAGCGCATACATCCGGGTATGCAGCGCCACCGACACCGCGAACAACAGAATCAGCGCCGCCAGCGCGCTCAACAGCGGATAGTCGTGATGCCCGCCGATCATCATCCCGCCAAAGACGAGGATGGTGATCGGCGCATAGCGGGTGATGGCTTCCGCCAGCCCGCGTCGATCCGCAAAGGCGACCGTGAAGCTCAACAGATACAGCCCCAGCGGCAATACCCAGAGCAGCGGCACCGCAACGATATCGGTCGTCAGAAAGGTCGAGGTCGCCAGCATCAACCCCGACGGCACCAGCGCGAGCACGATCCAGTGCAGCACGCGGCGCTTGTCCGGCGCATCGCCCGGATCGAGCGCCGCCACCTGTTCGCGCCGCTGCGGCAACAGCCATCCGCATGCCACGACCAGCAACGTCACCAGCGCATAGCCCGCGCTCCACCCCCAGCTTTGCGACCGGAGCGGCAGCAATGGCTCGACCAGCAGGGGATAGGCGATCAGCCCGGCGAAACTGCCGACATTCGACGCGGCATACAGCGCATAGGGATCACGCCCCGGACAGATGAACGCGAACCAGCGTTGCAGCAACGGTGCCTGTGCCGACACCGCAAAGAATAACGGCCCGATCGACGCCGCCAGCAGCCACGGTGCCCACAGCGCCGGCTCGATCCCGACGGGCACCTGCGTCGCACTGACCCCGATCGGCAACCACACCGCCGCACACAGCAGCACCATCAGATGCACCGCCGCCTGCGCCTTCGGCATCAGCTTGCCGAGCAGATGGGCATAGGCATAGCCGCCCAGCAGCAGCGCCTGATAGACGAGCATCGCCGAGTTCCACACCGCCGGCGCGCCGCCCAGTTGCGGCAACGCCATCCGCGCGACCATCGGCTGGACGAGGAACAGCAGGAACGACCCGGTCAGGATCGTCGCAACGAAGATCCAGCGGATCGGCCATCCGGTAATACGCTCCGATACGATCACGGGCGGTTCTTCCAATAGGTGACGTGGCGTTTCAGCGGGCTGTCGTCGGGGACGGTCGGATGATCGAAATCCTGATCGACCGCGCGGACCATCTCCAGCCGCTCCATCAATCCCCAACTGCGGGTATTGGCAAGGAAGGTGATCGCCCCGATCCGTTCGACGGGCAGGTTGGCGAACCCCCAATCGAGGCTCGCCAACGCCGCTTCGCGCGCGAAGCCCCTGCCCCAATGTTCCTTGCCGAAGCGCCAGCCGATCTCGACTTCACCTCCCAGCGGCGTGCCCTCGGCACCGGGCTTCAATCCGCAAAAGCCCAGCATCCGCCCGCTGGCGCGTTCCTCGACCACCCAGAAGCAATAGCCATGCAGGTCGGCGAACCCATCCTGCCGGGCAATGGACGCATCGACCTCTTCGCGGGTCATCAATGCCGGAAAATAGCGCATGACCTCCGGATCGGAACAATGCGCGTACAAGGTCGCGCGATCCCGCTGCTGCCAGCGCCGCAGCACCAGCCGTTCGGTGTCGATCATGCCCCCAGCAACCGCGCCGCATGTGCCGCATGATAGGTCAGCACGGCCGAACATCCCGCCCGCTTGAACGCGAGCAGCGTTTCCAGCACCAGCGCATCGCGATCGGCCACCCCCGCCGCGACCCCTGCCTCGATCAGCGCATATTCGCCCGACACCTGATAGGCGAAGACCGGTATTTCGAACGCCGCCTTCACCCGCGTGATGATATCCAAATAGGGCAGACCCGGCTTCACCATCACGCTGTCGGCGCCCTCGGCGATGTCGAGCGCGACCTCGCGCAGCGCTTCCTCGCTGTTCGCCGGGTCCATCTGATAGGTCTTCTTGTCCCCCTTCAGCAGCCCGCGCGATCCGACCGCGTCGCGGAACGGCCCGTAAAAGGCGCTCGCATATTTGGCGGCATAGGCCATGATCTGGACATTGACGTGCCCCGCCCCCTCCAGCGCATCGCGGATCGCGCCGACCCGGCCGTCCATCATGTCCGACGGCGCGACGATATCGCTGCCCGCCTCCGCCTGTACGATCGCCTGTCCCACCAGCATGTCGGAGGTCACGTCGTTCAGTACATAGCCGTTCGCGTCGACGATGCCGTCATGGCCGTGCGCGGTATAGGGATCGAGCGCGACATCGGTCAGCACGCCGATATCGGGCACCGCATCCTTGATCGCCCGGATCGCGCGACACATCAGATTGTCGGGATTGAGCGCCTCGGCCCCGTCGTCGCTGCGCAACCCCGGCGGCGTGTTCGGGAACAGCGCCACCACCGGTATGCCGAGGTTCCGCGCTTCCCGCGCCCGCTCGACGATACCGCCTAGATTCCAGCGCGATACGCCCGGCAACGCCGCGATCGGCTCCCCCTCCCCCTCGGTCACGAACAGCGGCCAGATTAGATCGGCGGGGGTCAGGACCGTTTCGGCATGAAGGCGGCGGCTCCAGCCGGAGGCGCGGGTGCGGCGCAGGCGCAGCGCGGGGTAAGCAGCGGACATGGCCGCGACTTGTGGGCCAACCCCGCCAGCCGATCAACCCAAAGTCGCGTGGGTCCATTTTCGTTACGGAGCGTTACCGACCGCATGACGCAGATCCGCTCCGCCGCCATGATCGTCAATGCCCGGTCACGCAGCGGGCAGGACCAGTTCGCCCAGGCATGCAGCGCGATGCAGGGCATGCCGTTCGAGGTCGATGCCCATGCGGTGGAAAACCCGAAAGACCTTGTGCCGACGCTCGAACGTGCGCTGGAACGCAAACCCGATCTGGTGATCCTCGGCGGCGGCGACGGTACGATCAGCAGTCTGGTCGACCATCTGCTCGGCCATGACGTGATCCTCGGCGTGCTTCCGTTCGGCACCGCCAACAGCTTCTGCCGCACGCTCGGCATCCCGCTCGACATTCCCGGCGCGGTCGAGGTGCTGAAGACCGGCCGGCCACGCCGCATCGACCTCGGCATGGTCGACGGTGATTATTTCGCCAATTGCGCCGCGATCGGCCTGTCACCGCAAATCGCGCAGACCGTGCCGCATGGCGTCAAGAAGCTGTTCGGACGCGCCGGCTATTTGGCATGGGCGACGCTGCAATTCGTCAAGTTCCAGCCGTTCCAGTTGATCGTCGGCGAAGGCTCCGACGCCAAACGGATGACCGCGACCGAGGTCCGCATTTCGAACGGCCGCTTCCACGGTGGCACCGAACTGGTCGAGGAAGCGCGGCTCGACAGCGGCGAGATCATCGTTCAGGTCGTGTGCGGCAAGGGCAAGCGCAGCCTCGTGCGCAACTGGGCCGCCGGCTTCTTCCGCCTCGACTCCCGCCGCGTCGATACCGTGACCTTCCACGGCAAGGCGCTGCGCATCGAAACCGTACCGCCGCTGCCGATCTCGATCGACGGCGAGGTGCTGGCCAAGACACCGATCATGGCCAAGGTCGCGGCCGGGATCATCGAGGTAATGGCGCCGATCGAGGGGTAAGTACCCGCCTCTCACTCCTGTCATTCCCGCGCAGGCGGGAATCCATAAACGCTGACGTCCGCGAGGGAGTCGAAACGCTGCGCCTATGGATTCCCGCCTTCGCGGGAATGACGCACGGGCCGTCAACCAGACTCGTCATTCCGGCGGAGGCCGGAATCCATTGTGTCGGGCACTGGCGGCAGGAACGCAGGCGTCACCCCATCCATGGATTCCGGCCTGCGCCGGAATGACGACAGAAATTACCCCAACCGCCCCAACGCCGCATGCAACCGCGCCGCCTCGGCCATCTTGTCGTTATGATCCGCCCGCGCCTTCTCCACCGCCTCAGGTTTGGCGCGCTCGACGAAGCTCGCATTGCTCAACCGTCCGGCCAGCGCATCACGCTCCTTCTCCGCCGCCGCGATCGCCTTGGTCAGGCGCGCGCGCTCCGCGTCGAGGTCGATGACATCGCCCAGCGGAAGGACGAAGGTCGCTTCGTCCACCACGATCTGCAACGCGCCGCCCGCCGGCACGTCCTCGGCAACCGCATCGACCCGCGCCAACCGCGCCAGCACAGCGCCCTGTCGTGCCAGCCGCTCGACCGTCTCGCCCGACGCATCGCGAACATGCAGCGGCAGCCGCGCGCCCGGCGGCACGTTCAGTTCGGTCCGTGCCGCGCGAATTTCGCCGACCAGCCGGATCAACCAGTCCACCTCCGCCCGCGCCGCCGGATCGATCACGCGCGCATCCGCCATCGGCCAGCGCGCGACGATCAGGTCGCTCGAACGCTCGCCGAGCGCATGCCACAGCTCTTCCGTAATGAACGGCATGAACGGGTGCAGCATCACCAGGATCTGGTCGAGCACCCAGCCCGCGACCGCCCGCGTTTCCTCGCCACCCTCGGCCCCGCCCTGCAACACCGGCTTGATGAGTTCGAGATACCAGTCGCAAAACCGGCTCCATGTGAACTGATAGATGGTGTTCGCCGCCCCGTCGAAGCGCAGGTCGGCCAGCGCGAGGTCGAGCGCCTGCACTGTCTCGATCGTCTCGGCGATGATCCAGCGATTGACCGCCAGCTCGGCCTTGGGCGGCTCGATCGTCGCCGAAGCGCCGATGCCGTTGGCCTGCGCAAAGCGGGTCGCATTCCACAGCTTCGTCGCGAAGTTGCGGTATCCCTCGACCCGCTTCTCATCCATCTTGATGTCGCGGCCCTGGCTTTCCATCGCCGCCATGAAGAAGCGCAACGCATCGGCGCCATAGCGGTCGATCAGCCCGAGCGGATCGACGGTATTGCCTTTCGACTTCGACATCTTCGCGCCATCGGCGGCGCGGACGAGACCGTGCAGATACAGCGTCTTGAACGGCACTTCCTTCATGAAGTGGATGCCCTGCATCAACATCCGCGCGTCCCAGAAGAACAGGATATCGAAGCCCGAAATCAGCACGTCGTTGCTGTAGCGACCACCCAGCGTCGGATCGCTATTCTCGGGCCAGCCCAGCGTCGCAAACGGCCACAGCGCAGAGGAGAACCACGTGTCGAGAACGTCGGGGTCGCGCTGCAAAACCACGACCTGCCCGTCTCCTTCCGGCTGACGGATCGGTTCGCCTTCATTCAGCTCCGAGAATAGGACCTGAAAATCCGAACCATAATAGGCTTCTGCCTGGAGGCGGGCTTCCTCTTCATTTTCGGCGACGAACGCCTTTGTCTCCGGGGCATGACCTTCGAACAGTTCTTGGCCAGCCTCTCGGTATGACCGATCCGAATTCCGAGCCAGCCATTCCTTGGAAAAGCCAAACCATGCCGGAATACGATGCCCCCACCACAGCTGACGCGACACGCACCATGGCTGGATGTTTTCCATCCAGTTGAAATAGGTCTTTTCCCACGACTTCGGCACAATCTTGACCGTACCCGATCGCACCGCATCGATCGCGGGCTGCGCCAGCGTCCTGGCATCGACATACCATTGGTCGGTCAGCCACGGTTCGATCACCACGCCCGACCGGTCGCCATAGGGCGTCTGGATCGTGCGCGGTTCGGCGTCGTGTTCGGCACCGTCCTTGTCGACGTGCGGGATCAGGACGCCTTCGTCCTTCAGCCGCGTGACGACCGCCTTGCGGGCGTCAGCGCTCGACAGGCCGAGAAAGGCGTCGGGGATCAGCCCGTCGGCGGTCTGCACGATGTGCGCCCTGGCATCGAGCATGTTGAGCATGTCGCGCGCCTCGATCCCGGCGCGGCGGCCGACCTCGAAATCGTTGAAGTCGTGGCCGGGCGTGATCTTCACCGCACCCGATCCCAGTTCAGGGTCGGCATGTTCGTCGGCCACGATCGGGATCAGACGACCGGTGATCGGCAGGCGCACCTGCTTGCCGATCAGCGCGGTGTAGCGCGCGTCGTCGGGATGCACCGCGACGGCCATGTCGGCCAGCATCGTTTCGGGCCGCGTCGTCGCCACCTCGATAAAGCCCGATCCGTCCGCCAGCGGGTAGCGCAAGCGCCAGAAATTGCCCCTGACTTCGCGCGTCTCGACCTCGAGGTCGCTGATCGCCGTGCCGAGACCCGGGTCCCAGTTCACCAGCCGCTTGTCGCGGTACAGCAGACCCTCGCGATGCAGCTGCACGAACACCTTCAGGACGGCGGCCGAAAAGCCTTCGTCCATGGTGAAGCGTTCATTGGCCCAGTCCATCGAACAGCCGAGCCGCCGCAGCTGCCCGGTGATCTGCCCGCCACTTTCGGCCTTCCATTCCCAGACCTTGGCGACGAAATCGTCGCGCGAATAATCGGTGCGCTTTTGCTGCTGCTGCGCCATCTGGCGTTCGACGACCATCTGCGTCGCAATGCCGGCATGGTCGGTGCCGACGACCCAGCGCGCGTCCTTGCCCTGCAACCGGGCATGCCGCACCAGAATATCCTGCAACGTGTTGTCGAGCGCGTGGCCGATATGCAGGCTGCCGGTGACGTTGGGCGGCGGATTGACGATCGTCCATGGCGTGGCGTTCGGCCGCTCGGGCCGGAACAGGCCGTCCTGTTCCCAGTGGGCATACCAGCGCGCTTCGATGGCGGCGGGATCGAAAGTCTTGGGCAGTTCGCTCATCGCCGTCGCATGGCGCGGATGCGACGGCGTTGCAAGAGAGCGGCGTTATTCGCGTCCGCTGATCCGGGCGATCTCGCGCGCCACCATCGCCTCGACGATGCCCGGCAACTTTGCGTCCAGCCACTCGCGCAGCATCGGGCGCAGCATCTCGCGCACCATCCCTTCGAGCGAATCGGCACCCGGCGTTTCGGGCTTCACCAGCATCCGCGACAACTGGTCGAGCGCACCGCGACTCGCCTCGGCGGCACGGTCGGATACGATCGACGCATCGATCTTGCCGGGTGCGGGCGCTGCTGGCATCGGTTCGGGCTCGGCTTCCATGCGGGGTTCGGGAGCGCGCGGCCGTTCGGCGCGCGGTGCGTCGACACGGGGCTGTTCGACCCGCGGCTGTTCCATGCGCGGCGGCGGTGGCGGCGCGGCAACGCTCTGATTCAGTTCAAGAATTTCGTCGGCATCGTCAAGGTCGCGTGCCTGCGCCGTGCGGATCGACTTGCGACCGCGCAACGCCTGGGCCGATCCTTCGCCCTCTTCGGCGATGATCCGCTTGATCGAAGACAGGATGTCCTCCATCGACGTTTCGTTGCTGATATCGCCCATCGCAACCCTCATGCCTGACGCCTCTTGAACGCTTAGCCTTCGGGGTTGACGCGCGGCGTGTCAACGCCTTGCGTTGCCCGAGCGGCTCCCCCCTGCCGATTAGGGGCATCGATGCCCTGCGTCGGCGTATAGGGATTGGGCGTCCGCTGCAATGCGGGATCGAGTTCGCGGGTCACCACCGGCGTCTGTGCCGGGGTGTTGACCGTGCTGGGCGCGATCGGCACCGGCGCGGGATCGTCGCTCCAGTCCCAGATGCGATTGCGCACCCGATCGTAATTCGCGACCGGATCGTACAGCGCCCCGCCGTCGAGCCCCAGATCGCGCGCCTCGGCCCGACCCATCGCCGCCAGCAGCGCGAAGCCGGCGACATAGGCATCCCGCCGCGCCGACACCAACTGCACCTGCGAATTGAGCAATTCCTGCTCGGCATTCAGGATGTCGAGGATCGTCCGCGTGCCGACGCTGTTCTCGGCGCGGACACCCTCCAGCGACAGGCGGTTGGCCTGCACCTGCACTTCGGACGATTCGATCACGCGCAGCGCCGATTGCCACGCGGCGAACGCCGATCGCGCATCGGATACGACCGACCGTTCGACCTGCGTCACCTGCTCGATCGCGGCCCCTTCCAACGCCTGCGCGCGCCGGATCTGCGCGCTCGGCCGTCCGCTCTGGAACAGCGGCAGGCTGAACTGCACGCCGGCCTGCGCCTGTCCACCATCCTGTTGCAAGACGATGCCGTCGACCGACTGCGCCGACCCGAGGAAGCTGGTATAGCTGCCCCCGGCGATCGCGCTCACCGTCGGCAGCCGGTTGGCGCGGGCGACACGTACGTCGAACCCGGCCGCATCGCTGCTGCGCCGGGCCGCGATCAGCGCCGGATTGTTCGATACCGCCACCCCGACCGCACCGTTGGGATCGGCGGGCAGATTGGGCAGCGCGGGCGGCGCGTCGAGTGTCCCCGCCGGCGTACCCGTGGTCGCGACATAGTTTTCGCGGCTCTGGATCAGCGACGCTTCGGCATTGCGCAACTGCGCCTGTGCCGATGCCAGCCGCGCCTCGGACTGTGCTACGTCGGTGCGGGTCAAGTCACCGACCTGGAACCGGTCCTGCGACGCCTGAAGATTGACTTCGAGCACGCGGACATTCTGCTGGTTCAGGCGCACGATCGCCTCGTCACGGATCACGTCGTTATACGCGGCGACGACCAGCGTGAAGACGTTGGCCTCGGTGCTGCGCAGGTTGGCGCGACCGGCCTCGACCCGCGCATCGGCGGCGCGCACCCCGTTGCGGATCGATCCGCCCGCGTAGAGCGACTGGCTGACGTTCAGCTGCACGTTCCCGCTCCGCGGTGCCTGCGTGAACCCGCGGCTTGCGGGGTTCAGGACATTCTCGATGACCTGACCCTGCGTGACGACCTGCGGCAACCCCTGCGAACGGGTGATCGGCACCGTTTCGTCGGTCGCCCGCTGGTTGGCGCGCGCCTGCGTCAGCTGCGGATTGGTTGCATAGGCGCGTACCAACGCCTCCCGCAACGTCTCCCCACTCGCAGGGGACGCCAGCAATGCCAGCACCGCAACCCCGCCGATGAACTTCCCCCCCCGCATCTTTTTCCTACCTTGCGAATTGAAACGTCTTGGGCCGAGCGAAGCCCGGCAGCTCGACGCAGTCGAGATCGGCGAAGTCGACAAGCCCGAACCCGCCTTCGCTGCGCCGGCCGAGCGCCAGCCGCGTCACGCCACGATCGACCAGTCCGGTCGTCAGCCGTCCGCCGGGGGCAAGCTGATCGGCGATCGCATCGGGCACCGCATCGACCGCACCGTCGATGATGATGACGTCATAGGGCGCAGCCTCGGCCCAGCCGGCATTCAGCGGCCCCTCGACCAGCGTGACCTTCGCATCGGCAATCGCATCGCGGGCCGAACCGGCCAGCCGGGCATCTTCCTCCAGCGCGACGACCGACGCCGCCAGCCGCGCCAGCACCGCCGCCGCATAGCCCATCGCCGCGCCGATCAGCAGCACATGATCGGTCGGACGGATGTCGGCCGCGACCAGCAACCGGCCGGTAATCAGCGGCGGATTGATCGCGCGGCCGCCCCCCAGCGGCAATGGCGCGTCGCGATAGGCAAGCGCCGCCTGCGAAGCGGGCACGAAGGCTTCGCGCGGCACCTCGCCCATCGCGTCGACGACGCGTGGATCGCTGACGGCGCTGGTGCGAAGCTGGCTGACGACCATCGCATGGCGCATCGCTTCGAAATCGGGGCGGGTCTGGTTCGAATCGGTCATGGTGCAATCCTGTCGCACAACTGTTTTAGCCACGCAATACACATCGCATCGCGACCGCTGTCTATCGCGACGCGGTGCCCTCGCCAAGGACGGGGTGGCGTATAATTTCGGCGCATCCGACTTCTCGCACGGCGAATATAACGCTGCGAACGGAGCCTGTTTCGCCGAACGGTACCGATCAGAACCGCCTGATAGGGTCAGCTGCTTCGTGAGCGGTGCTCAGACAGCGTACGCGCGGCGCGTGGCCGGCAACGGTCCTACTTTGGGAGGAGCGAGCAAAAATTTTATGTTATATCTTATGCGGGTAAGATACTGGCCACCGATCGAAGCGGGGGCTTAATGATTAAATATCGTCCGGATATTGATGGACTGCGAACGATTGCCGTTGGCGGCGTCGTGCTGTTTCACGCATTTCCGTGGTTGCTGTCCGGAGGATTCGTCGGTGTCGACGTGTTCTTCGTACTGTCGGGCTACCTAATTACTTCGATCATTTTCGGCGAGGCGCAGCGTGGCGATTTCTCCATCGCGCGCTTTTATGAGCGGCGGTTCCGGCGAATCCTGCCGGCGCTCGTTCTGGTGGCGTTGGCGACCACGGTCGCGGCGATCGTCATTCTTTCTCCTTCCGAACTCGACGATTATGGAAAAAGCCTGTTCGGAGTTGCCACCTTCACCGCCAATTTTGTCTTTTGGTGGGACACGGGATATTTCGCATCCGAGGCATTGGACAGACCGCTCCTACACACGTGGTCGTTGGCGGTCGAAGAACAATTCTATATCTTGTGGCCGCTGATCGTACCGATGCTGGCACGCCGGAAAAGCGCGCGCCCGCTGCGGGCGTTCGTGGTCGCAACCGTCATCGTATCGCTGCTACTGTCTATCGTCGGATTACAACTCTATCCCGAAGCGACCTTCTACATGCTGCCTACCCGCGCATGGGAACTCGGCCTTGGTGCGATGCTCGCGGTGCGCGCGATACCAGCAATTCGGACCGCGATGGTGCGTGAAACGGCCGCAATACTGGGTTTATTGCTGATCCTGGTACCGATGGTGATGTACAGCGAAGCGATGCCGTTCCCGGGGCTTGCTGCATTGCCACCGTGTTTGGGTGCCGTCCTGATCATCCACGCTGGCGATAAATCCTCTACGCTGGCCGGACGAGCATTATCGGTTGGGCCGGTGCTGTACGTCGGACTGATCTCCTACAGCCTATACCTGTGGCACTGGCCGTGGCTTGTACTGCCCCGCATCGCCTTGGGGCGTCCGTTAACGGCGATCGAGACGATCGCCGCAGTCGGCATGGCCTTCGTTCTTGCAATTCTGTCTACGAAGTTCGTCGAAGCACGGTTTCGTGGTCGCGGGGCTTGGCCCGTCAGTCGCGCTAAGGTTCTGGGAGCTAGCGCGGGGATAGCAGGCGTCCTGGCCGTAGCAGGAATGACGCTTGTGAAGACCGATGGCCTGCGGGCAATCAGCGGTCCCGCTGTTCAGGTCGCAGATCGCGCGAATGATGCTTTCAATCCGCGCCGTCCGAACTGCCATATGGAAAGAACGCCGGCTTCGAACGGAACATTGGGCCATGCTGACAAGTGTATCGCGGGCAGACCGGACGCGGTCACCGGGTATGATGTTCTACTCTGGGGAGATTCGCACGCCGATCATTTGATGCCCGGCCTCGCCAGCATGGCGAAGGAAGGCAATTTTGAAATCAGGCAGACCACTGCTTCGGGTTGCAGCCCGATACTGCGGTTTATCGCCTATATTCCAAAGTTGGCCCCTTGCACTGCGTCTTACCAAAACGCGTTGGAAGAAGCTGCCCGCCAGGCTGACATTGATACGGTGGTAGTAAGTTCGAGCTGGTCGGCGGTCCTAGCATCCTTAACCGCGACGACCGCCAACAATGATCCCGAGCTTGCGGAACGGCAGTTCGCAGACGGGTTGCGGTATATTGTACGATGGATTCACAGCGAGATACCGAAAGCGCGGATCGTTTTCGTAGGATCGACGCCCGATTACGACCTTTCGTTGCCGAAATGCTTCGCCCGGGCTGCCAAAGTCGGATTCGGTGACAGCGCGTGTGCGGCGCGCGAACCGAACGACCATATCTGGGGTCCAAAGGCGGACAAGATACTCGCAACTATGCGGGACAACGGCGTCACGGTCGTTCTGCCGCGGTCGGCGTTTTGTAAGGGTGATATTTGCAAGACCCGACAGGATGGCCATATCCTGTATTATGACGATGATCATCTTTCGATAGATGGGTCGAAGATCGTTGCGCGACCTATCATGGCGGCGATACGATCCTAGCTCCGCCACGGTTGCGATGCGACGCTACGATTGGTCCAGAAGCAAAATTACGCGATATTCGCTCGCGTTCATCCATGGCGCTGACCAAGGTAATTGGTATCGGCGCTGTTACGTAGCGCGACTACCTATTGCCGCGCGCCGCGTCATGCCGCCGTCGGGCAACGTTTCCGAAGTGGGCGCGCAAACATCGATCAAATCGGGCGATCGCCGGGTTGACGTGGAATGAAATCCAACGCAAACGGCCGCTCCACCGTATCGAGGCGCGATGGCGGAGTGGTGACGCAGAGGACTGCAAATCCTTGCACCCGGGTTCGATTCCCGGTCGCGCCTCCAGGGTCGGCATTGGCCGGCCCGATCGGGAACCCCGGTAAATTCGGTATGATCTGCGTTCCGGTCGAGGGCTGACCGGTGATGCTGCGTAGCATTCCTGCGTAAGGGTGGAATGGATGCCATGATCGACGATCTCGACCAATCGCTGCGCCGGCTGTCGGACGTCACCGACGATCCGCGTCTCGACGCGCTCGCCCCGGCCGTGTTCGCGCGGGTGCGGGCGGATGGTGCTGCGCGCGCGGCGGGCTTGCGGCTGGCGGGGGTCGCCGCGATCGGGGCGGTGACCATGGGGCTGGTCGCCGCTGATCCGATACCGCGTCCGCAACCCGCGGCGACCTTTGCCGACGACCTCGCGCTCGCGCCCTCGACGCTGCTGGCCGGTCGATGAGCCGGACCCGGTGGACGGTGCTGGTCGCCATCGTCGCGTTTCTCGCGGCGCTGGGCGGGGTGCTGGCCGGTCGCATGATCGGTGATCGTCCTGCGACGGCGCATGGCGGTGAACTTCATGCCCTGCTGCATGACGACATGCAGTTGACGCCCGGGCAGATGCGCCGGCTCGACGCGCTGGAGGCGGAGTATGCGACGCGGCGTGCGGCGTTGCAGGCGCAGATGCGCGCCGACAATGCCCGGCTGGCACAGGCGATCGCCGCCGAGCAGGATGACGGCCCGCGCGTCGCCGCGGCAGTCGATGCGTCGCACCGGACGATGGGGACGTTGCAGAAAGCCACGCTCGCGCATGTCTTCGCGATGCGGCGACTGCTGCGTCCCGATCAGACCCCGGCGTTCGACCGGGCGGTGGCACGCGCGCTCACCCACCCGGCGCAGTGACCGCGGCCAATCCCGGCCCCGATGACGGCGAACTGGCGGCAAAGGCACTGGCCGGCAGCGAAACCGCTTTCGCATCGCTGATGCAGCGTCATCGCAGCCGGGTGTATCGCCTGATCCTGAACAGCGTCGGCGATCCCGACGAGGCGCTCGATCTGGTGCAGGAGACGTTCCTGTCCGCCTATCGCGCGCTCGGTCGCTATGACGGAACGCGCCCGATGGCGGCGTGGCTGGCGACGATCGCGCTGAACAAGTGCCGCGATCTGGCGCGGCGGCGGGCGCTGCGGCGCTTCTTCTTCGGCGCACGATCGGTCGACGAGCTGGCCGATACGATCGCGACGAACGATCCCGATCAGGCGAAGGCCGCCGAACAGCGACAGGAAACCGCCCGGCTGCGCGCGGCGATCGCGATGCTGCCCGCCGCGCTCCGCGAACCGTTGTTGCTGTGTACGGTCGAGGAAATGCGCCAGTCCGACGCCGCCGAGTTGCTCGGCATATCGACCAAGGCGGTCGAGACCCGCATCCGGCGCGCCCGCATCAAGCTGAACGAATTGCTGGCCGGTTGAGGGGGCGGTGCCCGTGCTGCGTATGACCGGATGGATGACGAGGATGTTTGCATGACGACGACGATCGATCGCCGCCGGTTGTTACGCGGCGCGGCGCTGGGCGGCGGCGCGATGACGCTGGGCGCATGGACACCGCTTGGCGCACGACAGGCGACGAACGGCCCGGTGGTGTCTGGCGACCTGATCGAACTGCGGATCGGCCGGATCAACCGCCTGGTCGATGGCCGCCCGTCGCGCAGCATCGGCATCAACGGCATGTCCCCCGCCCCGCTGATCCGCCTGCGCGAGGGGCAGCGCGCGCGGATCCGCGTCGTCAACGACCTCGACGTCGAAACCTCGCTGCACTGGCACGGGCTGCTGGTGCCGTTCCAGTATGACGGCGTGCCCGGTATTTCCTTTCCCGGCATTCCGGCGGGACAGAGCTTTCTGTACGATTTCCCGGTCCGGCAGAACGGGACCTATTGGTATCACAGCCATTCGGGCGGGCAGGAACAGGCCGGACTTTACGGCCCGATCGTCATCGACCCCGCCGCCGCCGATCCCGTCGCCTTCGACCGCGAGCATGTGATCGTCCTGTCCGACCATAGCCGGTCGAGCCCGGCGACGATTTTTCGCCGGATGAAACTGCAACCGGGCTATTATAATTTCCAGCGGCAGACGCTGGCCGGATTGCTCGCGGGTCGCGACCAGCCCGCCAAGGATCGCGCCGAATGGGGCAAGATGCGGATGGACCCCGCCGACATCGCCGACGCGACCGGCGCGACCTATACCTATCTGGTCAACGGCCATGGCCCGGTCGACAACTGGACCGGCGCGTTCACGCCGGGCGAGCGGGTGCGGTTGCGGATCGTCAATGCCTCCGCGATGACGACGTTCAACGTGCGCATCCCCGGCCTGCCGCTGACGATCGTCCAGTCCGACGGGCTGAACGTGGAGCCGGTGACGGTCGACGAGTTCCAGATCGGCGTCGCCGAAACCTATGACGCGATCGTCACCCCCGGCGACGCTGCCTATACGCTGGTCGGGGAAAGCGTCGACCGATCGGGCATGGCCCGCGCGACGCTCACCCCCCGCCCCGGCCTGACAGCGCCGGTCCCGCCGCTGCGAGCCCGCCCGCTTGCAACCATGACCGACATGGGCATGGGCGGCATGGGCCATGAAGACAAAGCCGGTGCCCCCGACCCGACCATCGAAAAGAACGCCTCTGCCCGCCTCGCCACGCAGCAGGGTGCACCCGCATCGGCCGCACCCGCCCCGGATCACGCCGCGATGGGCCATGGCGACGCGATGGGCGGCATGGCGGGAATGGAGGGCATGGGCGAGATGAAGCACGGCATGCGCGACTTCGCGAACGCCCCCGGCGTCGCCAAAACCCCCGGCGTGCAGACCATCTCCCCCATGGCCGCCGACCGCACCGACTATCCGGGACAGGGGCTGGAGGATGTCGGCCACCGCGTGCTGACCTATCGCCAGCTGCGCTCGCTCGACCGCAATCCCGACGTCCGCGCGCCGGGTCGCCAGATCGACATCCACCTGACCGGCAATATGGAACGCTTCATGTGGGGGTTCGACGGCAAGCGCATGGTCGACACCCACGAACCCTTTGCTTTTGCCGAAGGGGAGCGGGTTCGCATCAACCTGATCAACGACACGATGATGGCGCATCCGATCCATCTGCACGGCCATTTTTTCGAGCTCGTCACCGGGCATGGCGACCATAGCCCCCGCAAGCATACCGTGCTGGTGCAGCCGGGCGGGATCGTCAGCCTCGACTTGACCGCCGATGCGGTCGGCGACTGGGCGTTCCACTGCCACATGCTCTACCACATGCTGGCGGGGATGATGCGCGTCGTCACCGTCCGTCCGCAGGGGAGCGTTGCATGATCCGCACCCTCGCACCGCTGCTCGCGCTCGCCGCTGCCGTCCCCGCCGTCGCGCAGGACCATAGCCATATGGGGCATATGCAGATGCCCCCCGCCGCACCTGCACAACCCCAGCCGCAACCGGCCGGGAAGACCACCGAACCGGCCGCCCCCGCCGAAGCGCCCGAACCGACCGGCACCGACCAGTCCCCCGGCAGCGCGCCGCCCCCGCCCGTCCCGATGCCGCACTACGCCGACCGCGTCTGGGGCGGCGATGTCATGGCCCGGTCGCGCGATGCGATGATGGCCGAAGAAGGCGGCGGCCAGCGTTTCGCCCAGCTCCTGCTCGACCGGGCCGAGTGGAAGGACGGCGGCTATGCGTGGGAAGGCGAGGGCTGGTATGGCGGCGACATCCACCGCTTGGTCGTCAAGAGCGAGGGCGAAGGCGGCGACCGCCTCGACGCCGCCGAAGTGCAGGCGCTCTATTCGCGCGCGATCGATCCCTATTTCAACCTGCAGGCCGGCATCCGGCAGGACATCCGCCCCACCCCGGCACGCACCTATTTCACGGTCGGCATCGAGGGCCTCGCCCCCTATTGGTTCGAACTGAACGCCGCCGCGTTCCTCTCGACCAAGGGCGAATTGCTCGGCCGGATCGAGGGCTATTACGACCAGCGCCTTACCCAGCGCCTGATCCTGCAACCGCGCGCCGAACTGAACCTGTCGGCGCAGGATATCCGCGAGACCGGCACCGGATCGGGGCTGACCAACGCCGAACTCGGCCTGCGCCTGCGCTACGAAATCGCCCGCGAATTCGCACCCTATGTCGGGGTGAACTGGGAACGTCGCTTCAGCGATACCCGGCGTTTCGGCCGCGCGGCGGGCGAGGATAGCGGTGGCATCGGTCTGGTCGCCGGCATCCGTGCATGGTTTTAACCACGCGCATTCGTCGCTAGAGCCCCCCGATCAACAGGGGAAAAGTCGATGCCGGTTTCCGACGCCGCGGGGTCGCCCGCCTATGTGCTGACGCTGTCGTGCGCCGATCGCGTCGGGATCGTTGCGGCGGTCAGCGGGCATCTGGCGCGGATCGACGGCTTCATCCTCGACAGCCAGCAATATGCCGATCTGGAGGCCGGACGTTTCTTCATGCGGGTGGAATTCGCCGGCGCCGGCCCCGCCTTTCCCATCGATCCCGATGCGCTGACGCAGGGGTTCGCCACGATCGGCGAAGACTTCGCGCTCGACTGGTCGATCGTCCCCCGTGCCGAACGGATGCGCGTGCTGATCGCGGTGTCGAAGGGCAGCCATTGCCTCAACGACCTGCTCCATCGGTGGAAGACCGGCGATCTGCCGGTCGAGATCGTCGGCGTCGTTTCCAACCACCCGTCGCTGCGCGCGCTGACCGAATGGCACGGCGTGCCGTTCCATCACCTGCCGATCGTCGACGGCGACCGATTGGCGCAGGAAGCGGCGATGCTGCGCGTGTTCGAACATTCCGATGCGCAATTGCTGGTGCTCGCCCGCTATATGCAGGTACTCGGCAGCGACCTGTCGCATCGGCTGGCCGGACGCTGCATCAACATCCATCACAGCTTCCTGCCGAGCTTCAAGGGTGCCCGCCCCTATGCCCGCGCGCACGACCGCGGCGTCAAGCTGATCGGCGCGACCGCGCATTATGTCACCGGCGATCTCGACGAAGGCCCAATCATCGAACAGGCAGTCGAACGCGTCGATCACCGCGACACCGAAGCCGACCTGATCCGCATTGGTCGCGATATCGAGGCACAGGTGCTGGCCCGCGCTGTGCGCTGGGCGGCGGAACGGCGGTTGTTCCTGAACGGACACCGGACGGTGGTGTTTCGCTGATCTACTCCCTTCCCTGGTCAAGGGAAGGACGGGAGATGAGTCGGTTAGCTAGACGGGATCGACATTCAGTTCGCTGGGCCCAGGAATAGCGTTTTATCCTCTTTCGTCATTCCCGCGCAGGCGGGAATGTGGATTCACGTTTGAAGTGCACCGGTTGAGATGCGCAGGAATGCCTCGGCGGGGGTTTGGAAGTCGAGACA
>NZ_LMJZ01000013.1:0-61560 GCF_001421155.1 Sphingomonas sp. Leaf5 | reverse complement strand
TGCCATGCTGGCTGGCCTCCCTCGCCAGCCACCACATTGAATCAGATCGCCAGCCCAATGGGAATCCGCAGCGATTCAGATCCACGTCATCACGCTCTAGGCACCCGGTTCGCCGGTCGTCACCCGTGCCGTCTCGCTCCTGCGCAGCGCCGCCAGCAACGCGCCGCTGGTATAGGGTTTGGCAAGAACGATCGCATCCGCTTCCCCGGCGACCGCGCCGGGATCGCCGGTTGCGAAGACCACCAACGCTTCGGGGCGCAGCGTGCGGGCGCGCTGGGCCAGTTCGCGGCCCGACGCGCCGGGCAGGTTGACGTCGGTGACCAGTATGTCGACCGGTGCGGTCTGCAACGCGGTGACCGCTTCCTCGGCGCTGGCCGCCTCCACGACGACGAAACCCGCTTCCTGCAACATCTCGGCGCTGCTCATGCGGATGAGCCCGTCATCCTCCACCAGCAGGATCGTGCGTCGGATGGTCGGCGGCGTGGTGATCGCGACCGGCCGGCTGTCGGCGATCTGCGGTTGCAGCGTCGCGAGGTTGCGCTGCTGCTGGTTCGACAGGACATGGCGGATCTTCCGCGCCAGCGCCTCGCGCGTATAGGGTTTGGACAATAGCTGCACGCCCTTGTCCAGCCGCCCGCCATGGACGATCGAGTTCTCGGTATAGCCGCTGGTGAACAATACGGCGAGGCCGGGCAGCCGCTCGCGGGCCTTGCGCGCCATTTCGGGGCTCTTCAGCGCGCCCGGCATGACGACGTCGGTGAAGAGCAGGTCGATCGGCATCCCGCTTTCGATCACCGCAAGGCCGCTGGCAGCGTCGGACGCTTTCAGCACGCGATAGCCGAGGTCGCCGAGCATCTCGACCACGGTGGTTCGGACTTCCTCGTCATCCTCGACGATCAGCACCGTCTCGGTCCCGCCGCGCACCGGACCGGTGTCGACCTGCACCTCGACATCCTCGGACTCCATGGCCCGCGGCAGATAGAGCTTGATCGAGGTACCGTGCCCGACTTCCGAATAGATTTTGACGTGGCCGCCCGACTGTTTGACGAAGCCATAGACCATCGACAGGCCCAGCCCCGACCCCTTGCCTTCGGGCTTGGTCGAAAAGAACGGTTCGAACACCCGCGCGACGATGTCGGGGGACATGCCGCTGCCGGTGTCGGTCACCGCCAGCATGACATATTGCCCCGGAACGACCTCCTCGTTCGTGCGGGCATAGGCGTCGTCGAGATGAGCGTTCGACAGCTCGATGGTCAGCTTGCCCCGCCCCTCCATCGCGTCGCGCGCGTTGATGGCGAGGTTGAGCAGCGCATTCTCGATCTGCCCCGGATCGATGAAGGTATTCCACAAGCCGCCGGCGAAGACCGTTTCGATCTGGATCGCCTCGCCGATCGCCCGGCGCAGCATGTCGTCCATGCCCTGTACGAAGCGGGTGACGTTGACGACCTTCGGCTCCAGTGCCTGACGACGACCGAATGCCAGCAACTGGCTGGCGAGCCGTGCGCCGCGCGAAACGCCCGCCATCGCATTGTCGACCCGGCGTTCCGCCTTGGCATTTCCGACGACGTCACGCGTGAGCAATTGCAGATTTCCGCCAATGACTTGCAACAGATTGTTGAAGTCGTGTGCGATGCCGCCGGTCAGCTTGCCGACGGTCTCCATCTTCTGCGATTGCGCGAGTTGCGCCTCGGCCTGCCGCCGCTCGGCGATCTCCGCGATCACGCGGGTTTCGAGCGTTTCGTTGAGGCTGCGCAGCTGATCCTCGGCCCGTTCGCGATGCCGGACCTGCCGGGCAAGGCTGTCGGCCTGTTCGCGCAATGCCGCTTCGGCGGCGCGCTGGTGCGAGATGTCGGTATGGACGCCGACCCATTCGGTGATGTCGCCGGCATCGTCGAGGATCGGCAGGGCGCGGATGGCGAAGATACGCCATTCGCCGTCGTGCCGCCGGACGCGGTGTTCGTGCACGAACATGCTGCGCGCCGCGACCGCGATATTCCACGCGTCGATCGTCGCGGCGGCATCATCGGGATGGACCGCCGATGCCCAGCCGAAATCCTGATATTCGTCGAACGCCTGCCCGGTCAACGCCGCCCAGCCGGGCTGTTCGCCGACCATCCGGCCATCGGCGCTGTTGGTCCACAATACCCCGTGCACCGCCTGCATCGCGGTGCGGAACCGGCTGTTGCTCGCCTTGATCGCGGCGGCGTCGCGGGCGCGTTCGGTGATGTCGATGCCCAGAATATAAACGCCGACCGTCTGCCCGCTATCGTCCTGATGCGGGACATAGCGTATCTCGAACGCACGGCGGCCGAGCGTCCGGTGCTGAAGCGCGGTTTCGCCGACGATCCATTCGCCGGTCAGCGCCGCATCGATATCACCCTGCCGGTCGCGATACAGTTCCTCGCCGATCACCTCACGGATATGCCGGCCGACCATCGCGTCCGGTGCGCCGCCGAACCAGCTTTCATAATTGGCGTTGACGAAGCGGTAGCGGTGATCGCGATCGATATACGAAACGAGCATCGGCACGGCATCGGCGATGCGGCGCAGTTCGGCCTCGCTCGCCGCCAGCCGCGCCTCGATCATCTTGCGCGCGCTGTTGTCGATGACGGTGCACAGGACGCCACCGGCGACGCCCTCTCCATCGACGACCGGCGTGTAATACAGGTCGAGGGTCAACGTTTCCGACCTGTTCGTGCGCGAAAAGACGGTCGGCCGGTCGCGGAACGACTGGCTCTCGCCGCGCAACGCCGCTGGCAGCACGGTTCGATAATGGTCCCACAGTTCGGGAAACGCGTTTCTGACCGGGGTGCCGAACACCTCCGGATGGCGTTCGCCGACGATCGCGCGATAGGCGTCGTTGTAGAACAGGATATGGTCCGGGCCCCAGACCAGCATCTTGGCCACCGGCGAATTGACGATGTTCGCAATCGTCGCCCGCATCTGCGACGGCCATTGGGCGGGCGGACCGAGCGGCGTGCCGGCCCAGTCGCGCGCCCGGATCAGCGCGCCGCATTCGCCGCCGGCCGCCGGCCAGTCCTTTGCCACCATGCCGCATTCCGCACCGGCGGAGCGCAACGCGTGCAAGCCGGCACGGACGACGTCGTCGGCATTGGCATAGCCCCCGCCTGCCACCGCATCGGCGACGAACGCTTCCAGTTCGGGGGACAGCGATACGGTGCTGGTACGTCGTCCGGTCATCGCGAACATCTCATGCAACTCATATTGTGTGTCAACGCGTGCGACGGCTTCATGCGGCGGCGGCCACCTCCGGCGCGGCAGACGGAGCGGCGCGGTCGCCGATCGGCGTCACGACCGTCGCGACGTCCGGCGCGGTCACGCTGCCGCTGCGTTCCAGCTTGCCCCAGCCGACGCGCGGTCCGCTCATCGCCGCCGCCAGCGCGCGCAGGACCACCGCGTACAGCAACTGGCGATAGCCGAACCGCTGCGCCAGCATCCGCAGCGGCGGCAGACGTTCGCCCCTGCCCTCCAGCTGGTAGGCGACCCAGCCGCAGGCGAGATCGATCGCAGTGAACGCCGCCCAGTAGAGCGCGACCCAGCCGACATCGCCGCCCGCCGCTTCCCACCCGCGATCGGCGATCCGCCACGCGGTGGTGACGATGCTCCCGACCAGCGCCACGTCGATCAGCGGCGCGGCCAGCGTGAACAGCACCTGGAAAACCAGTGCCTGCGGCAGCCCCAGCAATGCCAGCCCGCGCGGACGACCCCGGCCGATGATCGCGCGGTGCTTCCACAGGCATTGCAGCGTGCCATAGGCCCAGCGATAGCGCTGACGGAACAGTCCCCGCGCGGTCTCCGGCGCTTCGGTCCATGCGATCGCCTCCATGTCGCAGGCGACGTGCCAGCCGGCGCGCTGGATCGCGATGGTCAGGTCCTGATCCTCGGCCAGCGTATCGTCGGGATATCCGCCGACCGAATCGAGCGCCGCGCGCCGCCACGCCCCGACCGCGCCCGGCACGACCGTCACCGCGCCCAGCGCATGCAACGCGCGCCGTTCGAGGTTCTGTGCGGTGATATATTCCAGCGCCTGCCACCGGGTAATCAGGTTGACGCGATTGCCGACCTTCGCATTGCCCGCGACCGCGCCGATCGCCGGATCGGCGAACCAGCGCAACAGCTTCGCAATGGTATCCGCCTCGAACTGGGTGTCGGCGTCGAGCGCGACGACGACATCGCCCTTGGCGATCTGTAGCGCGGTGTTGAGCGCACGTGCCTTGCCGCCATTTTCCAGTGTCAGCAGCCGGACGCGCGGATCGATGCCAAACGCGGTCCGGACGATGTCGGACGTACCGTCGGTCGAGCCGTCGTCGATCACGATGACGTCGATCCGGACGCCGACGCTGCCGAGGATGCGGCGCACCGATGCCTCGATCACCCGTGCTTCGTTGAACGCCGGGATCAACACCGACACCGACGTCGGAACCAGATGCGGTGCGGCCGGCGGCGGACCACCCCGGCGCGCGGCGAACATCGCCAGCCCGGCCAGGGCGACCGACCGGGCGATGCCGATGGCGATCACCAGCAGGAACGCCGTCATCAACAGGTCGCGGGTCAGGCTGACGCCGCCGAACAGGCCGCGCGCACTCGCCGCTTCGCTCGCTTGCGCGCCCCGCAACACCGGCATCACCTGATCGCGCGACAGCCCGGCGAGCCGCGACACGCCGACCAGTTCATAGCCACGTGCACGCAACCCGCGAATGATCCCCGGCAGCGCCGCCAGCGTCCGGCTGCGATCGCCGCCCGAATCGTGGAGCAGAACGATTTGGGTCGGGCGATCGGCGGTGCCGGCCTGAACCTGGGCGATCGTCCGCTCTACGATCTGTCGCGGCGACGGCGTTTGCCAGTCGTGCGGATCGACGTTCAGACCGACCGTCAGATAGCCGAGTTCGGCCCCGACCCGCGTCGCATGCAGTTCGTCGCCACGATCGGGATCGGCGTCGCCGAGGAACGGTGGCCGGAACAACCGCATCGCCCGCCCGGTATAGGCCTCGACCAGCCGTTCGGTCGCGGTCAGTTCCAGCCGGATGGCTTGCGGAGAGCGGTGCGACAGATTGGCATGCGAGGTGCTATGGTTGCCGAGTTCGCTGCCTTCCGCGACGATCCGTCGCAGGATCGGCCCCTGCCCCAGCGCATTGGCACCGGTAACGAAGAAGGTGGCGGGCGCGCCTTCGCGCTTCAGCACGTCGAGGATTTTGGGTGTCCAGAGCGGGTCGGGACCATCGTCGAAGGTCAGCGCGACCATGCGCCGCTGCGCGCCGGTGCGCTGGACGATATCGGGTCCGGGCAGGCGATCGACCCGCGCCGCGCGGACCATGCCGCTGGCGTCGGACCGCAGCGTGCGGTGTCCGGCGGTCGCGCCGGCGTCCAGCCGCAACACCTCGCCCTGCCCCAGCAGCGTCACGCCCGCTGGCTGGGGCAGGGTTCCGGTCCCGGTGGCGGAACCGGTACGGGCGACGGTCCAGAAATGCGGGTCCTCGCTGCCCATGCGCCACAGCGCCACCGCATGTGCGCCGGCGACCGACGCCGCGCGCAGCTGATTGGCGGCGGTGACGGCATCGAGCAACCAGACCTGATGGTCACGCCCCCGTTCGCGATAGGCGAAGTGCCAGTTGCCGCTGGCCCGATCATATATCGGCACGGCGCCCGCCTGTCGGGCAAGGTTCCACGCATCTGCCACGCGCAGCGGCTGGGTCGTGCGACCGTTCCAGTCATAGCCGTAATTGCCCAGCGCGACGATCGTGCCGGGACCGGCGGTGCGCAGCGCATCGGCCACGACCCGCGCGAACCAGGGTTGCGACGCGATCGGCCCCGCCGCCCCGCCCATCCAATGCTCGTCATAGGCCATCAGCACCAGCCGATCGACGACCTTCGCATAGCGGGCAAGGTCCCATTCCGCGTCCGCGACCGGGGTCGCGATCATCACCTGCCAGTGCCGGCGGGCAAAGCGCGTGCGGAGTTCGGACAGGAACCGGCGATAATTGGCGTGCGCGCTTGCGGGCAGGCTTTCGAGGTCGAGCATCACGCCCATTCCCCGCTCCGCCGCCACCATCGCTTCGATCTGTCCGGCGAAGCGGTTCCGCGCCGTTGCATCGGTCAGCAGCGCCGCGGTGCCGATACCGTCCCAGCTGCCGTCCTCACGCGCATTCTGGACCATCGGGATCAGCGCGGGCGGACGTTTCGCCTTCGCCAGTACGGCGTGCAGATAGTCGTCCGATTCATAGGCGAAGCGATGGTCGCGCCCGGCAACCGACGCGATGCCCGGTGCCAGCCAGTCGACCTCGTCCACATGACGCGCCAGCGACTGCCGCGATGCCGCGTCCCATGGCATATAGAATCCGAGTACCGGCAGGCGGCGAGCGGCGGCGGCGGTCTGCCCTGCCGGCAGCCAGGGACCGGTGCCCGTTGCGACGGGCGCAGCGGCAATCGCCTGCGGACGCACGGCATCCCCGGGGAGCGCCAGTGCGCCCCGCTGCGGCGTCCGCGTCAGTGCCGAAACAACCAGCGCGACGATCGCCAGCATCGTGACGACCAGGATCGTCGCCCCCCATCGCACCCGCCGGGCGCGCCGCCCGCTGGCATCGTAAAAGATGGGATGTGTCACGCCGCCCCCTGAAACCTGGTACGGCGCGCTTAAACCGTGAAACCGAACATGCGGTTAACTACCCGCCTGTTCCGGGGTCGCCGCGATCACCGGACCGCCTGCGTCCGACGGATTGATTTTCCTGTTCTGACAACGCTATCACGCTGCCAGGGAACGCGACGCGGACAGGGCGCGCACCCGCTTGTCCGGCATCGTTGCCGGACCGGTGCGGCAACCGAACGGGGGGGAGGAACAGCATGCGCCGGATCGCGCCACGCCATCATGGCCCGCCCCCCTGCGGCTTGGCCGACCAGCTTCTGATCCCGTTCGATACATCCCGTTCGCCCGAACGTTCTTCCCCTTCGCGAAAGACCCCATCGATGTCCGCATCCCTTCGCCTTGCCGCCCTGCTCGGCAGCACGCTGCTCACCGCCACGCCGGTTCTGGCGCAAACCACCAACAACGCCCCGCAAGCCGCCACCCGCCCCACCGACGGCCCGCAGGCGCGGCCGTGGATGGACCGTGCGCTCGATGCCGATGCCCGCACCGAACTGGTGCTGAAGGAGATGACGCTCGACGAGAAATTGCAGCTGACCTTCGGCTATTTCTCGACCAAGGCCGATTGGCAGCGCACGCCGATCAAGAATTACGAACCGCCCAAGGACGGGCTGCCTGATTCGGCAGGTTATGTTCCGGGCATTCCGCGCCTCGGCATTCCCGGCCAGTGGCAGACCGATGCCGGCCTCGGCGTCGCGACGCAGCGTTCGCCGACACCGCGGCTGCGCACCTCGCTTCCCTCGGGTATCGCCACCGCCGCGACGTGGAACCCCGAGGTCGCGCAAGCCGGCGGCGCGATGATCGGGCGCGAAGCGTTTCTGTCGGGCTTCAACGTGCAACTGGCCGGCGGCATGAACCTGATGCGCGAACCGCGCGGCGGCCGGAACTTCGAATATGGCGGCGAAGACCCGTTGCTCGCCGGCATCATCACCGGCCATGAGATCAAGGGCATCCAGTCGCAGCACGTCGTGTCGACGATGAAGCATTATGCGTTCAACGGGCAGGAAACCAACCGCTTCAACATCGATCACCGCATTGACGAGGCAGCGGCACGCCAGTCGGACCTGCTCGCCTTCGAATTCGCGGTCGAGACCGGCGACCCCGGATCGGTGATGTGCGCGTACAACCGCGTCAACGGCTTCTATGCGTGTGAGAATGACTGGCTGCTCAACCGCACGCTGAAGAAGGACTGGGGCTACAAGGGCTATGTCATGTCGGACTGGGGCGCGACCCATTCGACGACGCAGGCGGCCAATGCCGGGCTGGACCAGCAATCGGGCTGGGCGTTCGATCGCTCCGCCTATTTCGCCGATGCGCTGCGGGAGGCGGTGAACAACGGCTATGTTCCCGAAGCGCGGGCGACCGACATGGCGCGCCGCATCCTGTGGGCGATGTTCAAAAACGGCCTGTTCGAAACGCTGGTCGCCGGCGACCGCGCGACGACGATCGATTATGCCGCCCATGCCGCCATCACCCGCACCGATGCCGAGGAAGGCATCGTCCTGCTCAAGAACAGTGCCGGGTTGTTGCCGCTTGCCGCCACCGCGAAATCGATCCTGCTGATCGGTGCCCATGCCGATGTGGGCGTGCTGTCGGGCGGCGGATCGAGCCAGGTCTATCCGCATGGCGGCCCGGTCAACGGCCTTGCCGTCGCCGACGAATATCCGGGCGGCTTTCCGGGGCCGAAGCTCTACCACCCGTCGTCGCCGATGAAGGCGCTGCAGGCGCGCAGCCGGGCGCAGATTACCTATCTCGACGGCAAGGACGTGAAGGCCGCTGCCGCCGCCGCGCGCAAGGCCGACATCGTCATCGTGTTCGGCGAGCAATGGACCGGGGAATCGATCGACGCCCCGAACCTGAACCTGCCCGACAATCAGGACGCACTGATCGACGCGGTCGCCCGCGCCAACCGCAAGACCGTGGTCGTGCTCGAAACCGGCGGCCCGGTGCTGATGCCGTGGCTGGGCAAGGTCGGGGCCGTGCTGGAGGCATGGTATCCGGGAACGTCGGGGGGCGATGCGATCGCCCGGGTGCTGACCGGAGAGGTCAACCCGTCGGGCCACTTGCCCGCGACCTTCCCCGCATCGCTCGCGCAACTGCCGCGTCCGGTGATCGAGGGCGATCCGAAGCTCGACCGCGATTCGCACCCGATGGGCAACTATAATATCGAAGGGGCTGCGGTCGGTTATAAATGGTTCGACAAGACCGGAGCCAGGCCGCTGTTCCCGTTCGGCTATGGCCTGTCCTACACCGGCTTTACGCTGGGCGGGCTGACCGCCCAACCGTCCGGCAAGGGCGTGCAGGCGCGCTTCACCATCACCAACACCGGCAAGGTGCGTGGCAAGGGACTGGCGCAACTCTATGTCGCGGGTGCCGGCTGGGAAGCGCCGAAGCGGCTGGGCGGCTTTGCCAAGGTCGATCTGGCCCCCGGCGAAACGCGGACGATGGACGTGACGGTCGATCCGCGACTGCTGGCGACGTTCGACAGCCAGACGCGCGGCTGGAAGATCGCGGGCGGCACGTATCAGCTGCTGCTGGCCAACAGCGCGACCGACATCGTCGCGCGTACGAGTGTGCAAGTGGCAGGCGCTACGCTCGACAATCGCGGGCGGTAACTACGTCCGAACGTCGGGAACGCCTCGAGCCCGATACACCGCCTATCGGGCGCTCGAGGCAGGATCGTCACTCCCGCGAAGGCGGAAGTCCATAATCGCCGATGTCGAGGCTCTTGCAGCGACCTCAGCGGATATGGATTCCCGCCTTCGCGGGAATGACGAATGGCGCGGTACCGCCAATGCGTCACGGGTGGCATCGTTCTCCGGGATATCCGCCTGATTGCCATTCCTGTGATTAGAGGCGGGGAGTGCTTCCGATCCCCGGACGACAAAAAGGCCGCGGTAGCAGACGCCACCGCGGCCTTTCCATGCAGTGCTGCGCGCGGGCGTCGCCCGCGCCGCCGGCTTACTTCTTGCCGAGCGTGAGACCGCCGAAACGCTTGTTGAAGCGTGCGACCTGACCACCCGAATCCAGCATCTGGCCACGGCCGCCGGTCCATGCCGGGTGCGCCAGCGGATCGATGTCCAGCGTCATCAGATCGCCTTCCTTGCCCCAGGTCGAACGGGTTTCGAACACGGTGCCATCGGTCATCTGGACCTTGATGGTGTGATAGTCGGGGTGCGTTTCTTTCTTCATCGGTCTTCTCCACGAGCGGCTGGTTCCGACCAGCCTGGAAACAGGAAGGCGCGCCCGTACACGGACGCGCCCGCAATAGCAATGATCCGCGCCGGCTTACGCCTTGGGCGGGTCGGCGATCATCGCGGTGAATTCGCATTCGGCGGCGAGTTCGCCGTCGATGCGCGCCTTCCCCGCGAATTTGCAGACCCGCGAACGCTTTTGCAGGAATTCGGCCTCCAGCGTCAGCAGGACGCCCGGCTCGACCGGCTTGCGGAATTTCACGCCATCGATCGACATGAAATACACCAGCTTGCCCGAACCGACGAGACCGAGGCTTTCGACCGCGAGGATACCGGCGGCCTGCGCCAGCGCCTCGACGATCAGGACGCCCGGCATGATCGGACGGCCGGGGAAATGCCCCTGGAAAAAGCCTTCGTTGATCGTCACCGCCTTGATCGCGGTGATCGACCGGTCGGGGATCAGTTCCACGACACGGTCGACCAGCAGCATGGGATAGCGATGCGGGATCGCCGCCATCACCCGGGTGATGTCGAACGGTCCGATCGAGGTCGCCTCCCCTTCCACGATCAGCGGCCTGCCGGGGCCGGACGCGTGCCAGCGGCGGGGGCGGTCGGAGCGGCCTGTGCCGGCGCGGTCACGCTGACGCTGGGCAGCTGCGAATTGAGCGTGGTCAGCACGGCGTCGGTGATTTCGGTCGCCGGCGCGTTGTAGAAGCTGTTGCCCTTGTCGACGGCCAGCGTCGCACCGCGCTGCTGCGCGATCTGGGTGATGATCGGGCCGAGGCGGGTGCCGATCTGTTCACGGACATAGGCGATGTTGCGCTGAACCTGCTGTTCCTGCTGGCTGATCTGCTGCTGCGCCTGCTGCTGACGCTGCTCGAACGTGCGGATGCGGGTCTGGAGCGCGGCGTCGGGAGTGCCCTTGGCAGCGGTCACCGCCGTCTGGAGCGACTGCGCTTCGGTCTGGAGCGGCTGGCCCAGCGAGGTGGCGAGCGACTGGAGCTGCTGACGCTGCGACTGGAGCTGCGTCGTCGCCGCCTTGCACGCGGTGCAATCGCGGAAGATTCGCTCGGAATCGACGACCGCGATCTTGGCGTCGGGCAGCGCCTGCGCGAACGCCGGGGCGGTCGGAGCGGCAAAAACGAATGCGGCGATCGCCGCCTTGGTGAGGCTACGCATTAGAATTGAGTTCCTACGTTGAAAGTGATGAGTTTCTTGTCGTCGCCCGGCTGGCTCAGCAGCGCCTTGGCCAGATCGATCCGCAACGGGCCGAACGGCGAGTTCCAGTTCACGCCGATACCGATCGACAGACGCGGCTTGGCCGAATCGCCAAGGAACTGTTCGAGGAACGGCTGCGTGGTGTTGATCGCGACCGTGTTCGGCTCGCCGCCCAGACAGGTGCCGCCGACCGTCGTCGCATAGCCGACCGAACAGGTCGTCTGCCGGATCGCCGGTTGGCCGGACCCGTCGGTGAACTGGTTGTTATAGACCTGCAACCCGTCCGACGTCTTGATCGGCGAGCTGAACGGCAACAGCGAGGGCGATCCGTCCTTGTTGAATTGCAGCGTGCCATCGGCACTGCGCGCCTGTTCGAATGCCAGCGTCGGCCGTGGCCGGGTAACCCCGAACAGCGCACCTGCCTGGATGAAGACCGACGGCCGCAGACCCAGTTCGGCGATACCCGAACCCAGCGGCGGTTCGAGCTCGATTTTGCCGAGATAATAGGCCTTGCCGCCCAGCGGATCGTTCAGCGTCTGATCGCGTGCGGTCACCAGCGTCTGATCGCCGCCGGCGACCGAACCGGTATATTGCTGGCGCTGGATGCGCGGGCCGACGCCGCGGATATCGAAGCCGCGGAACTGCGGTTCGCCAAGGTAGAAGCGGTCGACGATGCGGACCGGATCGATCCCCTCGCCGGCGCGCTTTTGCAGCGAGTGGATATAGCCGCCCTCGACCCCGGCGGACAGGATGAAGCCGCCGACATTCCAGTATTTGTCGAAATCGCCGCGAATACGCGCGAACCGGACGTCGCCGCCCAGACCCGCGAAATCGAGGCCGGTGACGAGACGCTGGCCACGCGACGGCCGCAGACGGTTGTTGAGATTGTCGAAGATCAGGTTCCCGCCGACCATGCTGGTCAGCCGGTTGCCGATCGAATCGCACAGATAGCGCCCGGCCTTCAGCGGGTCGCAGACGCCGTTGGTGAAATACGTCCCCTGGTCCAGCCCGACATTGTCCTGGCTCAGCTGATACCGGCCCGACAGCGTCCAGAATTCCGTCAGCGGGACGCTGGCCACGATCTGCCCGCCGGTCGAAACCTGCGAATAGAGCGAGTTGCGGCCGGTCCCGAGGAAATTGAACGAGTTCAGATCGCGGCGGAACAGCGTCCCGCCCAGCGCGATATTCTTGTCGAACAGATAGGGTTCGGTGAAGCCCAGCTCGACCGACTTCTGATAGGTCGAATAATTTACCGACGCTTGAAGATCCTGCCCCTTGCCACGAAAATTACGCTGCCGGATCGATGCCTGGATGATGAAACGTTCGAGGCTGGAGAAGCCTGCCGACAGCGTCAGTTCGCCGGTCGACTTTTCCTCGACGTTCGCGCCCAGCACGATGCGATCCGGCGAGGAGCCCTCGGTGCGGTCGATCTCGAACTTGTCCTGGAAATAGCCGAGCGAGTTGATGCGATCCTGCGACCGCTTGATCAGGAAGGCGTTGAACGCATCTCCCTCCGCCACGCGGAATTCGCGGCGGATGACGCGGTCCTGCGTCTGGGTGTTGCCGGTGATGTTGATCTTCTCGACATAGGTGCGGTTCGCTTCGTTCAGGACGAAGGTGATCGCCATCGTATGTTTTTCGCGATCCGGCACATAATCCGGGCGAACATCGGTAAAGGCATAGCCGAACAGGCCGGCATATTCGCTCAGCTGGTCGATCGTATCCTCGACCAGCTTCGCGTTGTACCAATCGCCCTTCTTCATCGGCAGCGTCTTGGTCAGCGCGGCATTGTCGAAGTCGCGGATCGCGCTCTCGACCTTGACGTCGTCGAACTTATAGCGCGCGCCTTCCTCCACCACATAGGTGATGATGAAGTCTTCCTTGTCCGGCGTCAGTTCGGCGACAGCCGAGATGACACGGAAATCGGCATAGCCTTCGGTCAGGTAGAATTGCCGCAGCTTCTGCTGATCGGCGGCCATGCGATCTTCGTCATAGCTCGTCGCCGAGCTGAAGATACGCCACGGCCGCGACTCCTTGGTGTACATCTCGCCGCGCAACTGGCTGTCGCTGAACACCTCGTTGCCGAGGATGTTGATCTGGCGGACCTTCGACTTCGCGCCTTCCGACACCTCGAAAATGACGTCGACGCGGTTCTGGTCGAGCATGACCATCTTCGGTTCGACCCGCGCGGCGAAGCGGCCCTGGCGGCGATACAGTTCGATGATGCGCGCGACGTCGGCGCGAACGGCGGTGCGGGTGAAGATCTGCCGCGGGGCGAGCTTGATCTCCTTGGTGATCTTGTCGTCCTTCAACCGCTTGTTGCCCTCCAGCACCACGCGGTTGATGATCGGATTCTCGCGGACCCGGACGATGATGTCGCCGGTCTCGGCACCTTCGATCGCCACGTCGGCGAGCAGATCGGACGCGTACAGGTCCTTGATCGCCTGATCGAGGGTTTCGGGGGTGTAGGGGATGCCGATACGCAACTTGGTATAGGACAGCACCGTATCGGGTTCGATGCGCTGCGATCCCTCGACGCGGAGCGAGCGGATGGTGCGGATCGGTGCGGCGGGTACCGCCGGAGCGGCAGCGGCGGGCGCGCGCTGTGCCGGCGCGGCAGCGGCGGGCGTACGCTGCGCCTGCGCGAAGGCCGTGCTCGAGAGCATCGTGCCCGCGAGCAGCGCGGCACCGCGCACGCCGTGAATCGAAAACTTGCTTAGCGTCACCAAACCCACCCCAATCGGAGGAACTTTTACTACAGGACGTGCGCGCACTGCCCTAACCACGTCAGCCGATCAAGCCGGCCAGCCCCCGCCACACGCCGAACGTCCCCAGATCGTTCACCGTGACGAATATCATCAACGCCAGCAACAGGGCCAATCCACCACGAAACGCCCATTCCATCGTCCGCGGACGGACCGGCCCCCGCTTCACCGCCTCGATCGCGTAGAACATCAGATGGCCGCCATCCAGCATCGGAACTGGCAACAAGTTGATGAATCCAAGATTAATCGAAACGAACGCGACGAACGTCACCAGCGCCGGCCAGCCGAGCGAGAACTGCTCGCCCGACGCCTTGGCGATGCGCAACGGCCCGCCCATTTCCTCGACCGATCGCCGGCCGGTGATGATCTGTCCCAGCCCGTCGACCGTACCGCGCAGGATCGTGCCGACCATGCGGACGCCCTCGCCCGGTGCCTGCCAGAGCGGCAGCGCCGCGAAGACCGGCACCCCGCGCTCGATCCCGAACCGGCCGATCCGCGCCTCGTTGCCGAAGCGATCGCGCTGCCGCACCGCGCCGATCGTGGCATCGGTCGTCCGCGGGGCATCGTCGCGCAGATAATCGACGCGCACACGCTCATCGGGACGCATGACGGTGTAGAAGGAAAGCTCGGCGAAGGTATCGATCGGACGGCCGCCCATTGCCGTGATCTGGTCACCCGCCTGCAGCCCGGCGTGCTCGGCCGCGCTGCCGGCGACCACGCGGCCGATCGTTGCCGGGGTCCGGTCGACGCCATAGGCCGCCGCGAACCCGCCAAGGATCGCGACCGCCAGCAACAGGTTCACCGCCGGTCCCGCCGCGACGATGATCGCCCGTTGCCAGACCGGCTTGGCCTGAAACGTCCGCGCCCGTTCGGCGGCGGGCAGTTGCAGCCATTCGGCATCGGCTTGGGATGCAGGGTTCATATCGCCGGCAAAGCGAACATAGCCCCCCAGGGGTAGCCATCCGAATTTCCAGCGCGTGCCGTGACGGTCGGTAAAGCCGGCGATTTCGTTGCCGAACCCGACGGCGAAGGCATCGACCTTCACGCCGAACCAGCGCCCCGCGGCATAATGCCCCAGTTCGTGCAGGAAAACGAGCGGCCCCAACACCAGCAGGAACGCGACGACGGTAATCAGCAACCCGGGGGATTCGATCAAGCCGCGCAATCCTTCACACGCTCCCGCGCCAATGCACGCGCTTCGGCATCGATCGCCAACACGGCGTCGAGCGTCTGCGGCCCTGCCGGGTCGAAGCGTTGCAAGACATCGCCGACGATTGCGGCAATTTCGAGGAAACCGATCCTGCGGTCGAGAAACGCCGCCACCGCAACCTCGTTGGCGGCGTTCAGGATCGCGGGCCGCCCGCCACCGGCCGACAATGCGGCACGCGCCAGTGCCAGCGCCGGAAACCGCACCATATCGGGCGCTTCGAAGTCGAGCCGGCCGATCCGCGCGAGGTCGAGACGTTCGCACGGCGTTTCCATGCGATCGGGCCATGCCAGCGCATGCGCGATCGGTACCCGCATGTCGGGCGATCCAAGCTGCGCCAGGGTCGACCCGTCGACATATTCGACCATCGAATGGATGACCGACTGCCGATGGACCAGCACGTCGAGCTGCTCGGGCGTGACCGGGAACAGGTGATAGGCCTCGATCAGTTCGAGCCCCTTGTTCATCATCGTCGCCGAATCGACCGAAATCTTGGCACCCATCGACCAGTTGGGATGCGCCACCGCCTGTTCGGGGGTGATGCCCTGCATCTCGGCGAGCGAGCGTTCGCGGAAAGGCCCGCCGCTCGCGGTCAGGATGATGCGGCGGATGCGTTCGGGGGGACAATCGTCGAGGCACTGGAACACGGCATTATGTTCGCTGTCGACCGGCAACAACGTAGTGCCGGCCCGGCGAGCCGCCGCCATCATCACGTCGCCTGCCGAAACCAGTGCTTCCTTGTTGGCGAGCGCCACCGCGCCGCCACGGGCGAGCGCCGCCATCACCGGCTTGAGGCCAGCGGTGCCGACGATCGCCGCCATCGTCCAGTCGACGGCACGCGCCGCGGCATCGATCACCGCCTGCTGACCGCCCGCCGCCTCGATTCCGCTATCGCCAAGCGCATCGCGCAGTGCCGGCAGACATGCCTCGTCGCCGACCACCGCCAGCTTCGCACCCACCCGACGCGCCGCTGTCGCCAGCTTGCCGACATCGCGGTTCGCGGTCAGCGCCTCGACCTCGAAATCACCCGGTGTGCGCTCGATCAGGTCGAGCGTCGACGTGCCGACCGATCCGGTCGCTCCCAATATACTGACGCGCTTCATGCCAAATACAGTCCTGCCAACAGCATCAGTGCCGCGGCCGGCGCGACCGGTACCAGCCCGTCGAGCCGGTCCATCACCCCGCCATGGCCGGGCAGCACGTTGCCCGAATCCTTGACGCCAGCCATACGCTTCAACTGGCTCTCATAGAGGTCGCCCACCTGCGCCAGCACCGCCAGCAACGGCGTCGCCAGCACCAGATGCAGCGGCAGCCCGGCATATTGCAGCACGCCGCCCAGTACCGATGCCGACAAGACGCCGCCGATCAGCCCGGCCCATGTCTTGTTCGGACTGATCGTCGGCGCCAGCTTCGGTCCGCCGATCGTCCGGCCGGCAAAATACGCACCGATGTCGCAGGCCCAGACCAGCGCCATCGCCCAGAATGCAAGCAGCAACCCATCCGGCCGGTCGCGCAAAAACACGACCGCCAGCGCCGGAAAGCCACAATAGAGAATGCCACGGGCCAGTTTCGGCAGGCGGGTCGTGATGACGATGAAGAACGCCGCACCGATGATGAGGCCAAACGCAAGGAACCCCGCCCCCGCCGCCAGCGGTGACAGGATCGCCAACGGTACGGTCAGCGCCAGTTGCGCCAGCCGCTTATGCTCGCGCGAAACCTTATGCAGGTCGGCCCATTCGGCCATCATGAACAACGTACCGATCGCCACCAGCAGCCAGAAGGCGAACCCGCCGATCCACAAGGCGGTCGCTGCGACGGCGATCATGCCGACGCTGGCAAATGTGCGCGTGGCGAGGTCGGACTTGCGGCGCGCTACGGGATCGGTAACGGGGTCGGGTGTCACAGGCCCCCGAACCGGCGCTGACGCCGGCCATAGGCGGCGATCGCCTCCGCCAGTGCCGCACCGTCGAAATCCGGCCACAGCGTGTCGACGAACAGCAACTCGGCATAGGCCGCCTGCCACAGCAGGAAATTCGACAGCCGCTGTTCGCCCGAGGTGCGGATCATGAGGTCGAGTGGCGGCAGGTCGTGTGTATCGAGTTCGCGATCGATCGCTGCTTCGTCGATCGCCGACACCGGCATGCCCGCAGCGACCCGCTCGGCGAGGCGACGGGCCGCCATGACCAGTTCGGCCTGCGCGCCATAGTTCAGGGCAATCGCCAGGATCGGACCGGTATTGGTCGCGGTGCGGACAACCGCCCCCTCGATCAGTTTGACAAGATCGGGCTGCAACGCCTGATAATTGCCGAGAATTCTCAGCCGTACGCCCTCGCGGTGCAGTTCGTCGATCTCGCTTTTCAGGAAATGGCGCAGCAACCCCATCAGGTCGCCGATCTCCTGTTCGGGACGGCGCCAGTTCTCCGACGAAAAGGCGTAGAGGGTCAGCGCCTCGACGCCCTGTTCGCGTGCCGCCCGCGCGATGTTCCGCACCGCCTCGACACCCTGCCGATGTCCCGCGATCCGCGGCAGACGCCGGGCCTTTGCCCAGCGTCCATTGCCGTCCATGATGATTGCGACATGGCGGGGGATCGAAGCGGTATGGGGCATCCCCGGTGCCGCACGATCGTCCGCCGGAACCGAGGTGCGAGCGGCGAACGACGTCACTTGCCGAGGATTTCCTTTTCCTTCGCGCTTGCCGTCGCGTCGAGCTCGGCGATGGTCGCGTCGGTCAGCTTCTGGACTTCGGTTTCGTGGCGCTTGCGCTCGTCTTCCGAATAGACGCCCTTCTTTTCGTCGGTCTTCAGGCTTTCCATGCCGTCGCGCCGGACGTTGCGGACCGCGATACGCGCCGATTCGGCGTATTTGCCGGCCAGCTTGGCGAGTTCCTTGCGGCGCTCCTCGGTCAGGTCGGGGATCGGCAGGCGCAGCGTCTGACCGTCGACGATCGGGTTGAGGCCGAGACCGGCCGAACGGATCGCCTTGTCGGCCGGGCCGACATTCGTCTTGTCCCACACCTGTACCGACAACATCCGCGGTTCGGGTGCCGAGACGGTCGCGACCTGGTTCAGCGGCATGTGCGCGCCATACACCTCGACGGTGACCGGATCGAGCAGCGATACCGCCGCGCGTCCGGTGCGCAGTCCGCTTAGATCGCCCTTCAGCGCCTCGACCGCGCCGGCCATGCGACGTTCCAGATCGGCCTTGTTATATGCGGCCATAACCGACTTCCTTTTGAATCAAGCGTTGTTCTGAACGATCGTCGAAACCCCGTCACCCGCCAGTACGGCGGCAAGGTTGCCCTCGTCACGGATGTTGAAGACGACGATCGGGATATTGTTGTCGCGGCACAACGCCACGGCCGAGGCGTCCATGACCTTCAGGTCGTCGGCCAGCACCCGCCCGAAGCCGAGCGTGTCGTACCGGGTCGCGGTCGGCACCTTCTTCGGGTCGGCATCATAGACGCCGTCGACGCTGGTGCCCTTGAACAGCGCTTCGCAGCCCATTTCGGCGGCGCGCAGCGCGGCGGTGGTGTCGGTGGTGAAGAACGGGCTGCCGGTGCCGGCGGCGAAGATCACGACGCGGCCCTTCTCCATATGGCGGACCGCACGACGGCGGATATAGGGCTCGCATACCGATGCCATCGGGATCGCCGACTGGACGCGGGTCTCGACGCCGATCTGTTCGAGCGCGTTCTGCATCGCCAGTGCGTTCATCACGGTCGCCAACATGCCCATATAGTCGGCACTGGCCCGTTCGAAGCCCTGCGCCGCACCTGCCACGCCGCGGAAGATGTTGCCGCCGCCGACGACGACGCACACCTCATGCCCCTCGCCCCGCGCCGCCTTGATCTCGCGCGCGACCCGGTCGCACATCGCCGGATCGATGCCGAACTGCCCCGATCCCATCAGGACCTCGCCCGAGAGTTTCAGGAGGATACGGTTGAAACGGGGACGGGACATGACACCTGCGAAAATAGCCGATCGGGAGCGCGGCGGACCCTAGCCTTGAGCGTTCCCAAAGCCAAGCGACGTTATGCCGAACCGAAACGGGCCGCGAGGATGGTCTATCCTCGCGGCCCGCAAGCCCGTGAAACGGAAGCGCGAATTTAGCGGGCGAGGCCGGCCGTCGCGGCGACTTCGGCGGCGAAGTCGCTCTCTTCCTTCTCGATGCCTTCGCCGAGCTGGAAGCGGACATAGTCCTTCAACACGATCGCGGTGCCGGCATCCTTCGCCGCCTTGGCGACGACGTCGGCGACCGGCGTCTTGCCGTCCATCACGATCGGCTGGCTGAGCAGCGCGTTTTCCTTGGCGAACTTCTTCACCGAACCTTCGACCATCTTGGCGATGATGTCGGCCGGCTTGCCCGAATCGGCGGCCTTTTCGGTCGCGATCTGGCGCTCACGCTCCAGAATGTCCTGGTCCAGACCGCTCTCGTCGAGCGCCAGCGGGAACGCGGCAGCGATGTGCATCGCGATCTGCTTGCCGAGCGGCTCCAGCACGTCGAAACCCGCATCCGATTCGAGCGCGACAAGCACGCCGATCTTGCCGAGGCCCGGTGCGGCCGAGTTGTGGACGTACGGGATCACCGCGCCCTTGGCGACTTCGACGGCCTTCGCGCGACGCAGCACCTGATTCTCGCCGATGGTCGAGATGTTGGCGACCAGCGCGTCCTCAACGGTGCCGCCGTTCGGCATCGTCTGGCCCTTCAGCGCGTCGACATCGTCACCCTTTTCCAATGCGATCGCGACCACGTCACGAACGAAGCCCTGGAACTGGTCGTTCTTCGCGACGAAGTCGGTCTGGCTGTTCACCTCGATGGCGACGCCCTTGGTCCCGGCCACGGCAACGCCGACCAGACCTTCGGCAGCGGTGCGGCTCGACTTCTTGGCGACGGCGGCGAGGCCCTTGGTCCGCAGCCAATCGACGGCGGCTTCCATGTCACCGTTGTTTTCGGTCAGCGCCTTCTTGCAATCCATCATGCCGGCGCCCGAGCGCTCACGCAGTTCCTTGACGGCGGCGGCGGTAACTTCTGCCATGATCTGGCTCCTGTTTGGTGTTCGATATGCTTGCGGGCGAGGCAGCGCGTGTTTCGCCCTGCCCCGCCCGCACGTCAGTTCCGTGACAGCTTACGCTTCGACCGGAGCTTCCGACTGCTCGACGCTCAGCGCCTCTTCCGCCGGCGGTTCGTCCATCGCGCCGAGATCGCGGCCCGAATGCGCCATCGCCTGCTGACCGCCACGGGTCGCGGCGATCGCGATCGCTTCGCAGTACAGACGGATCGCGCGGCTGGCGTCGTCGTTGGCGGGAACCGGGAAGGCGATGCCGTCCGGCGACACGTTCGAATCGAGGATCGCGACGACCGGGATACCCAGCGTATTGGCTTCCTTGATCGCCAGCTCTTCCTTGTTCGCGTCGATCACGAACATGATGTCGGGAATGCCGCCCAGATCGCGAATACCGCCGAGCGACAGCTCCAGCTTGTCCTTCTCACGGGTCAGGTTCAGCACTTCCTTCTTGGTCAGGCCGTGCGTGTCGCCCGACAGCTGCTCTTCGAGTGCCTTGAGACGCTTGATCGAGTTGCTGATCGTCTTCCAGTTGGTGAGCATGCCGCCCAGCCAGCGATGGTTGACGAAATGCTGGCCCGACTTGCGAGCGGCTTCGGCGATCGGCTCCTGCGCCTGGCGCTTGGTGCCGACGAACAGGACCTTGCCGCCCGACGCGACGGTCGACGACACAAATTCGAGCGCGCGCGCGAACAGCGGCACGGTCTGCGACAGGTCGAGGATGTGGACGCCGTTACGATCGCCAAAAATGTACGGCTTCATCTTCGGGTTCCAGCGATGGGTCTGGTGGCCGAAGTGCGCGCCCGATTCGAGCAGCGCTTGCATGGTGACGACGGGTGCCGCCATAGGATAATTCCTTCCGGTTGATCCTCTGGGAAGCAGGAACCCTTAGAGAGCCAAAGGCTCGGGCACCGGTATGTGCGCTTCCCATGTGGGGTGGAGACCGGGGCCCTTAGCGCAGGACGTACCAACGATCAAGTCTTGACGTTGGAACGATATGAGAACATTACAGGTTCAGAAACGGACCATGGAACTGTGGTCTGGCCGAGATGTTCGACAAGTTGCGATTTTTCGGAATCGCACCTGTTCCGGGGAGTTTTGAGATGGCCCTGTTTGCTTACGCCTTGTTCGCCGCCGCGTTCCTGATCGCCATGGGAACGATCGTCGCCACCATATTGACGGCGAGCGATCGCATCCTGCGCCTGCTACGCCGGGGTCCGGAATGGTCGATCGATCCGTTGCCACCGGTTCGCCTCACGTCACGGCGTGGTGTCATCCGGCCGCGCGTTGTTACGGTCGCGCCGCAGCCGCTTCGCGCTGTTGCCTGATCCGGCCATAGCTGCGGATGCTGAACGGTAGCGTCGCCAGATAGGCGACGCATACCACCGTCAGCGTCTGCCACGGCGCGGATACCAGTGCGGCGGCCACCACGACGAGTCCGACGATCGCCTCGAAACGGATGTGGCGGCGAAGCTTGAGCGACGACCAGCTGAACGTCGCGAGGCTTGACACCATCAGGAACGCGACGAACGCCACCCATGGTGCCACGATCCATGGCGAGCGGAAGATTTCCTCACCGCTCCAGATCCAGGCATAGAGCGGCAACATGGCGAGGCCCGCGCCGGCCGGTGCCGGGATACCGGTCAGGAAACCGGCCGATTTATGCGGCTGTTCGGCTACGTCAATCCGCGCGTTGAACCGGGCAAGTCGCAGCGCCGTGAACACCGCATAGATCAGCGAGACGATCCAGCCGACGCGCGGTTCGTTGAGCAGTGCCCAAAGATACATGATCAGCGCCGGCGAAACGCCGAACGAGATCGCATCCGACAGCGAATCCAGTTCCGCACCGAACCGGCTCTCGCCGCGCAACATGCGCGCGACGCGACCGTCGATGCCGTCGAGCACGCCGGCCAGCAGCACCATCAGCACGGCGCGTTCCCATTCGCCACCGATGGCGAACCGGATGCCGGTCAGGCCGGAACATAAAGCGAGCGCGGTGACCGCGTTCGGAGCGAGGGCGCGCAGCGGAATGCCGCGGACTGGCAGGGGGCGTCGCATCGCTACTGTGCAATCCCGGAGGGCGCAGGCAGGCCCGGTCGGCCGAGAACGGTCTCTCCGGCAACGCTGCGCTGGCCGAGCACGACCTGTGGCGCGATACCCTCGGGCAGGAACACGTCGACACGGCTGCCGAAGCGGATCAGTCCGACCCGCTGCCCGGCGGCAACGAAATCGCCCGATTTCACGAAACCGACGATCCGCCGCGCGACCAGTCCCGCGATCTGGGTAAAGCCCACACGCTGGCCGTCGAGGCTTTCGACCACGACATGCTGACGTTCATTTTCGTCGCTCGCCTTGTCGAGATCGGCGTTCAGGAACTTGCCCGAGATATAGACCACCTGCCGGATCGTCCCCGCAATCGGGGTGCGGTTGATATGGACGTCGAAGACCGACATGAAGATCGACACGCGCACCAGCGGCTGATCGCCGAGACCGTTCGGCCCCCGCAATTCGGACGGCAGGTCGACGCGCTCGATCATCGTCACCAGCCCGTCGGCAGGCGCGACGATTAGCCCGTCGCCCTGCGGCGTGGTACGGATCGGATCGCGGAAAAACGCCGCGACCCAGAGGGTGACCAGCGCCATCGGCCACGCCAGCGTTTCCCACGCCATGAACGCGAAGAACGCGGTGATTGCGGCGGCGATGAGGACGTATTTGCGCCCTTCGGGGTGAACCGAGGGCCAGCGCCACTTGACGGTCGTGGTGCCGACCGCGGGCTTTTCGAGCGATGCCATGAAGCGTGGTGTACCCAAGGCGGGCCGTGCTGACAACCGCCGCGCATTCCCGACGCGGTTGATCCTTGCCAACCGACCCCGTAAGGCCGCGGCAATCGCAACAGAAATCGAGAGCAGGCGCATGGCGAAGATCAAGGTCAAAACCCCGGTCGTGGAGATCGACGGCGACGAAATGACCCGCATCATCTGGGTGTGGATTCGCGAGCGGCTGATCCAGCCCTATCTCGAGATCGACCTCGATTATTACGACCTTGGCATCGAAAAGCGCGACGAGACTGACGACAAGATCACCGTCGACAGCGCCAAGGCGATCCAGAAGTACGGCGTGGGCGTGAAGTGCGCCACGATCACTCCCGACGAACAGCGCGTCGAGGAATTCGGCCTGAAGAAGATGTGGCGTTCGCCCAACGGCACGATCCGCAACATCCTCGGCGGCGTGGTCTTTCGCGAACCAATCGTCATCTCGAATGTCCCGCGCCTGATCCCCGGCTGGACCAAGCCGATCGTCGTCGGCCGTCATGCGTTCGGCGACCAGTATAAGGCGACCGATTTCAAGGTCCCCGGCGCGGGCAAGCTGACCATGAAATGGGAAGGCACCGACGGCCAGGTGATCGAGGAGGAAGTGTTCGACTTCCCCGCCGCCGGCGTCGCCATGGGCATGTACAATCTCGACGAATCGATCCGCGATTTCGCGCGCGCGTCGATGAACTATGGCCTCGGCCGCGGCTGGCCGGTGTATCTGTCGACCAAGAACACGATCCTGAAGGCCTATGACGGCCGCTTCAAGGATATCTTCGAGGAAGTGTTCGCGACCGAGTTCAAGGACAAGTTCCAGACCGCCGGTATCGAATATCAGCATCGCCTGATCGACGACATGGTCGCCTCGGCGCTCAAGTGGCATGGCGAGTTCGTCTGGGCCTGCAAGAACTATGACGGCGACGTGCAGTCGGATCAGGTCGCGCAGGGATTCGGATCGCTGGGTCTCATGACCTCGGTCCTGATGTCGCCCGACGGCAAGACGATCGAGGCCGAAGCGGCGCATGGCACCGTCACGCGTCACTATCGTCAGCATCAGCAGGGCAAGGCGACCTCGACCAACCCGATCGCGTCGATCTTCGCGTGGACCGGCGGCCTGAAGTATCGCGGCAAGTTCGACGATACGCCCGACGTCACCAAGTTCGCCGAAACGCTGGAGCGCGTCTGCATCGAGACCGTCGAGGCGGGCCATATGACCAAGGATCTCGCGATCCTGATCGGCCCGAACCAGCCATGGATGACCACCGAACAGTTCTTCGAACAGGTTCGCGTCAACCTCGAATCGGCGATGGGTTCGCAGGGCTGATCCACGCCGCCCCGATGGCCGAAGGAGCGGCGTCCATCCGATCGGATGGGCGCCGTTCGTGCGTTAGCGGTTGCCGCCACCGTGTCGCGTCCGCAACAATGCACCCATGCCATTGCCGATCGATTCGACGCCGTTCAGCGATTCGCTGGTCATTCTGGGGGCCGCCGGCCTCGTCATTCCTGCGTTTGCCCGGTTTCGCGTAAACCCGGTGATCGGGTTCATCCTCGTCGGCGTTCTCGTCGGTCCGTTCGGGCTGGGCGCGTTGGTCGACCGGGTGCCGTGGCTCTATCACATCACGATCACCGACCGACATTCGATCGAACCCTTCGCCGAATTCGGTATCATCCTGCTACTGTTCTCGATCGGTCTCGAACTGTCGTTCAAACGGCTCTGGGCGATGCGGCGGCAGGTGTTCGGACTTGGTGCCGCCGAGCTGCTCGGATCGGGCCTGCTGATCGGCCTCGCACTGATGATCATGGGGCAGGCGAGCACCGGTGCGATCGGCCTTGGCCTCGCGCTTGCTCTCTCCTCGACCGCGCTGGTGCTGCCGATGGCGGGCACCACCGGGCCGGTCGGGCGCACCGCCTTCGCGATGTTGCTGTTCGAGGATCTGGCGCTGGTGCCGATCATCTTCGCGCTGGGCGCGCTTGCCCCCGCCGCGTCCGACGACGGCTGGGCTGGGTTGGCCAATACCGCGATGTGGGGCGGGGTCAGCGTCGCCGCGCTCTATCTGGCGGGACGGTTCGTCCTGCCCAAATTGTTCGCACAGGCGGCGCGGACCAAGAGTCCCGAACTGTTCCTGTCGGCCAGCCTGCTGGTGGTAATCGTCGCCAGCCTCGTCACCACCGCCGCCGGGCTATCGCCGATCGTCGGTGCGCTGCTCGCCGGGCTGCTGATCGCCGAGACCGAATATCATAGCGAGGTCGAGGTCATCACCGCACCGTTCAAGGGGCTGGCGCTCGGTGTGTTCCTTATCACCATCGGCATGAGCCTCGACATCGCGACGATCGTCGAGAATTGGCCCGAATTGCTCGGTGCGATCGCCGGGGTGGTGGTGGTGAAGGCACTGGTCACCGGCATCTTGTTGCGGTTGAACGGCGTGCGCGCCGGCACCGCGACCGAGACCGGGCTGCTGATGGCCAGCCCGTCCGAAACGACGTTGATCGTGCTGGCGGCGGCGACGCAGGCGCAGTTGATCCAGGCATCGACCGCCGCCTTCTGGCAGACGGTCACCGCGATCGGCCTGACCATCACGCCGCTGCTGGCAATGCTCGGCAAGCGCGCCTCGCGGCGGATCGAACGCCGGACCGGCAGCGAGGAATCGCCCCCGGTCGACCCGACCGGATCAGGCGTCGTCATCATCGGGTTCGGCCGGGTCGGTCGTCTGGTCGCGGAAATGCTCAAGACGCACGGCAAACGTTATATCGCGGTCGATTCGGACATCGACAATGTCGCGGCGGCGCGGGCCGAGGGGCACCCGATCCTGTTCGGTGACGTCGCCCGGTCGGAACTGGTCGACCGGCTCGATCTGGGTCGCGCAACTGCGCTGGTGCTGACGATGGACGATCCGGTGCTGACCGTCCGGCTGACGCGGCGCGTGCGAGGGTGGGTGCCGAACCTCACGATCCTCGCTCGCGCCCGCGACGCCGCGCATGCCGCCGAACTCTACGCCGCCGGGGTCAGCGATGCCGTGCCGGAGACGCTCGAAAGCTCGTTACAGTTGTCGGAAGCGGTGCTGGTCGATCTCGGCGTTGCGATGGGACCGGTCATCGCCTCGATCCACGAAAAGCGCGACGAACTGCGTCAGATGATCCGCGAACAGGCGAGCATCGAACGCGAACCGCGCATCCGGCGGCTGCGGCGGGTCGACGATCCGGCCTGACGTCCTGTCCGTAAAACGAGCGCCGCCGCGGCATCGATCCGGGGCGGCGCTGTTCGTCGCTACTTAGCCGCGCCCGATCAGGCGGCGGGCGATCGCATCGGCGACGTCGGAATGCGGCAGCCCGCTCGCGTCGCTTTCGTCCCACACCTCGACCAGCCGGTCGGGAATGCGTGCGATGCGGCTTTCGACCTCGGCACGGTCGCCCTGCCCCAGATATTCGAGCGCGACGTTGATGATGCCGCCGGCGTTGATGACATAGTCCGGGGCATAGAGGATGCCACGTTCCTGCAGACGCTTGCCGTCCCCTGCCGTTGCCAGCTGGTTGTTCGCGCCACCGGCCACGGCCTTGCACCGCAGCGCCGCGATCGTGGCCTCGTCCAGCACCGCGCCGAGCGCGTTCGGGCTGACGATGTCAGCGTCCAGCGTCAGTACCGAGGCCGGATCGGCGGTCGTGGCCCCCAGCTCGCTGGCCAGTGCTTCCGCCCGCGCTTCGTTGACGTCGGCCAGCGTCAGCACCGCGCCGTCTTTCGTAAGCAGCCGGGCGAGGCCACCACCGACCGAGCCCACGCCCTGCACCGCCACGCGCACGCCGCGCATGTCATCGGTACCGAGCGCCCGCTTCGCCGCTGCGCGCACGCCGAGATAGACGCCCATTGCGGTGAACGGACCCGGATCGCCGCCGGCATTGCCCGCCGCGACCGGCAGGCCCGAAACATATCTGGTGGCGCTGGAAATGGTGATCATGTCGGCTTCGGACATGCCGACATCCTCGGCCGTCACATAGCGTCCGCCGAGCGATTCCACCGCTCGACCGAACGCCGCGAGCAGTTCGGGGGTCTTGGCACCACCCTCGGGGGCCAGGACCACGCCCTTGCCGCCGCCCATCGGCAGGCCGGCCATCGCATTCTTGAAGCTCATGCCGCGCGACAGGCGCAGCGCGTCGGTCACCGCCGCGTCGCTGCTGGCGTACCGCCAGAAGCGCACACCGCCCGCCGCCGGTCCAAGCGCGGTCGAATGGACCGCGATGACGCAGCGCAGGCCGGTCTGGTGATCCGAGAACAGGTGGATGCCTTCGTGATCGTCGAAGTCGGGATAGCCCCAATCGGTCTGCACGGTGGCGGCTCCAGCGCTGTAAGGGATGGGGCGACCGACGGGACTTGAACCCGCAACTTCCGGCATCACAAGCCGGCGCTCTAACCAATTGAACTACGGTCGCCGTGGAAGGGCGCGATTAGCCGGGCCGCAGGCATCGGTCAAGCAGTGGCGTGCCGACAATCCTTCTGGCAGGAAAAAGACCATGGAAACGGTCCCGCCCCCTGCCCCCGCCCGCCCAAATTTCGGCTCGGGCTTTCCGAGCGAACCGGTCGTCGCGCATATCATGACCCGCCCGGGCGTCCAGCGTGCGCCCAGCGCCAAGCTGTCGCTGTTCATCCGACGCGCGCTGATCCCGGCCGATCTGTGTACCGCATTGATCGAGCGGATCGACGCCAAACGCCGTCCGTCGACGATCGCCGACGCCAATGGTGACCCGACCTTCCGCACCAGCGAGACCTGCGATCTCGATTCGACCGACCCAGTCGTGGCGGCGGCCGAGTCACTGATCCTCGATTTTTGCGGGCTTGATCCCGCGCATGGCGAGCCACTGCAGGGGCAACGCTATGCCGTCGGACAGGAGTTCAAGGCCCATACCGACTATTTCGACCCGAACGGCGGCGACTTCGCGCGATATTGCTCGGTCGCCGGCAACCGGACCTGGACGGTGATGCTGTACCTGAACGAACCCGGCGCGGGCGGCGCAACGCGGTTCAAGGCGATCGACAAGATCGTTCAGCCCGAAACCGGCAAATTGCTGGCGTGGAACAACCTGCGAAGCGATGGCAGCCCCAATCCGGCGACCTTGCATCATGGGATGAAGGTCCGCGACGGCAGCAAATATGTGCTGACGAAATGGTTCCGCGAGCGTCGGTGGGGATAAGCGAACGGGCCGCCGGCATCACTACCGACGGCCCGTCGATCCGTTCGAAATTCGATCAGAACTGCGCGGTGATGCCCAGCGAGAACATCCGGCCAAGATCGTAGCGGTTGATATAGACCTGATTTCCGCCGAAATTCTGGCCTTCGGAGAAGCGCGTACCGGTCAGGTTGCGGGCCTCTGCCTTCACTTCCAGCTGCGCGCCGGCGACCTCGATGCCCTGCCGTGCGACGAGGTCGAGGCGGATGCCCGGACGCTCGACGATATCGGGCTGGAACCCGCTACCCGACAGGTTCGACGGACCACGATTGGTCACGCGGTCGCTGGCATAGTTGAACAGCAAGGTCAGCTGCGACAGAGCCGCCGTGTCCTCAACCCCCAACTGAACGTTGACCAGATGGTCCGACTGGCCGGTCAGCGGCGCGCCGTCGCGGAACAGCGCGTTCGCCCGACCGAAGCCGGCTTGGCAGCCGCCGATGCCGGGCGATCCCAGCGCGGCCGCCGGGTTGGGCACGCAGGTACCGTCCGCGGTAATCTGCGACTGGGTGTAGGTATAGTTGGCCAGCAGCAACAGGCGGCGGGTAGCGAAGACATTGCCGAGACCGCTTAGCGGCACGTATTTCAGCGCCTCGACCTCGGCACCATAAAGCGTCGCCTTGGGCAGGTAGGTGAAGCCGGTCTGCAACGTCGCGTCGGGGCTGGGATAGAAGCCGGCCTGTTCGATCGGATTGTCGATCCGCTTGTAGAAGCCGGCGGCGGTGATGCGCTGATCGCGCCCGAAGAACCACTCGTAGCGACCTTCGAGGTTCCAGAGCTTGGAGTCGCGCAGGTTCGGGTTACCGAAGAACAGGCGATCCGAGTCGGGATCGCGGAACTGTTGCGGGGCCAATTCGCGGAACTGCGGGCGTGAGATCGTCTTCGCACCGCTCAGGCGAAGCTGCATGTCCGACGCGAAGTTCCACGTCAGCGTGCCCGCCGGCAACCAATAGGCGTTCTTCAGGATCGTCGGCGTCAGGTTGATCGGCGTGACCCGCTCGTTCGCCGTTTCGTAGCGGACACCGGCCACGGCGCGCAGCCCGTCCGACACTTCGGCCTCTGCCTGCACATAGCCGGCATGGATTTCGAGACTGGCGTCATAGGCATAGGCACCAGCCTGGGTATTGAACTGCAGCTCGATTGTGCAGGCACCGGTACCGCGCTGCGGACAGGCATTGAACAGCGAATCGGGTGACAGCAGATAGTCGGGCCGCAGCAGATTGTTCGGGAAACCCGGCGCGGTGCCGGCACCGTCGCTGGTCTGATAGTTGAACTGCAACCGGCGCGACGAACGGTCGGTGTTCGAATAAAAATAGCCGGTCGATACGGTCATCGGACGATCGGTCGGCAGCTTGTACGCAAGGTCCGCCTGTCCCGTGTACAGGTCTTCGTTCAGCTCACTGAACACGACGCTGGCGAAGGGCGAGAAACGCTGCGTCACCTGATAGGCGCCGTTGCAGTTGAACCCGCGCGACACCGGGGCATCGGTGACCGTGATCGGATAGCCGTTGGTGGTGCGGTTCGAACACAGATAGTCGAACTGGCGTTCGTACGGCGCATTACGCTTCGAATTGGCGAAGGCGCCGCGGGCGTCGAACTTCAGCGCGTCAGTCAGCTTGAATTCGCCGACCAGCTGGCTTTCGATAAGCTGGCGTTCGAACCAGTTGGTGTTCTGCTGAACGCGCAGCCCGCTGAAATTGTTGTAATTGTCCGACGCCGCCAGACGACCCTGCTTCAGCGTGTCGTGGATATAGACGTTGGTCCAGCGCAGCGTATTGTCGTTGAACTCATAGCCCAGCCCGACCAGCCCGTTGGCGACGATCCGGTTGTCGGTCAGCACGGTGCGGAAGTCGTTACGGACCGTGCCGTTTTCGCTGACGCTGTCCTGCTGCGTCGCGTCACGCGTCCGGAACGTGTTCGACAGGCCGAGCGAGGCGATGACGCCCAGACGGTCGCTGCCGACATCGAACACCGACCCGCCGGAAATCTCACCCGACAGGTTCGCCGGCAGCTGGTTGTTGACCTGCAACAGCGAGGTCCGGGCATTGTCGAGCTGCGCGACCTGCGCGACCGGAATCAGACCCGATCCCTTGTCCGCGTTGCGGATGAACGACGGCACACCGCGCGTCCCGTCGTCATAGCCGACCCAGTCGCTCTTGCCGCCGGCATAGAGATAGCCGAGTTCGCTGGTGGTGACCGTATCGGCCGCGACCGAACCGCCGATCGTCAGGAAGTTCTTTTTCGGGATCGCCTTCGACGTCAGGTTGATGACACCGCCGCCGAATTCACCGGGAAAGTTGACCGAATAGGTCTTCTGCACCAGCGCCGACCCGACGATCGACGTCGGGAAGATGTCGAGCGGAACCGAACGGCGCAGCGGTTCGGGACTGGGCAGCGGCGAACCGTTGAGCAGCGACGACGAATAGCGATCGCCGAGACCACGGACATAGACGAAGCCGCCGCCAACGACCGACAGGCCGGTCACGCGGGTCAGCGCCCCGGCGATGTCGCCGTCGCCGGTCCGGGCAATGTCCGCTTCCGACAGCACCGATACGATTTGCGGCGTGGCGCGCACGACGTTCGGAATATTGCGGCCGACGACGACGATTTCCTCGCCAGCGGCTTCGTCGAAACCGGGTGACGAAACTTCGGCAGGAGCGTCGGTCGTCGTACCGTCCTGCGGCGCGGACGTCGCGGTATCGGGTTCGGTGCCGGTCTGGACGACCGGCGGCGTTGCGGTCGCCGGGGCGGCCGGCGTCGTCGACTGCGCCAGCACGGCCGGCGCAACCAGTTGCGAGGTCAGGAGGAGGAGTGTTGCGTAAGCGCGGCGGTGCTGCATGACCGTTGATCCACCTTGTAAGTCTGAAAGAGCGAATGCCGGGACGGGCGTATCGGCCCGCCCCGGCATCGGCGTGTCATCGCGGGTTACGCGACGGGTCGGATCAACGGCCCTGGCAGGCGAAGTAGACCGACGAGAAGACCGGCGGGCCGGCGTCCTGCTTGGTGGTGTCGGCCGCACGGATCGTCGAGCGGTCCGTCGCGCTGGTTTCGCCGGCGATCAGGTTGACGCAGGCCACGTTGCCGACCGACTTCACCACGCCGTTGACATAGCGCATGTCCGAACCGCCGCGCTGACGGATCGCCGCCGGGGCGAGCGCGGTCTGAATGAAGGTGAAGTTGGCATAGGTGCTGTACGTACGCGGCAGCAGGTCTTCGCCGTTGTTCGAGTCGATCTCGGTCGAGAACGAGTCGGCGGTCGCGCCCAGCACGCGCTGCGCCGCGATCATGAACTGCATGAAGCCGCGATAGCCGTTGTCGATGTCGAAACCGTCATCGTCTGCGCCGGTGATGGCGATGTACTTCAGGTTGGTCGTACCGCCGAAGATTTCGATGCCGTCATCGGCCGAGTTGTGGCTCTGGATATGATCCAGCACGGTGCCGCTGCCGGTACCGCCCAGCGTCAGGCCCTGCAATTCGTTGCCGTCGCTGATCGCGATACCCGAATAACGGATCTGGACGTAGGACATCTGACCCGAATTGTCGGCAGCGTTCGGACCACCGTAGAAGCGGCCGGTCACGCCTTCGATCGCCTGCTGGCACGTCGTCGACGAACCGTCGGCATTGTTCGGACCGGTACCGGTGGCGCAGACTGCGGTCGGCGCGCGGCCGAGCAGGATGATGCCGCCCCACTGACCCTGCGATGCGTCGGACACGCCGTTGTTCGCCAGATTCTGCTGCGAGGTAAAGACGATCGGTGCGTCGCGCGTGCCGATCGCCGAAATCTTCGAGCCACGGTTCACCAGCAGCAGATCGTTCGTGTTTTCCGACGAATCGGCCGCGATCACCGCACCGGCAGCGATCGTCAGCGTGACGCCAGCCGGGCCGGCGCTACCCAGATCGGTGCCGACTTCAGTCTGACCGCGCAGGCGATACACGACGCCCGCGATCTTCGGCAGCGACAGGTCGGTCGTGATGTTCTGCGGCAGACGGCAATAGCGCAGCGTCGGGCTGGTCGAGCTGTTCGTGCCATCATCGGTCGTGCCGGTCGGGCAGACCGAGGTCGCCGCGGCATAGGTACCGATCGACGGCACCGAGGTGCAGCGCGCGCCCGAACCGCCGAATTCGGCCGAGGTCGAGTTGCAGGTCCAGCCCTGGAACGCGGTATCGGTCGGACCGTTCAGCGCGCCAACATAGTTGGTGCTGGTGAAGAAGCTGTTGATCGTCGACGGATCGGCTGCGGTCGTCAGCGAGGTTGCGCCGACCGGATACACGCCGTTCAGCACCGACCCGACGCCGTTGACGTTGTTGTTGGTGCCGGCGTTGACGATCGCGAGCTGTTCGTCCGACGTCACGGTGATGCCGTTGACGGCGGTCTGCGCGGCGAACTGTGCCGCGGTGATCGCGCTCGGCGTGGCCGACGCGGTCGGGGTGGGCGTGGGAGCCGGGGCCGGGACGGTCACGTTGATGCTGCCGGCGCCCGGCGACGCGACACCGTCGGCACCACTGCACCCGGCGAGCGCGGCACAAGCCGTCGTTGCCATGAGAATAAGACCGAAGCGCTTGCTGCTGGCCATCACCGATGAACTCCCGAAACCTGGTTTGTCGTTATGCGGGCGCGAGGCCCGGCGATCGTCCAGGGCTCCCCCTCTGTCCGATCCACGCTTGCCCGTTAGGATCGCCGGATGACGGCACCATGCGATTCCGGTGAAGGTTCGAAGACGGTATGGTTTCTATTTTGTGACAGTGCGCCGGATCGGGACGGCAGCCGCCCGAATCAGAAACGGCCGCCCGGCACATCGCCTCTGGACAGAGGTTCGACGTGCCGGACGGCCGTTGATCTGGTGGGCGCGACAGGGATTGAACCTGTGACCCCACCCGTGTGAAGGGTGTGCTCTACCGCTGAGCTACGCGCCCGGAAACCCGGAGGCCGGGTCCCTAAAGGGGTCCGGCCAAGGTGTCCAGAACTTAATTCACCGAGTCCTTCAGGCCCTTGCCGGCCTTGAACTTGGGCTGCGACGACGCCTTGATCGTCATCGGTTCGCCGGTACGCGGGTTGCGGCCGGTCGATGCCTTGCGCTTCGATACCGAAAACGTGCCGAATCCGACAAGGCGCACTTCATCGCCCTTCTTGAGCGCCGCCGAGATGACGTCGAATACCGCTTCGACCGCCTTCATCGCATCGCCGCGGGTAAGCCCCGAATGGTCGGCGACCTGCCCGATCAGCTCCTGCTTGTTCATCCCGTGGAACCCCCTTCGTATCAGAAAAAATATAGCCAGATTCGAACGCGCCAATAAGGCCGCTTCGTCGAAACCTGTCAAAGCAAATTGGCAAAGTCAGCGCAATCCAATGGATTGCGTAATATCGCTGCGATGCGTCGGTTGGGCGACGCCGGCGGGACGGTGTTACCCGCCCCGCCGCCATCGATCAATGCGGTCGCGACTCGGCAATACCGGGTACCGGCACCGGCGGCTGCGCGGCCAGATCGTCGGCCTCGGTCCAGTCGATCGCGGTCAACGGTTCGGTCAGTGCGAGTCGCAGCACTTCGTCGACATGCGACACCGGGATGATCTCCAACCCGCTGCGGATATTGGCCGGAATTTCTGCCAGATCCTTCTCGTTCTCGATCGGGATCAGCACCGTGGTGATACCGCCGCGCATTGCCGCCAGCAGCTTTTCCTTCAGGCCGCCGATCGGCAACACCCGGCCGCGCAACGTCACTTCGCCGGTCATCGCCACTTCGCGCCGTACCGGCACACCGGTCAACGTCGAGACGATCGAGGTGACCAGCCCTATGCCGGCCGACGGCCCGTCCTTCGGCACCGCCCCTTCGGGCAGGTGGATGTGCACGTCCTTGCGGTGGAACAGACTCGGCTTGATGCCATAGCCCGGCGAGCGCGCCTTGACGTAGCTCCACGCCGCCTCGACCGATTCCTTCATCACGTCGCCGAGCTTGCCGGTCGTCTTGACCGCGCCCTTGCCCGGCACCGTGACGCTTTCGATCGTCAGCAATTCGCCGCCGACTTCGGTCCAGGCGAGCCCGGTAACCGCACCGATCTGATGCTCTTCCTCACCCACGCCGAAGCGATATTTGCGAACGCCGGCAAATTCCGACAGGTTTTCCGGCGTGACGGTGACCGACGTCGCCTTGCCCTCGAGAATGCGGCGCAGCGCCTTGCGGGCCAGCTTCGCGATCTCGCGCTCCAGCGTCCGCACGCCGGCTTCGCGAGTGTAATAGCGGATCAGATCGCGAAGCCCCTCCTGCGTCAGCTCGAACTCGCCCGATTTGAGGCCATGGGCGTCGACCTGCTTGGCGACCAGATGCCGTTCGGCAATCTCGACCTTCTCGTCCTCGGTATACCCCTCCAGCCGGATGATCTCCATCCGGTCGAGCAGCGGCTGCGGCAGGTTCAGCGTGTTCGCGGTGCACACGAACATCACGTCCGACAAATCGATGTCGATCTCCAGATAATGATCGTTGAACTTGGCATTCTGTTCGGGATCGAGCACCTCGAGCAGCGCCGATGCCGGATCGCCACGGAAATCCTGACCCAGCTTGTCGATCTCGTCGAGCAGGAACAGCGGGTTGGATGCGCCGGCCTTCTTCAAGTTCGTGACGATCTTGCCCGGCAGCGACCCGATATAGGTCCGGCGGTGGCCGCGAATCTCGGCCTCGTCGCGCACGCCGCCCAGCGACTGCCGAATGAACTCCCGGCCGGTCGCCTTGGCGATCGACTTGCCGAGGCTGGTCTTGCCGACGCCCGGCGGGCCGACGAGGCACAGGATCGGCCCCTTCAGCTTGTTGGTGCGCGCCTGTACTGCCAGATACTCGACGATCCGGTCCTTGACCTTTTCCAGCGCGTAATGGTCTTCGTCGAGCACGTTCTGCGCGACGGCGATGTCCTTTTTCAGCTTGGACTTCTTGCCCCAAGGCAGGCCCAGCAGCACGTCGAGATAATTGCGCACGACGGTCGCCTCGGCGCTCATCGGGGCCATCGTCTTGAGCTTCTTCAACTCCGACGTCGCCTTGGTCCGGGCTTCCTTGCTCAGTTTCAGCGTCGCGATCTTCTGGGTCAGCTCGGCGATTTCGTCGCCGTCGCCATCCTCGCCCTCGTTGCCGAGTTCGCGCTGGATCGCCTTCAGCTGCTCGTTGAGATAATATTCGCGCTGGGTCTTCTCCATCTGCCGCTTCACGCGACTGCGGATCTTCTTTTCGACCTGCAATACGCCCAGCTCGCCTTCCATGAAGGCGAACACCATCTCGAGCCGCTTCTGCGGATCGGCCTCGACCAGCAGCGCCTGCTTGTCGGCGACCTTGACCGCGATGTTGCCCGCGACCGCATCGGCGAGGCGCGATGCGTCGTCCAGCTCGGACAGCTGCACCGCGGTTTCGGCGGGCAGCTTCTTGTTGAGCTTGGCGTAATTCTCGAACTGATCGACGACCGACCGCATCAGCGCCTTCAGTTCGGCACTTGGCTGGGCGACGGCCTCGGCGACGCGCTCGTCCGTGCCTTCATCGGCGTCTTCGAGCGTCGTGTCGCCCGCTTCGGTCGGGGCAACCGTCGCGACCAGATAATTGTCGACCGTCTCCAGTTCGGTCAGCGTCGCGCGCGCCTTGCCCGACACCAGCACCCGCACCGTGCCGTCGGGCAGCTTCAGCATCTGCATGACTTCGGCCGAGACACCGACATCGTACAGGTCTTCGCGCGACGGATCGTCCTCACCCGGATCGAGCTGCGCCACGAGGAAGATTTCCTTCGATCCCGCCATCGCCGCTTCCAACGCGGCTACCGACTTGTCGCGCCCGACGAACAGCGGCACGATCATATGCGGAAAGACAACGATATCGCGCAGCGGCAGCACCGGCAGCTTCAGCGGCTCGGACGAAACGGAATTGGTAATCTCGGACATGGACACTCCACGACCCGGCCGAACTGCCGGACCCATCTACCTATATGGTGGTACTTATCGCCCCATCAATCTCCGGTCGATGGGAAGCTGATCGGTGGCCTTTTCCCTGACGCTCCTGCTCGCCGGCGCGGTGGCGCTATCGGCCGCCCCCAAATTACCCCCGGTTCCGCCGGTGCATCCGATGACGCTTCGATCGGGAGGGCCGGTCGCACCGGAACGTGCGGCGTTGCGGCTGGCGCATGTCGACCTCGCGATCGAGGCACTGCCGGCACGGCGCACGCTGTCGGGGCGGGCCGTCCTCACCCTCGACGCACGGGCAGCAACGCCGCGCATCGTCCTCGATCTCGACGATGCGCTGACGGTGTCGGCAGTGGCGATCGGCGGGGCTGTCCTGCCGAGGGCGGCATGGCGGCAGGGCGGCGGGCAGATCGTCATCGACCGTCCGCTACCCGCCGGGCAACGAACGGCGGTCGACATCCGCTATGCCGGGCAACCCCGCGTCGCCAAACGAGCGCCATGGGACGATGGCTTCGTATGGAGCGAATGGCAGGGCAAGCCATGGTTCGGCACCACCGCCCAGCTGACCGGCTGCGACCTGTGGTGGCCGTGTCTCGACTTTCCGGCGGGTGAGCCGGCCGCGGCGGATTTGCACTTCACCGTGCCCGCCGGCCTGTCCGCGCCCGCCAATGGCGTGCTGCGCGGGATCGACCGGCTACCGGACGGGCGCACGACGTGGAACTGGCATTCGGGATCGGTGAACCCCTATGCGCTGGCGATCAGCGTCGGGCCGTATAGCGAGATCAGCGGCACCTATCGCAGCCGTTACGGTAACGTCATTCCGCTTCATCTCTGGCATCTGGCGGGCAAGGATGCGCAGGCGGCGCAGCTATTCGCCGAATTCGCACCGACCCTCGATTTCTTCGAACAGGTCATCGGTCCCTACCCGTTCGCCGACCAGAAGGTCGGCGTGGTCGAGACACCGTATCTCGGCATGGAGCATCAGACGATCAACGCCTATGGCAATGGCTACAAGCCGGCATCAGAGGGCTTCGACTGGCTGTTCCAGCACGAATTCAGCCACGAGTGGTTCGGAAACCAGATGACGGCGGCCGACTGGGACGATTTCTGGCTCCACGAATCCTTCGCCGCGTATATGCAGCCGCTCTATGCAAAATGGCGGGAGGGCGATGCCCGTTACAGCGCGATGATGCTGGTCCAGCGCGACCGGATCGCCGCCAAGGTCCCCGTGGTGTCGGGCGTTCCCCGCACCGCGCGTGAGATGGAAAGCAAAGCCGGCCCCGGCAGCGACGTCTATTTCAAGGGTGCGTGGATGCTCCACACGCTGCGCCACCTGATCGGTGACCGGGCCTTTTTCGCCGCGACCCGGCGGCTGGTGTATGGGCGGCCCGATCCGAAGCCCGGCAATTTCCAGCCGCGGTTTGCGACCACCCGCGATTTCGAAATCGCGGTGGCGCAGGAAAGCGGCCGCGATCTCGGCTGGTTCTTCGACACCTATCTACGGCGAGGCACCCTCCCCGACCTGATCGATACCCGCGACGGCGACCGTCTGACGCTGCGGTGGAAGGTGCCGGGCGATGGCCCGTTCCCCCTGCCGGTCGAGGTGGCGGTCGATGGCGTCGTGCGAACCCTGCCGATGGCCGATGGCAGCGGCACCATCGTCGTGCCTGCCGACGCGCATGTCGTGATCGATCCGATGGCACGGCTGCTGCGCCGATCGATCGCGGTCGAACGGATGCAGGCACCGATCGCGCCGCCGAACGTTGCAACGCCATGAAACAACTTGGCAAACGTGCGGCCGAAATGGCGGCGACCTTTATGATCGGCGATGGTATGCTCGGCCTGTTGCAGCCGCGCCGTCATGTCGAACTGTGGCAGGAGCATGCGGGCGGCGCGGAGCTGCTGGTGCGGCCGTTCGTCGACCGCCCGAACCGTCGCCGGGCCTATGCCGTCTTGCAGATCGCCGCCGGTCTGGCACTCGCCGCGCGGCAGGCTACGACACGACGATAACCCGGTAGCCGCGAGTGCAATGCCTCGCGCCAGATCGATTATCCTGCGGCGATTACGTCGATCCATGTGGGCAATTCGGCCAGGCTTGAGAGTTGCCTGAACCGGTCGTGGCCCGATGGCGGCGGGGCAGCTTCATGCGTCCATGCCAGCGGTTGCGGTACGAACGCCGCCCATGCCCCGGCGGCCAGCGCGGGCAGGACATCGGATCGCATCGAATCGCCGGCCATCACCGCCCGTTCCGGTCGAACGCCATAGCGATCGAACAACCGCGCAAAGGTATCGACCGTCTTGTCGCTGACGATTTCGATCCCCGAAAACCGGTCACCCAGCCCCGACGCCGCCAGCTTCGCTTCCTGATGCAGCAGGTCGCCCTTGGTCACCAGCACCAGTCGGCCACGATCAGCAAGCGCGTCGAGCGTCGCCTCGATCCCGTGCAGCAGTTCGACCGGATGGGCGAGCAGCCGTCGTCCGGCCGCAAGCAGGTCGGCGATGACGCCGCTCGGCAATCGCCCGCCGCCCAGTTCCAGCGCGGTTTCGATCATCGACAAGGTGAACCCCTTGGCACCATAGCCATAGAGTTTCAGGTTGCGCGTCTCGCACGCATCGAGCGTTTCCATCGCCACGTCGCCGTCCGCGAAGGGCCGAAGCATCGCGACGAAGGCGGCATGCGCCTCATCGAAATGCCGCATATTATGCCACAGCGTGTCGTCGGCATCGAGGCAGATGAGTTCGATCGGCACGACCCAAACGATACCGGACGAGTCCGCCCGCCGAAAGCCCGGAAACGAAACGGGCGCCGGTTACCCGACGCCCGCCTGTCATTACAGGGTCGGCAGCCTACGCCGCGTCGCCCGCCTTTTTCTTCTCGGCATATACGCGGACCGGTTCCTTGCGGCCCTCGATCACGTCCTTGTCGATCACGACTTCGTCGACGCCATCCATCGACGGCAGGTCGAACATCGTGTCGAGCAGGATGCCTTCGAGGATCGATCGCAGGCCGCGCGCACCGGTCTTCCGCTCGATCGCGCGCTTCGACACCGACACCAGCGCCTCGTCGTTGAAGCCGAGCTTCACGCCCTCCATGTCGAACAGCTTCTGATACTGTTTGACCAGCGCGTTCTTCGGTTCGGTCAGGATCTTCAACAGCGCCGCGACGTCGAGGTCTTCGAGCGTTGCGATCACCGGCAAACGGCCGACGAATTCGGGGATGAGGCCGAACTTGAGCAGATCTTCCGGCTCGGTCTGGCGCAGCACCTCACCGGTGCGGCGCTCTTCGGGTGCCGCGACATAGGCACCGAAGCCGATCGACTTGCCCTGCAGACGGTCGGCGATGATCTTTTCCAGACCCGCGAACGCACCGCCGCAGATGAACAGGATGTTCGTCGTATCGACCTGCAGGAATTCCTGCTGCGGATGCTTGCGCCCGCCCTGTGGCGGGACCGACGCAGTCGTGCCCTCCATCAGCTTGAGCAGCGCCTGCTGCACGCCCTCACCCGACACGTCGCGCGTGATCGACGGGTTTTCGGCCTTGCGGCTGATCTTGTCGATTTCGTCGATATAGACGATCCCGCGCTGCGCACGCTCGACGTTATAGTCCGACGCCTGCAACAGTTTCAGGATGATGTTCTCGACATCCTCACCGACATAGCCGGCTTCGGTCAGCGTCGTCGCGTCCGCCATGGTGAACGGGACGTCGAGGATGCGCGCCAGCGTCTGCGCCAGCAACGTCTTGCCGCAACCGGTCGGACCGACCAGCAGGATGTTCGACTTCGCCAGTTCGACGTCGGCACCCTTCTGCCCGTGGTTCAGCCGCTTGTAATGGTTGTGGACCGCGACCGACAGGACACGCTTCGCCTGCTTCTGCCCGATGACGTAATCGTCGAGCACGTTGCAGATTTCCTGCGGCGTCGGGACACCACCATCCTTCTTGGCGACCAGTGCCGACTTCGTTTCCTCACGGATGATGTCGTTGCACAGTTCGACACATTCGTCGCAGATGAACACGGTCGGACCCGCGATCAGCTTGCGCACCTCATGCTGCGATTTGCCGCAGAACGAGCAGTACAGTGTGCTCTTGGAGTCGCCGCCGCTGAGCTTCGTCATTCAAATCATCTCCCGCGCCGCCGTGGCGCGTCTTGCCGCCTGTCAGGATACACACAGGCACATATCCGGCAATGCCTTAAAACTTTATCCGACCGCGCCGCCGGTTGAGGCGCGGTCGGACGATCCGCTTCAGGCTGCCGGGGTTGCTTCCTCGGGCGCACCCGGACGCTTGTCGAACACCTGGTCGACCAGCCCGAATTCCCGCGCCTCATCCGCTTCGAGGAAGGTGTCGCGGTCCATCGCCCGTTCGATCACGTCCAGCGGCTTGCCGGTGTATTTGGCGTACAGGTCGTTCATCCGGCGACGGATACGCAGGATTTCCTTGGCCTGGATCTCGATGTCCGACGCCATGCCCTGCGCGCCACCCGACGGCTGGTGGATCATGATGCGTGCGTTGGTCAGGGCGACCCGCATGCCGGGTTCCCCCGACGCCAGCAGGAAGCTGCCCATCGACGCCGCCTGTCCGATGCAGACCGTGCCGACGCGCGGGCGGATATACTGCATGGTGTCGTGGATCGCCATGCCGGCCGTCACCACGCCGCCCGGCGAGTTGATGTACATCCAGATGTCCTTCTTCGGATTTTCCGATTCGAGGAACAGCAGCTGGGCGGTGATCAGCGAGGCCATGTGATCCTCAACGCCGCCGGTCACGAACACGATGCGTTCGCGCAACAGGCGCGAATAGATGTCGAAGCTGCGCTCGCCGCGGCTCGACTGTTCGATGACGATAGGGACGAGGCCGTCGTGAATATCCTGCATTGGGTTCCCGCTGAGTAGATTTCGACCCCTACATCGGCGCTCGCGGAAGGCGACGCAAGAGGCTACCCCGCCGCAGCGCACCCGGAAAGATGGTTAGCGGCCACCCGGTGCGCGGTGCGCGAGATAGGCAAGCCGCCGAACCTCGCGCCGGCCGCGTACGACGGTATCGAGGATCAATCCCGAAAACAGGCACAGCGACGCCAGGATCACGAGGCCGGTCGCAAGGATCGCGGTCGGAAAGCGCGGCACCAGTCCGGTCCGGGCATAGGTGATGGCGAGCGGCACCGCGAGGATCACCGCCAGCACCGCCAGCGCCAGCCCGATCGCACCGAAAAACCACAAGGGCCGCTCGATCCGGTAAAGCGTCGCGATGGTGCGGGCGATGCGGAAGCCGTCGCCATAGGTTGACAGCTTCGACGCCGATCCCTCCGGACGGGCGAAATAGCGCGTGGCGATCTCGGCGACGGGCATGCGCAGTTCGAGCGCATGGACGCTGATCTCGGTCTCGATCTCGAACCCGGCCGACAGCGACGGAAAACTCTTGACGAACCGGCGCGAAAATACCCGGTATCCCGACAGGATATCGGTGAAACTCCGGCCGAACAACCGGGCGAGCATGCCCGTCAGCATGGCATTGCCGAAGCGGTGGCCGCGCCGATAGGCCAGTACGGCCTCGCTCACCCGCTGGCCCACGACCATGTCGAGCTGTTCGTCGATCAACCGCGCCACCAGTTGCGGGGCAGCCTCCGCGTCATAGGTCGCATCGCCGTCCGCCATGACATAGATATCGGCGTCGATATCGGCGAACATCCGCCGGACGACCGCACCCTTGCCCTGCAGGCGCTCGGTCCGCACCACTGCGCCGGCCGCCTGCGCGACCTCGATCGTGTGATCGGTGGAGTTGTTGTCGTACACATAGACCGTCGCCTGCGGCAGCGCGGCGCGGAACTCGGCGACGGTCGCCGCGATCGCGGCTTCTTCGTTATAGCAGGGCAGCAGGACGGCGACGGTCATGGACATGCCGGCGCGTACAACATCCCGCGTCGCCGAAAGCAAGCATCCCGACAGCAAAAGGCCGCCCGCTCCCGTTCGGGAAGCGGGCGGCCGTCCTGCCGTTGGGTCGCGATCGATCAGCCTTCTTCGGCTTCGGTCTCGACCTTCTTCTTGGCGCGTGGCTTCTTGGCCGGTGCCGGCTCGGCTTCCGCGTCGGCGGCTTCGGCCGGCGCATCGTCCGCCTTCTTCGCAGGTGCCTTGCGGGTCGCGGCCTTCTTCTTCGGCGCTTCGGCTTCGGCCTGCGCGTCGGGCGCAGCCGGCTCGACGTCCTTGGCCGTCACCGGCTTTGCTTCGGCATGGTCATGGTCATGGCTGTGATCGTGACCGCAGTCCGGGCCGTGCACATGCGGCACCGCGCCTTCTTCGCTCTCGATCTCGGCTTCGAGTTCCTCACGCGTTACTTCGCGGTCGGTGATCTCGGCCTTGCCGAACAGGAAATCGACGACCTTGTCCTCATACAGCGGGGCACGCAGCTGGGCGGCCGCCATCGGCTCCTGCTGGACATACTGCATGAAACGCTGGCGATCTTCCGGGCCGTACTGCTGCGCAGCCTGCATGATCAGGCGCTGCATTTCCTGCTGGCTGACCTCAATGCCGTTGGCCTGGCCGATTTCCGACAGCAACAGGCCGAGGCGGACGCGACGGACGGCGATCTGGCGATAATCCTCGCGCTCGGCTTCCAGCTCGGCACGGGCGGCTTCCGGATCGGCTTCGTGGCCGGCTTCATGCTGCAGCTGTGCCCAGATCTGGTCGAACTCGGCTTCGACCATCGACGGCGGCACTTCGAAATCATGGCCCGCGGCAAGCTGATCGAGCAGCTTGCGCTTCATGTGCGTGCGGGTCAGGCCGTTGAGCTCCTGCTCGATCTGGCCCTTGATAAGGCCACGCAGCTGCTCAAGGCTTTCGAGACCCAGCGACTTCGCAAACTCGTCGTCCGGACCGCCTTCGGCAGGTACCTTCACGTCGGTGATCTTCAGGTCGAACGTCGCGGCCTTGCCCTTCAGGTTTTCGGCCTGATAGTCGTCGGGGAAGGTGACGTTGATGGTCTTTTCGTCGCCCTTCTTCACGCCGACCAGCTGGTCTTCGAAACCGGGGATCAGACGACCCGATCCGATCTCGATCGCCATGCCCTCGCCGGTGCCACCGTCGAACGCCACGTCGTCGACCTTTCCGACGAAATCCATCACGACTAGATCGCCGGTCGCGGCTTCATGGCCTTCCTCGGCGTCGTCGTGGCGCTTGTTGTTGCTGGCGAGCTGCTCGATCTGCTGATCGACCACCGTTTCGTCGGCGGGAACGGTCAGACGTTCCAGCGTCAGCCCGTCGATCGCCGGGGCCGGCACCTCGGGCAGGACTTCCAGCGACACCGTGACCGCGGCGTCCTGACCGGGCGCATAGGTGCCGTCGAGCGACACCTGCGGGGCGGTGGCCGGGCGCAGCTTCTGTTCGGCGATCAGCGTCTGGATGCCGTCCTGGATCGAGCTGTTGAGCGCGTCCTGCGCCAGCGCTTCGCCGTGCATCTTGCGAACCAGGTTCGCCGGCACCTTGCCGGGGCGGAAGCCGGGCATTTTCACGGTCGGGGCAACGCGCTTAACCTCGGCATCGACCTTTGAGTCGATATCCGCCGCGGTGATGGTCAGCGTGTAGGCGCGCTTCAGGCCCTCGTTCAACGTCTCGACAGTCTGCATTCTCGAAGCTTTCGTCAAAGGAATCGATTCGGGGCGGCTCCAGCCTCGACCGGGCGGCGGCGTCACTGGTGCGGGCGAAGGGAGTCGAACCCCCACATCTTTCGATACTGGAACCTAAATCCAGCGCGTCTACCAATTCCGCCACGCCCGCCGAGCGGACGCCGCCGGCACGGGCGCGTCTATAGCAGCCATGCACGCCGGGGCAAGTCGCCACGCTTCGCAGAGTTGCTTGCGTGCCGCAACCCGCATCCATCGGACGCGTTGAGGGAAATGAAGGAGAGCGCGTTCATGCCCGTAGAACCACCCATTCCCGCCGAGACCCCCGCCCCCGATCCCGGCGTCGCCCCCACCACGCCGCCGCCCGAATATCCGGTGCCGCAGACCGAGCCGGGACAACCGACCGCCCCACCGCCCGAAATCGACGTGCCTGGCCCTGACATCGACGTGCCATCGCCCATGCCCGGCAGCGATCCCGGCGTGACGCCGGTGCCCGGCCAACCTGTGATGGATGGGAATTGACATGAGCGACCGCGATCGCAGCAGCCACCCCGACAGCCCGCCCGAAGGCGACACCGATCGCCGCAGCGACATCGAAAAGGCGGTCGACACCGTCAATGGCGACGTCGAACGGGCCGGTACCGACGCCGGTGCGACGTCACCGACCGAACCGACCGTCTCGCCCGACAGCGCCGGTGGGTCGGGCGGCGTCGTCCGCAATCAGGAAGGCGACGGCCAGTAGGTCAGCGCGAAATGACCCGCCGCGCGGTGATAACCTTCACCGGCGTGGCGGGCATCTCGCCCTTGAAAGCGCCATTGGTCGCCTTGGTCGGATCGACCGGCGTATCGAGTATTTTGGTCAAGACATCGCGCCCCTCGACGATCCGGGCGAAGGCTGCGTAGCCCTGTCCGTCGGCCGGTACGCCCGGTGCGGCATCGAGCGAACGCCGCTGATCCCCGACCGAAATCGTGAACTCACCCCGCGCCGTTCCGACGCCGAGTCGCGCGACCGATAGCGTGCCATCGGTGTGCGACAGACCGGTCTGCGTCGTCGGTTCGTGCCTGATCGGCGGCAGATATCGCTTCGCGTCGGTGTGCGGGCCGAACTGGACGAAGCCGAAATCGGGGCCGACCTTGACGATGCGATAGAAGCTGACGCCGTCGAGCCGCTTCTGATCGACATAACGCAGGAAATTGGCTACGGTGATCGGCGCGCGCTTCGTCTCCACCTCGACGACCAGTGTCCCCGCCGTCGTGACGATCGCGACGCGCGGCAGCGGCGCTTCGGCCGCCGGTTGTGGCGCCGGCGTCTGGGCCAGTGCCGGTCCGGCAAACGCCAGCGCTACCAGCAACGCGCGTCGCGTCGTTCGCATCATCCCAGCGCCTTCTTCAGCAGATCGTTGACGACGCCCGGATTGGCCTTGCCGCCCATCGCCTTCATCGTCTGACCGACGAAGAAACCGAACAGCTTGTCCTTGCCGCCGCGATAGTCGGCGACCTTGTCGGCGTTCTTTGCCATGACCTCGGCGATCACCGCCTCAATCGCGCCGGTATCGCTGGTCTGCTTGAGGCCGCGTTCCTCGACGATCGCGTTCGCCCCCTGCCCGGTTTCGAGCATGATGTCGAACACCTGCTTCGACAGCGTGCCCGACAGCGTGCCATCGGCGACCAGCTTCAGCAATTCCGCACCCTGTGCCGGCGAGACCGGGCTATCGACGATGCCCTTGCCCAGCCGGTTCAGTGCCCCGTACAGGTCCGAAATCAACCAGTTGGCGGCAGACTTTGCCGGGACATCCGAACCGCATTCGGCCAGCAGCGCCTCGAACCAGCGCGCCGTTTCGACCTCGGCGGTCAGTACGGCGGCGTTGTACGCCGACAGGCCCAGTTCGCCCTCATAGCGATTGCGCTTGGCGTCCGGCAGTTCGGGCAGGCTCGCACGGCATTCGTCGAGAAACGCATCGTCGAGTTCGAGCGGCAGCAGGTCGGGATCGGGGAAGTAGCGGTAATCGTGCGCGTCTTCCTTCGACCGCATCGACCGCGTCACGCCCTTGTCCGGATCGAACAGGCGGGTTTCCTGAACGATGCGGCCGCCATCCTCGATCACCGCGACCTGCCGATTCGCCTCATATTCGATCGCGGCCATCACGAACCGGACCGAGTTGACGTTCTTGGTCTCGGTCCGCGTGCCCAGTTCCTCGCCGAGGCGGCGCACCGAAACGTTGACGTCGGCGCGCATCGACCCCTGATCCATATTGCCGTCGCACGACCCGACATAGCGCAGGATCGTCCGGAGCTTCGACAGATAGGCCCCTGCCTCGGCCGGCGAACGCATGTCGGGACGGCTGACGATTTCCATCAACGCCACGCCCGACCGGTTGAGGTCGACGTACGAGCGGGTCGGATGCTGGTCGTGCATCAGCTTGCCGGCATCCTGCTCGACATGAATGCGCTCGACGCCGATCGTCTTGGTCGGGCTGTCGGGATTTTTCTCGTCAAGCACGACCGTGACCGACCCCTCGCCCACCAGCGGGTGGTAGAGCTGGCTGATCTGATAGCCCTGCGGCAGATCGGCGTAGAAATAATTCTTGCGATCGAACCGCGACCATTTGTTGATGACCGCATCGATCGCCATCCCGGTCCGCACCGCCTGCCGGATGCATTCGCGGTTCGGCGTCGGCAACATGCCCGGCATCGCCGCGTCGACCAGCGACACCTGCGTATTCGGCTCGGCACCGAACGCGGTCGCCGCGCCGGAGAACAGCTTGGCATTCGACGTAACCTGCGCATGGACTTCGAGGCCGATCACGACCTCCCAGTCGCCGGTCGCGCCACGGATGCGGTAATCGCTCATGTCATCGCTCTTCATACGGGCCGGTCGGCGGCCACTGTTCGATCATATTCCTCGGAACCGGCTGCGGTTCGTCGGAGCCTTTGTTTTTCGTCTTCGACTTCCCGTCGGGCAGCAAATCGATGGCGCATTCCAGCACCGTACCGATCGCCTCGATCAGGATTTCGGCGACTACCACCATTTGTCCGCCCGAGCGACGAAGCCAGCGCGCTGCTCGATTGCCAATCCGGCGTTCAACACGCCCTGTTCGTCGAGCGGTCGGCCAATGATCTGCAACCCCAGCGGCAACCCGTCCTTGTCGACGCCGCCCGGCACGCTCATCGCCGGCAGGCCCGCCAGCGACGACGGCACCGTGAAGACGTCGTTCAGATACATCGCGATCGGATCGGCACTCTTCTCGCCCAGCGCGAACGCCGCCGACGGCGCGGTCGGGGTCAGCAGCACGTCGCACTGCTCGAACGCCGCTTCGAAATCGCGCGCGATCAGCGTCCGCACCTTCTGTGCCTGCGTATAATAAGCGTCGTAGAAACCGGCCGACAGCACATAGGTGCCGATCATGATCCGGCGCTTCACTTCGTCGCCAAATCCCGCGGCGCGGGTCGCGGCATACATGTCCTGCAGGCCGGCACCATCGGGCAGCACCCGCTGACCATAGCGCACGCCATCATAACGGGCGAGGTTCGACGACGCTTCGGCGGGCGCGATGATGTAATAGGCCGGCAGCGCATATTTGGTATGCGGCAGCGAGACCTCGACAATCTCCGCGCCGGCATCCTTCAGCCAATCGATACCCTGCTGCCACAGCGCCTCGATCTCGGTCGGCATTCCGTCGACGCGATATTCCTTCGGAATGCCGACGCGCTTGCCGCGCAGGTCGGCGTTCAGGCCCGCTTCCCATGCCGGGACCGGCAGATCGAGCGAGGTCGCATCCTTGGGGTCGAACCCGGCCATCGCCTCCAGCATGATCGCGCAGTCGCGGGTATCGTGCGCCATCGGTCCCGCCTGATCGAGCGACGAGGCGAAGGCGACAACGCCGTAGCGCGAGCAGCGGCCATAGGTCGGCTTGATGCCGGTGATCCCGACGAATGCGGCCGGCTGACGGATCGAGCCGCCGGTATCGGTGCCGGTCGCCGCGGGGCACAGCCGCGCCGCGATCGCCGCCGACGAACCACCCGACGAACCGCCCGGCGCCAGCGGCGCGGTATCACCCGGCCGACGCCATGGCGAGATGACGTTGCCGAACGCACTGGTCTCATTGGACGATCCCATGGCGAACTGGTCGAGGTTCAGCTTGCCCAGCATCCCCGCACCGGCATTCCACAGATTGCCCGACACGGTCGATTCATATTGCGGCACGAAGCCCTTCAGGATGTCGCTCGCCGCCGTGGTCTCCACGCCCTGCGTGCAGAACAGGTCCTTCATGCCGATCGGCACGCCGGCAAGGGGCTTGAGCGTCTCGCCGGCGGCGCGCGCATCGTCGGCTGCCTTGGCAGCGGCGCGCGCATGGTCGGGGGTCTCGACAAGGAAGGCGTTGAGCGGCTTCGCAGCAGCGACCGCGTCGATGAACGCATCGGCGACGTCGCGGGCGGAAAAATCGCCGCCGCGCACGCCGTCGCGGATCGCGGCGACGCCAAGGTCGGTCAGGTTCGACACTATTCGATCACTTTCGGAACGGTGAAAAAGCCATGCTCGCCCTGCGGCGCATTGGCGAGCACACGGTCGCGGACATCACCATCGGTGACGACATCGTCACGCAGGCGCAGATGGTTGGGGATGACGGCGGTCATCGGCTCGACGCCGCTGGTATCGACCTCGCCCAGTTGCTCGATAAAACCGAGGATATTGCCGAGTTCGGGTGCCAGCTTTTCGGCTTCGGCATCGGTGATCGCGATACGGGCAAGGCCGGCCACGCGTTTGACGGTTGCAGGTTCGACGGACATGGCATGGGCGGCTAGCATCCCGGCGAGCCCCCCACAAGCACCGCAAAGCGGTTGCGTGTGAACGCCGCTTCCCCCACCAAGGCCGGGATAACGGCGGAGACGGGGTTGGCGCGCAAATTCCTGTATGTGGTGGCGGCGCTGATCGTGCTGGCGATCGCCGCGCTGTTCGCCTTTCGCCTGTTCGGCAACGACCTGTTGCGCCGGGCGATGGTCCCGGGTGTAGCGTTCCGCGCCGAACCGGCGATGCCGGCCAACGCCTATGCCGACCGCGCCCTGTGGTTCGCCCGGCCGGGACTGACCAATACGCCGGTCGACTGGCTGCCGCAGGGAATCGCACCGACGGCACCGGGCAATGCCGAAATCTTCTTCGTTCATCCGACCTCGTTCGTCGGCACCGATCGCTGGAACGCCGCGCTCGACGATCGCGAATCGAACGGACGGGCGCAGGTGTTCCTGCGCGGACAGGCCAGCGCGTTCAGCGCCGCCGGTCGCGTCTGGGCACCGCGCTATCGTCAAGCGACGTTCGGTGCCTTCCTGACCGGTGACGCCGCAGCCACGCAGGCGCTCGACCTCGCCTATCGCGACGTCGCGGCGGCGTTCGATACGTTCGTCGCCGAAGCCGATCCGAAGCGCCCGATCATCCTCGCCGGCCACAGCCAGGGCGCGCTGCACCTGACGCGACTGCTGCGGGAGAAGGTTGCCGGCACCCCGCTCGCCCGCCGCATTGTCGCCGCCTATGTCGTCGGCTGGCCGGTATCGAAGGCGACCGACCTGACCGCGCTCGGCCTGCCCGAATGCACCACCGCCGATCAGGCGCGCTGTCTGCTGTCGTGGCAAAGCTTCGCCGAACCCGCCGACCCGGCACTGATCGTCGAGCGATATGACGCATCGACCGGGTTCGACGGACGTCCGCCCAGCGGCACGCCGATGGTGTGTACCAACCCGCTGACCGGCACCGCCAACGCTGCCGCACCCGCCAGCGCCAATCGCGGCACGCTGATCCCCGACAAGGAACTGGCCGACGCGACGATCACGCCAGGGCTGGTCCCCGCCCGTTGCGACGAACGCGGTTTCCTGCTGATCGGCGACAGCCCGCCCGATCTCGGCCCCTATGTGCTGCCGGGCAACAACTGGCACGTGTATGACTACAGCCTGTTCTGGGCGAATGTCCGCGCCGACGCCCTGCGCCGGCTGGCGGCGTGGGAGAGACGATGATTACCGAAAACCGCGCCGTCTTTCGCGACGCGCTGCCCGAAGGTGGCCGGCTGATCGGCCTCGATGTCGGGACCAAGACGATCGGCACCGCGCTGTGCGATGCCGGATGGAGCTTCGCCAGCCCGGCGATCCTGATCAACCGGACCAAATTCACCGCCGACAAGGCGCAGCTGACGACCCTGATCCGCCAGCAATCGGTGCGCGGCATCGTCGTCGGCCTGCCGCTCAACATGGACGGCACCGATTCGCCGCGAACGCAGTCGATCCGGGCATTCGCCCGCAATCTCGACGATAGCGGCCTGCCGATCTTCCTGTGGGACGAACGCTGGTCGACGGTCGCGGTCGAACGGCAGATGATCGCCGAAGATCTCAGCCGCGCCAAACGCGCCGAACGCGTCGACAAGCTCGCTGCCGCCTATATCCTGCAAGGGGCGATCGACGCGCTGGTCAACGTTCCGCTCGGCTGACCTTGCGCGAGCGCGTGGCCCGGCTTAACCGGTCGCCTCGATGCATAGCTCAGACCACCGCCCCGCCGCCATGATCGATGGGGGTGCCGTTTTCCCGCATCGCCACCTGACCGGGATCGAGGGGTTGCAGCCCCATGAGATCCTGTTCCTGCTCGACGAAGCCGAACAATGGATCGACGCCAATCGCAGCCGCGGTCCCAGCGACCACCGGCTGGACGGCGTGACGCAGATCAACGCATTCTTCGAAAACAGCACGCGCACGCTGTTGTCGTTCGAGATCGCCGGCAAGCGGCTAGGGGCCGACGTGGTCAACATGCACGCCGGCCAGTCGAGCGTGAAGAAGGGCGAGACGCTGATCGACACCGCCGTCACGTTGAACGCTATGCGCGCCGACGTGATCGTCATCCGCCACGGTTCGTCAGGCGCGGTGCAATTGATCGCCGACAAGGTCGATTGCCCGGTGCTGAATGCCGGCGACGGCTGGCACGAACATCCGACCCAGGCGCTGCTGGATGCGCTGACCATCCGCCGGCGGCTGGGGGAGATCGCCCATAGGCGCGTCGTGATCTGTGGCGACATCCTGCACAGCCGGGTCGCGCGGTCGAACATCCTCGCGCTCACCACCCTCGCCGCCGAAGTCCGCGTCGTCGCGCCGACGACGTTGATGCCGCAGGCGATCGAATCGATGGGCGTCACCCCCTTCACCGATTTCGACGCCGCGCTGGAGGGGGCCGATGTCGTGATGATGCTGCGGTTGCAGAATGAGCGGATGAACGGCGGCTTCATTCCGTCGACCCGCGAATATCACCTCCGCTACGGCCTGACCCGCGAACGGCTGAAACGGGCCGAGCCGCACGCGATCGTCATGCATCCGGGACCGATGAACCGGGGGATCGAGATTACCAGCGACGTCGCCGACGATCCCGAACGCTCGACCATCACCGAACAGGTCGAAATGGGCGTCGCGGTGCGCATGGCGTGCCTCGACGTGCTGACCCGGCGCAGCCGTGGCGTGGAGGGCTGGGCATGAGCATGATCTTTACCGGGGGCACGCTGGTTTGTCCCGATAGCGGCGTGCGTAGCGGCGATCTGGCCGTAAGCGGCGATACGATCGCCTCGCACGTTTCGAACGCCGAACGCATCGACATCACCGGCAAGCTGCTGGCACCCGCGATCGTCGATCTCGGCGTGTTCGGCATCGATGCCGCTGCCTGCCGGGCGGGCGGGATCGTCCGCGTCGGACTGATGCCCGATCAGGCACCGGTGCTCGACGATCCGGGCATCGTCGCGCGGGCAGCGCATATGGGCAAGCCCGATATCTGGATCCACCCGCTATCGGCCGCGACTCAGGGGCTGCGCGGCACCGACCTCGCCGAAATGGCGATCAATGCCGAAGCGGGTGCGGTGGCGGTCGCGACCGGGCGGCGCTGGATCGCCGACAGCGGCGTGATGCGAAAGGTGCTGGCCTATGCCCGCGACTGCGATCTGGTCGTAGTCGCCCATGCCGAGGACGGCGGCGTTGCTGGCGACGCGGTGGCGACGTCCGGCGAGACGGCAACGCGGCTCGGCCTGCCCGCTGCGCCGGCCATCGCCGAAGCACTGGCCATCGCGCGCGACCTGATGCTGGCGGAGGATACCGGCGCGCGGCTGCATTTCCGGCAGGTGACGACCGCCGCCGGGTTCGACCTGATTCGGGCGGCCAAGCGACGCGGCGTTCGCGTCACCTGCGGCATCACCCCCGCCCATCTCTATTTCTCCGATATCGCGATGAGCGATTTCCGGACCTTCGCCCATCTCTCGCCGCCGCTGCGCGACGAAGGCGATCGTCGCGCCGCGCGCGCCGCACTGGCCGACGGAACGATCGACGTATTGTGTTCGGGCCATGATCCGCGCGGTCCCGAAGCCAAGCGCCTGCCCTTCGCCGATTCGGAACCCGGCATGGCGGGGGCGGAGACGCTGCTGGCGCTCGGGCTGGGGCTGGTTCGCGACGGGCTGATCGAACTCGACCGCCTCTTCGCACTGCTGGCGCGGAACCCGGCAAGGCTGCTCGGCCTCGATACCGGCACCTTGGCCACCGGAGCGCCCGCCGACCTGATCGTCGTCGATCAGGATACGCCGTGGCAGGTCCGCGCCGACGCTCTGGCGGGCAAGGCGGCGAATACGCCGTTCGACGGCCTGCCGGTGCAGGGCCGCGCGGTCCGGGTGATAAAGGGCGGCGCGTTCCTGTAAGGGAACGCGCCGCCTCCTCCTGGGAGAGGCTCGGGAAACTGGTTCAGCGCGAGGCGAGGCGTTCGGGGCGAGCCCAATTCGCCAGTTGCTCGCCGGCATGGGTACGAACGAAACAGCGTTCGCCCTTTGCCCGCACGCGACCGCACAACGCCGCGGCATCGGCATGGGCGAGACCGCCGACCGACAGCCGGTAGAAACTGGCACCACGGACGCTCGCTTGCATACCCTGTGGCGACATTCCGGCAAGCCGGGGTACGTTTCGGCTCAAACGTCGCCACGCGGACCGGGCGACCGCCGGGGTATCGAATGCACCGAGCTGCACATAATAGCCGCCGGCATCGCGCGATGTCGGAGCCGCCGCCATGCGGACCGGGCCGATCGAATTGCCACGGGCCCCTCGATAATCGCTCGGCAGCGCCTGCACGATTTCCTGCCGTGGTGCGAAGGTGATGGCCGGGCGTATCACGCTCGCCACCCGGGTCGGCGCGGCGACCGGCTCGACAAGGACCGGCTCGACCAGCGCGACCGCCACCGGCGCGGCATCGCCCGGTGCCGACAGTGCCAGTTGCATCGGCTGCCCGCGATCGACTGCCGGCGTCACACCGAGCAACGCGGCGACCTGCTGCGCCGCCGATTGCGGCCGCGCGAAACCCGCCCATTCGACCAGTCGCGCATCGACCTGTTCGGGCGACATGTCGACCGACGCCACGGTCCGCGCTTCGACCCAGCGTCCATCGAGCGCAAGGGCAAGCGCAAGATTCTGTCGCATCGTCGCGGTCGCCGCCGGATCGCGGGCCGCTTCGCTGAGCAACGCGATACCACCGGTCGGATCACCAGCCAGCGCCAGCGCCAGTCCGCGATCGGCATTGGCGATCCGCGCGGCATGTGCGGTCAGCGTCTCGCGCGCCGCCACCCATTCGCCGGTCGCGGTCTGCGCCAGGGCGAGGTTCAGCGCGGCGCGACCATCGGCCGGGTTCAGCGCCAGCACGTCGCTGAACGCCTGCGTGGCCGAGCCGAACCGCCCCGCCTGCAGATAGGCCTTGCCCAGCAGCGTGCGATAACCGGGATCGCGCGGCGCGAGCGTGACCGCCTGTTCGGCGAGGGTCACCGCTTCATCGCCGTGCCGCTTCGCCAGCGCCTTGGCCGCCTTGCCCGCCAGCTTCTGCGCCATAGTCTGTTCGGACGATGCCACCGCCACGCTCCCGCTGGCGACCAGTGCCAGCGAGCCGCCGAGCATCGCCGTGGCCAGACCGACCGAGATGAGCAGATGGGTCTTCATTGCGTGCCCTTTGCGGCCCCATCGGGGGCAAGGCGCTGAACGAGCGCCGCGATGTCGGAGGTCGACGGGAGGGACCGATCGAGCGTTTCGCGAACGAACGCCTCCGGGGAAAGGTTGCGTACCGTCGCCGCCAGCCGCAACCGCAACAGCCGGTCGGCATCGAGCGTCAGGACGATCGATCCTTCCTCCGCCGACGGCGCGGCATGCAGCATCGCCCGTTCGCGCAGGACGGCGGGAACCGGCATCGTCGGCTCGCCCAGATCGTTCCAGCCGAGATCGTCACCCGGATCGGTCGCATCGCCGGTCCCATGCGGGCGCATCGCCGGACGTGCCTCGCCCTTGCGGGCCAGCAGGCCGGGATTGATCTGTGTGGGATTGCGCGGTGTAGCCATGGCTAGCCCCGCACCCGACGGCCGAAGCCCCCGGCAGGACGCGGACCACCCGCCAACGTCGGCACGGCGAACACGGTACGCCGGAAATTCTTTTCGAGGCGATCGTGGATATAGTTCCATAGCCCCTCGATTTCGGCGCTCGACTTCGACGTCGGATCGATCTCCATGACCGTCCGCCCGTCGACCATCGACGATGCGAAATCGACGCGGTGATGGACCGTCACCGGTGCGACCGTGCCGTGTTGCGACAGGGCCATCGTCGCCTCCGCAGTGATCTTCGCACCCGGAGTCGCCGCGTTGACCACGAAGACCAACGGCTTGCCGGCACGATCGCACAGGTCGACGGTCGCCCCGACCGCGCGCAGGTCGTGCGGGCTGGGCCGGGTCGGCACCACGATCAGTTCGGCAACGGCGATCACGCTCTGGATCGCCATGGTGATCGCCGGCGGGGTATCGATCACTGCCAGCTTGAACCCATGGGCACGCAGCGTTTCCAGATCGGCCGCCAGCCGCGCGACCAGCGTCTGCGCGAACGCCGGTTCGTCGGTGACGCGCGCGTTCCACCAGTCGGCCAGCGAGCCTTGCGGATCGATGTCGACCATGACGACCGGACCCGCGCCCGACCGTTCGGCCTGCACGGCGAGATGCCCGGACAATGTCGTCTTGCCCGATCCCCCCTTTTGCGATGCCACCGCCAGAACGCGCATGCCGCTTACGTCTCCCTTCACTTGCAGCCGGGATTGGCACGGACAGGCCTAAAATGCGGTTAACGTCCCGTACGGGGGCGACCGATCGCGAAAGCCGTTCCGCCGACCGGCAAGCGCTGATAATGGACGGCGATGATCGCAAGGGGGACTTGGATGCGCGGTGCGATGGGGGCGGCTCTGGCGGCGACGATGCTGGCGGTGCCGGCGCTTGCCGATGTGAAGGCTGGCGTGGAGGCGTGGGCGCGGGGCGACTGGACGACGGCGGTCGGCGAATGGCGCGAACCGGCGGTCGCGGGCGATGCCGATGCGCAGTTTAATCTGGGGCAGGCCTATAAGCTCGGTCGCGGCGTGCCAATGAACCTGACCGAAGCCGAACAATGGTATGCCCGCGCCGCACAACAGGGGCACCGGCAGGCCGAGGAAAATTACGGCCTGATCCTTTTCCAGAACGGCAAACGCCCCGAAGCCGTTCAATGGCTCGAAAAATCGGCAAACCGCGGCGAGGCGAGAAGCCAGTTCGTCCTCGGGACGATGCTCTTCAACGGCGACGCCGTGCCGAAGGACTGGCGGCGCGCCTATGCGTTGATGACGCGCGCATCGTCGGCGGGACTGCCGCAGGCGGCGGCGACGCTGGCGCAGATGGACCGGTATGTCCCGCTGCCCGACCGGCAGGCGGCGCTGGCGATGGCGCGCGATCTGGAGCGGAATGCCGGACGCCCCGCCCTGCCCGCCACGCCCGAGCTACCCAAGGCAACGCAGGTCGCCAAGGCCTCCCCCGCCCCCAGGCCGGTCCCTCGCGCCGCTCCGCCAGCGTCTCCGGTCGCCACCGGCAACTGGCGGGTGCAACTCGGCGCGTTCCGCGATGCGGGCAATGCGCGGCGGCTATGGACCGAGGTCGCGGGCAAGTTCACGGGCCGACAGCCCTTTTACGACGATGCCGGCGGCGTCACCCGGTTGCAGATCGGCCCATTCGCCAGCAGCGCCGAGGCGACCCGCGCCTGCGCCACGATCCGCCCGACGACCTGCGTCCCGGTAAAGCGGTAATCCCCGCCGCGCTGCTGCTGATGGCGCAGATCGGCGCTCGGGCTGCCGCAAGCCTGCGCCGACATCGCCATGTGACGGCCGCTCGCGACGCGTGGTAATACCGTTCGCGCGCGGCGATCAGCCGCGCACCCACTCCGATGGCGCGATCCCCTGCATATACAGCAATGCGGTCAGGTCATTATGGTCGATCCGCACCCCTGCCTCGGCAGCGACGATCGGCTTGGCGTGATAGGCGACGCCCAGCCCCGCGCGGCGGATCATCGGCAGGTCGTTGGCCCCGTCGCCGACCGCCAGCGTCGATTGCCCGTCGATGCCGAGTTCATCGATCGCACCCAGCAGCGTGACTTCCTTCGTCGTCGCATCGACGATCGGCTTGGCGACCTTGCCGGTCAGCTTGCCATCCTCGATCAGCAAGCGGTTGGCGATCATCCGGTCGAAACCTAGTTCGGTGCCGACCGGCTCGGCAAAACGGGTGAAGCCGCCCGACACGAGAATCGTCGTTGCGCCGCGAGCACGCATCGTCCGGATTAGCGTCTTGGCCCCCGGCATGAGCTTGACGCGTTCGTCGAGGCACCGCTGGATCGCGCTTTCCTCCAGCCCTGCCAACAGGGCGACGCGGGCATCGAGCGCCGAGGCGAAGTCGAGTTCGCCGCGCATTGCCCGTTCGGTCACCTCGGCGATCTGCGCCTTGATCCCGGCATAGTCGGCTAGTTCGTCGATGCATTCGACGGTGATCATCGTCGAATCCATGTCGGCGACCAGCAGCGTCTTCTCGCGATTGGCGGCGGGCTGCACCGCGACGTCGGTGCCGGCAACAAGGCCTTCGATCGCGCCCCGCGCTGCGGCGGCATCGCTGGCGAACCGGATATCGGCGGCGCGGCCTTCGTCGATCCACGTCCAGCCCTCGACCAGACAGCCGGCCACGTCCAGCCGATCGGCGGCGGCGGAAATATCGCCCGCGGCGATCGATTCGGCTGCTATCAGCGTGGCGATGAACATGGCGAAATCTCCTGACCGTCCGAGGGTCGCGCTCATCGCAGGCCCGACCGCCAGCGGCAAGTCCGCGCTGGCGATCGCGGTCGCCCGGGCGCATGACGGCGTCGTCATCAATGCCGACAGCGCACAAGTGTATCGCGACCTGCGCATCCTTTCCGCGCGCCCGTCGCCCTATGAAGAAGCGCAGGCACCGCACCGCCTGTTCGGCCATGTCGACGGCGCAAACAGCTATTCCGCGCCGGCATGGGCGAAGGACGCGATCCGCGAGATCAACGCCGCACATGCAGCAGGCAAGCTGCCGGTGCTGGTCGGCGGCACCGGCCTGTATCTGCGGACCCTGATCGACGGCATCGCGCCCGTCCCCGAGATCGATCCCGCCATCCGCAAGGCCGTCCGTGCGCTGCCGATGGCCGAGGCAACCGAGGCGCTCAGCGTCGCCGATCCGGCAGCCGCCGCCCGGCTGAACCCGGCCGACACCACCCGCATTGCCCGCGCGCTGGAAGTGGTGCGATCGACCGGTCGGACGCTGGCCGACTGGCAGCGCGACCGGACCGGCGGGATCGGCGACCGCATCACGCTGTCGACCATGATCCTGCTGCCCGAACGCGACTGGCTGACCGGACGCTGCGACCGCCGCTTGTCAGCGATGTTCGACGGCGGGGCAGTCGAGGAAGTCGCCACGTTGCTGGCGCGCAACGACATCGCGCCACAGGCTTCTGTCCGCCGCGCCATCGGCGTGATCGAGATCGAACGCTGGCAAAAGGGTGAATGGACCCGCGATGAAGCACTGCGCGAAGCGCGCTTCGCAACGCGGCAATATGCCAAACGGCAGTATACATGGTTCCGCAACCAGCCACCGGCCGATTGGCTTCGCACCAGCGAAACCGAAACATGCGCGTTATCATCTCAATTCGACATTTTATTACGTTAAAGATGGTTGACACGTACATTTATGGCGACTAGCGACGCTGCTCCAACGGTGCTATTCGCGCCTGCGAAAATATTGAGGAGTTGAAGACCCATGACCGAGAAGAGTGGAGCCGCCATTTTGGTCGAGGCCCTCGTCGACCTCGGCGTGGAAGTCGTATTCGGCTATCCCGGCGGCGCGGTGCTGCCGATCTACGACGCGTTGTTCGAACACAGCCGGATCAAGCACATCCTCGTCCGCCACGAACAGGCCGCGACCCATGCGGCGGAGGGCTATGCTCGCTCGACGGGCAAGCCGGGCGTCGTGCTCGTCACCTCGGGTCCGGGGGCGACGAACGCGATTACCGGCATCACCGACGCGCTGCTCGATTCGATCCCGATGGTCGTCATCACCGGACAGGTCCCGACCGCCCTGATCGGCACCGACGCGTTTCAGGAGGCCGATACCGTCGGCATCACGCGCCACTGCTGCAAGCACAATTATCTGGTGAAGGACCCGGCCAGGCTCGGCCACGTCATTCACGAGGCGTTCCATATCGCCACCGCCGGCCGCCCCGGCCCGGTCGTGGTCGACATTCCCAAGGACGTGCAGGTCGCGACCGCGCGCTACACCAAGCCCGGCCCGATCCAGCACAAGACCTATCGTCCGAAGGTGAAGGCCGACCGGGCGCAGATCGAGCAGGTCGTCGACATGCTGGCGGCGGCCGAGCGGCCGGTGCTGTATACCGGCGGCGGCATCATCAATTCGGGTCCGGGCGCGTCGCAACTGCTGCGTGAACTGGTCCGGGTGTCGGGTGCGCCGGTCACCTCGACGTTGATGGGTCTCGGTGCCCTGCCCGCTTCCAGCCCGAACTGGCTGGGGATGCTGGGGATGCACGGCACCTATGAAGCGAATATGGCGATGAACGAGGCCGATCTGGTCATCGCCATCGGTGCGCGCTTCGACGACCGGGTGACCGGGCGGCTCGATGCCTTCAGCCCGCGCAGCCGCAAGGTCCATATCGATATCGACCGGTCGAGCGTGAACAAGATCGTGCGCGCCGATCTGGGCATCATCGCCGATGCCGGCCACGCGATGGAGGACATGGTGCGGGTGTGGAAATCGCGCCAGCATCCCAAGCCCGACCTGAAGGCGTGGTGGGCGAAGATCGAGGGCTGGCGCGCCAAGCGTTGCCTCGACTTCCCGGAATCGACCAAGGAAATCATGCCGCAGCGCGCGATCCGGGCGCTGTACGCCGCGACCAAACATCGCGCGCCGATCATCTCGACCGAGGTCGGCCAGCATCAGATGTGGGCGGCCCAGCATTTCGGCTTCGAAGCACCGAACAAGTGGCTGACCAGCGGCGGTCTCGGCACGATGGGCTATGGCCTGCCCGCCGCGATCGGTGCGCAGCTCGGAAATCCGGGGGCGCTGTGCATCGACATCGCCGGCGAGGCGTCGATCCAGATGAACATTCAGGAGCTGGCGACGGCGACGCAGTACCGGCTGCCGGTGAAGATCTTCATCCTCAACAACGAATATATGGGCATGGTCCGCCAGTGGCAGGAGCTGACCTACAGCTCGCGCTATTCGAGCAGCTATTCGGACTCGCTGCCCGACTTCGTAAAGCTGGGCGAGGCATATGGCTGGAAGGGTATTCGCATCGAAACGCCCGACCAGCTGGAGGACGGGATTCAGGCCATGCTCGACCATGACGGCCCGGTGATCGTTGACTGCATGGTGGCGAAGCTGGCCAACTGCTTCCCGATGATCCCCAGCGGCGCGGCGCATACCGACATGATCCTGCAGGCGAACGAAGTCTCGGGCGAAATGGACGACGAAGCCAAGGCGCTGGTTTGACATAGCAAGCTCCTCCCCGTTCACGGGGAGGGGGACCGCTCGCAGAGCGGTGGAGGGGGACTTCCCCAAGCGCACCGCCGGTGGATATCTTCCACCAGCATGCGACTGGTCCCTATCCCCGCGCCGGGGAGGAACAGGAACGAACATGCACATACGTCAGGAATCAGTGGAACGGCATACGCTGGCCGTCCTCGTCGACAACGAACCCGGCATCCTCGCGCGCATCGCCGGGCTGTTCTCGGGCCGTGGCTATAATATCGAAAGCCTGACCGTGTCGGAAATCACCGCCGACAAGGCGGTCAGCCGCATCACCATCGTCACCAGCGCATCGCCGCCGGTAATGGAACAGATCATTGCCCAGCTCGACCGGCTGGTGCCCGTCCACAAGGTCGTCGACCTGACCGTGCAGGGCGCGCATGTCGAACGCGAGCTGGCGCTGGTCAAGGTCGTCGGCACCGGCGAGCACCGGATCGAGGCACTTCGCCTTGCCGAAGTCTATCGCGCGCGCGTGGTCGATGCGACCGTGTCGAGTTTCGTGTTCGAGGTGACGGGATCGATCGAAAAGATCGACAAGTTCACCGAATTGATGGCCGAAGTCGGTCTGGTCGAGGTTGCTCGCACCGGCATCGCCGCCATCGCCCGCGGACGAGAGGCCGCCTGAAACCTATTCGCAACCATCCCGTCACCCCAGCGTAGGCTGAGCTCTCCGTCCGCAAGCGAGCGGTTCGCGGGACGAGCCCCCAGCCTTCGCTCGGGTGACGAACCTGATCTAAGAGGGAAATCATCATGCGTGTCTATTACGATCGCGACGCCGATCTGAACCTGATCTCGGACAAGAAGATCGCGATCCTCGGCTATGGGTCGCAGGGCCATGCCCATGCGCAGAACCTGCGCGATTCGGGCGTCAAGAACGTCGCCATCGCGCTGCGTCCCGGTTCGGCCAGCGCCGCCAAGGCCGAAGGTGCCGGTTTCAAGGTGATGCCGAACGCCGAAGCCGCCGCATGGGCCGATATCCTCATGATCCTGGCGCCCGACGAGCATCAGGCCGCGATCTATGCCGACGACATTCACGCGAACCTGAAGCCCGGCGCGGCGCTCGCCTTCGCCCACGGCCTGAACGTCCATTTCGGACTGATCGAGCCGCGCGCCGATGTCGACGTCATCATGATCGCGCCCAAGGGTCCGGGCCACACCGTGCGCAGCGAATATGTGAAGGGCGGCGGCGTGCCCTGCCTCGTCGCGATTCATCAGGACGCCAGCGGGAACGCGCACGACATCGCGCTGGCCTATGCATCGGGCGTTGGCGGCGGCCGGTCGGGCATCATCGAAACCAACTTCCGCGAGGAATGCGAAACCGACCTGTTCGGAGAGCAGGCCGTGCTGTGCGGCGGCGTCACCCACCTGATCCAAGCCGGGTTCGAAACGCTAGTCGAGGCCGGCTACGCGCCGGAAATGGCTTATTTCGAATGCCTCCACGAAACCAAGCTGATCGTCGACCTTCTTTATGAGGGCGGCATCGCCAACATGCGCTATTCGATCTCGAACACCGCCGAATATGGCGACATCGTCACCGGCCCGCGTATCATCACTGACGAAACCAAGAAGGAAATGAAGCGAGTCCTCGCCGACATCCAGTCGGGCCGCTTCGTAAAGAACTTCGTGCTCGACAACCGCGCCGGCCAGCCCGAACTGAAGGCAGCGCGCAAGCAGGCGGCGGCGCATCCGATCGAGAAGACCGGTGCCGAACTGCGCGCGATGATGCCGTGGATCGGGGCGAACAAGTTGGTCGATCAGACCAAGAACTAACGACGTTAGTTCGTACTGATCGGCCAACCGGCCGGCGCGACGAAGCCCGCCCTTCGGGGCGCGGCTTTGCCGCGACCGACGGGCGGGCGGGCCAGTGCCCCCTCGCTCGTCATTCCCGCGCAGGCGGGAATGTGGATTCACGTTTGAAGTGCACCGGTTGAGATGCGCAGGAATGCCTCGGCGGGGGTTTGGAAGTCGAGACATT
>NZ_LMJZ01000012.1:0-265352 GCF_001421155.1 Sphingomonas sp. Leaf5 | reverse complement strand
CGAACACCGTTCCTCGAGCGATAACTGACGGTAGATGGACATGGCAGCACCTGTCTCAGGTGTTGCACTTCGTTTGTGAACTCAGAGGGGTCCCGCTTCTTCTCCGTCGTCGAAAAACAGAGGACATGGCGAGGTCAGATCGCCACGTTGCCGTCAATGCGGGCTACGGCGTCGCGCTGTTGGTACGGCCCGCACACCCGCATCGTCCCAAGAAAGAACAGAACCGAGACCCCGGATCAAGACGGGACCTAGGCGAAAGTCCCGACTCCCGCCCCCTGCCGTACCCCCGCGCAGGCGGGGGTCCAGGGTTCCAGGCGCAAGCCGTTGTTCTGCTTGGCTCTGGACCCCCGCCTGCGCGGGGGTACGGTGCGTTTTTGGCGAAGCTCGCGACTTTCGCAGAGGTCTCGATCAAGTCCGGGGTGACGGGATGCCAAGCCGGCCCCCGATACAACCCACCCCGGTTGACCCCCGCCCCCCGTCCGCCCAAGGCATTGCCATGCGCTTCTTTTCCGACAACGCCGCCCCCGCCTGCCCAGCCGTCCTCGACGCGATCGTCGCCGCCAACGGACAGGATACCGCCTATGATGGCGACCGGCTAAGCGCCCAGCTCGACGCGCGGTTCGGCGACGTGTTCGGCTGCGAGGTCGCGATATTGTGGGTGCCATCGGGCACCGCCGCCAACTGCCTCGCGCTGACCGCCATGTGCCCGCCGCATGGCGGCATCGTCTGCCACGCGGACGCCCACATCCAGAACGACGAAGGCGGCGCGCCCGAATTCTATACCCATGGCGCGAAACTGATGCTGCTGGGCGGCGACGGCGCGAAGCTCGCGCCCGCCACGATCGAGGCATATCTCGCGACGATCCGCGACGACGTGCATCAAGTGCAGCCGCACGCCATCTCGATCACGCAGGCGACCGAGGCCGGCCGGGTCTACACCCCCGACGACGTCGCCGCGATCGGTGCGCTCGCCCGCGCGCACGGTCTCGGCCTGCACATGGACGGCGCACGGTTCGCCAATGCCGTCGCGTATCTCGGCTGCACGCCCGCCGAGGTGACGTGGAAAGCCGGCGTAGACGCGCTGTCGTTCGGCTTCATCAAAAATGGCGGCATGTCGGCCGAGGCATTGGTCTTCTTCCGCCCCGAACTGGCGAAGGTCGCCCGCTATCGCCGCAAGCGCGCCGGCCTGCTCGCGTCGAAGGGCCGCTTCCTCGCCGCGCAGTTGCTGGCGATGCTCGACGGCGATGTCTGGCTGACCAACGCCCGCGCCGCCAATGCCGGTGCGGCGATGCTGGCACAGGCGGCGGGCGACCGGCTGGTCCATGCGGTCGAGGCGAACGAGGTGTTCCTGCACCTGACCGCCGACGAAGCCGCCGGCCTGCGCGGTCAGGGCTTCGATTTCTACGACTGGGGGGTCGGACAGGCACGGCTGGTCGTCGCCTGGGATCAGGATGCGGCGACCGTCCGCCCGCTTGCCGACGCGATCGCCGCGCTGTGACCGACGTCCCCCGTTCGGCGACGCCGGCGGTACTGGTCCCGTTCGGCATCGTCACCCTGATCTGGGGATCGACGTGGATCGTGATCCGCGATCAACTGGGCGTGGTGCCCGCGTCATGGTCGGTGACCTATCGCTTCCTGATCGCCGGTGTCGTCATGCTGCTCTGGGCATGGCGGCGCGGCGACCGGATCGCGGTCGACCGGCGCGGGCTGCTGTTCGCCGCCGGTCTCGGCCTCGCGCAATTCTGCCTCAACTTCAATTTCGTCTACCGCGCCGAACAATATGTCACCTCGGGGCTGGTCGCGCTGATGTATGCGCTGCTGATCGTGCCCAATTCGATCCTTGCCCGCATCCTTCTGGGTCAGCGCATGGGGCGGCAATTGCTGGTCGGATCGGCGATCGCGCTGGCAGGCGTGGCGCTGCTGTTCGTCCATGAGGCGCGCGAGCATCCCGAAAACGGCGCGGCGGTGCTGATCGGCCTCGCCATCGCGCTGGCCGGCGTGTTCTCCGCCTCGGTCGCCAACGTCATGCAGGCGACCCCGACCGCCAAGGCCTATCCGATGGTGCCGCTGCTCGGGCTGGCGATGCTGATCGGCGCGACGATGGATGCGACCTATGCAACCCTCACCGTCGGTGCGCCGGTCTTCGACTGGCGCTGGACCTATGTCGCCGGGCTGTTCTATCTCGGCATCGTCGCGTCGGCGGTCGCCTTCACCCTGTATTTCGGGCTGATCCGCACGATCGGCCCGGCCAAGGCGGCCTATAACGGCGTCGTCGTGCCGGTTATCGCGATGCTGTTGTCGACGTTGTTCGAGGATTATCGCTGGTCGCCGCTGGCCGGGGCCGGGGCGGTGCTGGCGCTGGCCGGGCTGGTGGTCGCGCTCAGGGCGCGCAGGCCGAACCGGTAATCGGGGTAATCGGGCGTCCAGCCGAGCACCCGCTTCGCCTTGCCGTTCGCCACCCGCCGGTTTTCGGCATAGAAGGCGCGCGCCATCGGACTCAGCGTCTCCAGCGCGACGAACGGCGGCCGGTCCAGCCCCAGCAGATGCGCCGCATATTCGACGACCTCGTTCTGCGAAGCTGGCAGATCATCGGATATATTATACGAACCAGCCGGTGCAGACAGTCCGTACGTGACACCTTTGGCAACATCCGCGACATGGATGCGGCTGAACACCTGCCCCGGCTGTTCGACCCGGTGCGCCTCTCCTGCCACGACCCGTTCCAGCGGCGAGCGCCCCGGCCCATAGATGCCCGGCAGCCGGAACACCCGCGCCCCCAGTGCCAGCCACGCCGCGTCCGCCGCGTTGCGGTTGGCCCGCCGCCCGGCGATCGGCGTGGTTTCGTCGACCCAGCCGCCATTGGCATCGCCGTACACCCCGGTCGACGACAGATAGGCGAGCGTCGGCCCGTCCAGCACGTCCCGATAGCGTTCCAGCACCGGGTCGCCGTCGCGGTCCGGTGGCACGCTGGACAGGATCGCGGTTGCCTGCGCCGCTTCGAACCGCACGCGATCGTCATCGGCGAAAGCGATCGTACCGTCACGCCCGTCGCGCGTCGTGCCGACCACCCGCCAACCGTGCCGCTCCAGCCGGGCGGCGATCGCCCGCGACGTGTACCCCATCCCGAAGATCAGAAGGCGGCTCATTTCGCGCCATAACCGTCGTACAACAGCCCGAAATAATCGCCCTTGTTCCAGCGCGGCCGGTCGTCGGCATCGGCGAGGTCGAGCGCGATGTCGTGGTTGATCGCGACGAAGATCCGCCCCGCCGTCCAGTCGAACGTCTGGCGCATGTCGTCGCCCGGCTGGTGATAGCGGTTCTCGAGGAAATCGGCGACCGCCGCCTTGCCGGGGCCGGCCCAGCCGGTGTCGAGCGACACCGACGGCACGCCTGCCTTGACGAAGCTGTAATGGTCGGACCGGACGAAGATCGCCTCTTCCGGCTCGGGATCGGGGCTGAGCGCAATGCCGCGCTTGCCCGCCGCGCGCGCCACGGCCTGCGCGACCGTCGAATGGTCGGCACCGATCGCGACCATGTCCTGAAAACGATAGGACAGGATCGGCATGTCGAGATTGACGTCGGCGACGATCGATCCCTTGGGCACGGTCGGGTTCATCGCGAAATATTCGCTGCCGATCAGCCCTTTCTCCTCCGCCGTCACGCTGACGAAGATCAGGCTGCGGCGTGGTTTGCGCGGATCGGCGGCGAATTGTTTCGCGACCTCGATCATCGCCGCGGTGCCGACGCCGTTGTCCATCGCGCCGTTATTGATCATGTCCGCGCCCTTGGGCAGCGTCGGATCGGTCGAAACGCCGATATGGTCGAGATGCGCCGACAGCGCGACATATTCCCCCTTCAACGCAGGATCGCTGCCGGGCAGGATGCCGACGACGTTGCTGCTGTCGAAGCGCTCGACCCGGGAACGCTGGCGGGTGGTCACCCGCACCCCCGTGGCCCCATGCGGCACCGGCGTGCCCGCCGCCACCGCCTTCAACACTGCCGGCCAGTCGATCGCCGATCCGGTGAACAGCTTGGCCGCGCCCGACGCGCTCAACCACCCGATCGACGGCGCGCTGTTGCCGGCGACCTGCGCGCGCCCGTCCTTGCCGACCCAGGTCAGGCGCGGACTGCGATACAGCGACATCAGAAAGCTGATTGGATAGCGTTTCGACGGTTCGTCGGTGTCGACCCGGATCACCCCGATCGCGCCATGCGCGGCGGCATTGGCGCGCTTGGTATCGCCGCTGCCCAGATGCGCGCGGATCTCGCTCGGCAGTCCGGCGGGCGCGCCATCGAGATAGGCGACGATCTTGCCGCGCACGTCCAGCCCGGCATAATCGTCGATGGCGTTGGCGGCGTCGGTCACGCCCTGCCCGACGAACACCACTTCGCCCGAGCGCCGCAGATCGGGTTCGAGGAAACTGGTCGAGGTCAGATAATCGGCACCGAAGGTCAGCGCCGGCCGCCCCGCCGCCGTCATCCGGCCCTTCCCCGCCGGCACCGCCAAGATCAGCGGCACCCGTTGCAGAAAGCTGCCGTCGTCGCCGCCCGGCTGCAACCCGGCGGCACGCAACTGCTGCGCGACATAGGCGGCGGCGCGGTCATATTCGGGCGTCCCCGGCTCGCGCCCCTTCATGTCGTCGGCGGCGAGGAACGCGACATGCGCCCGCATCGCCGCTTCGTCGGGGGTCAGCGGCGGGGTTCGCGCCGTTTGGGCAAGCGCACCGGTCGATGCCAGCAACAGCGCGAGCGGGAGAAGGCGCATGGGAGTCCTCGATACAGACATTCATTGCTTCGTCATCCCGGCGAAGGCCGGGATCCACCGTGCCGCATGTTCGCCCGCGTCGGCGCTTGCGGAACCTTGGATCCCGGCCTTCGCCGGGATGACGGCGGATGGGGGGAGCGCGGCGGCTCCCCGCATCTCACTTCGCGCCGTACCCGTTATACAGCGTGCCGAAGAAATCGCCCTTGTTCCACGCCGGCCGCGCGGGGGCGTCGGCGATGTCGCGGGCGATCTGATAGTTGACGTTGATGAAGCGTTCGCCCGATTCCCAGTCGATCGGCGGGCCCTGCACCACCTCGTCGGACGGCTTGTGGTAGTTATTGGCGAAGAACGCATCGACGGCCGCCTTGCCCGGCCCCGACGTGCCCGGCCACAGAAAGACCGACGGCACCCCCTGCTGTACGAAGCGATAATGGTCGGATCGCACGAACAGCGCCATTTCGGGCATCGGATCGGGCGAGAAGCTGGCCCCCGCCTGCGCCGCCGCCCGCTTGACGATATCGCCCAGCGTCGACCGCGCCGCGCCGAACGCGATGACGTCGGTGAACTTGTAGGTGATGATCGGCATGTCGAGATTGACGTCGGCGACGATCCGCGCCTTTTCGATCGTCGGGTGGTTGGCGAAGTAATCGGAGCCGACCAGCCCCTTTTCCTCGGCAGTGACCGCGAGGAACAGGATCGAGCGGCGCGGCGGCTTGCCTGCTGCCTTGAACCGCTTGGCCTCCTCGATCAGCGAGGCGATGCCGACCGCATTGTCCATCGCGCCGTTATAGATCGTGTCGCCCTTCGCATTGGGGCTGCCGACGCCGACATGGTCGAGATGCGCCGACAACACCACGGTTTCGGCCGCGACCGAACGGTCGCTGCCCGGCAGGATGCCCGCAACGTTGTAGCTGGGCAGCGGCGTGATCGCGGTCTTGATCGTCACGGCCATGGTCGGCTTCAACGCGACCGCACGGAACTTGCCCTTGCCCGACAGCGCAGCCGCCGCCTTGGCCCAGCTCGTCCCCGAACCGGCGAACAGCTTCTCCGCACCCGCCGCGCCGATGCTGGCGATGGTCGGCGCGCCGCCGCCCATCACATGGCCGGCACCGTCGGGTGCGGCCCAGCTGACGCTCGCACTATCGTAGGACGATGCCATCTTCGACATCGGCATGCGCGCCGCTGAGTCGGGCGTCTGGAGCGAGATTACTGCGACCGCGCCCTTGGACCTGGCGATCGCCGCCTTCGTCGCGATACCGCCGAAATGCGCTGATTCCTCGCTGTCGAGGCCGTCGGGCGCGCCGCGCACCACCGCCACGATCTTGCCGCGCACATCGACGCCGGCATAATCGTCGCGACCCGGCCGGACGATACCGTACCCGACATAGACGACCTTGCCCTCGGTCATCGATTCCGCTGCCTGCGGATTGATGCCCGGCAGATATTCCTCGCCAAAGGTCAGCGCCTGGCCGTTCAGGCTGACCTGCCCCTTGCCGGCGGCGTTCATGCGGATCAGCGGCACGTTCTGCAGATAGCTGCCGTCATCGCCCGCCGGACGCAGCCCCGCCGCATAGAATTGCGATGCGACATAATTGGCGGCGATGGCATATTCGGGCGACCCGGCATCGCGCCCGCGCATCGCGTCGCTGGCAAGGAACATGACGTGCGCCTTCATCGCCGCCTGTGCCGCCGGCAGCTCGGCATTCACCGCTGCGTTACGCGTGGTCAGTTCGGCGGCAGTGGGGGCGGAGGCCGGAGCGATCGGCGCATCCTGCGCAATTCCGGCGGTGCTGATGAGGAGACCGAGCAACAAGGCTGGACGGAACATTGGAATCCTTCGACAAGCGATCATAGATACAGGCGTAGCCAATGCCGTGACCCCACGCAACGACGGCACGAACGCGATTGAAACGGGTGAGAAGATGATGGTCGATGCGACGCGTACTCCGATGGCTCCGCCGATCATCCGTCGCGACGACTATCGTTCGCCCGAATGGCAGGTCCCGTCGATCGCGCTGGAATTCGATCTCGACCCCCGCAGCACGCGCGTGCGCGCCACCCTGTCGGTCGAACGGAACGGCACCGGTCCGCTGCGCCTCGACGGCGACGGGCTGACGCCGCTATCGGTCGCGGTCGACGGCGCGCCGCGCAACGACTGGCGGCTGGAGGACGGCGCGCTGGTCCTCGACCTGACCGGCGACGCGCACGAAATCATGACCGAGGTCGAGCTCGAACCGCAGGCCAATACCCAGTTGATGGGTCTCTACGCATCGGGCGGCAATCTGTGCACCCAGTGCGAAGCGGAGGGCTTTCGCCGCATCACCTTCTTCTCCGACCGCCCCGACATCCTCAGCCGCTACCGGGTGAAGCTGACCGCGGACAAGGCTCGGTTTCCGGTCCTGCTTGCCAATGGCGATCCGGTGGCGGCGGGCGATCTGGACGATGGACGCCACTGGGCCGAATGGTCCGATCCGTTCCCCAAGCCCTGTTATCTCTTCGCGCTGGTCGCCGGCGATCTGGTCGCCAATCGTGCGCAGTTCGTGACCGCATCGGGGCGCGAGGTGGAACTCGGCATCTGGGTACGTGCGCCCGATCTGGCCAAGACCGACCATGCGATGCGCGCGCTCAAGACGTCGATGGCATGGGACGAACGCGTCTATGGCCGCGAATATGATCTGGACGTGTTCAACATCGTCGCGGTCGACGATTTCAATTTCGGCGCGATGGAGAATAAGGGGCTGAACATCTTCAACAGCCGCTACATCCTCGCCGATCCCGATACCGCGACCGATTATGATTATGACGGCATCGCCGCCGTCGTCGCCCATGAATATTTCCACAACTGGTCGGGCAACCGCGTCACCTGTCGCGACTGGTTCCAGCTGTCGTTGAAGGAGGGTTTCACCGTCCTGCGCGACCAGCAATTCTCCGCCGATCAGGGGTCGGCGGCGGTCAAGCGGATCGAGGATGTCCGGTCGCTGCGCGCATCGCAGTTCCCCGAGGATGCCGGCCCGCTCGCCCATCCGATCCGGCCGGATTCCTATCAGGAGATCAGCAACTTCTACACCGCCACCATCTATAACAAGGGGGCGGAGGTCGTCCGCATGATCGCGACGATCCTGGGCGAGACCGCGTTCCGGGCCGGCACCGACCTGTATTTCAGCCGCCATGACGGGACGGCGGCGACCTGCGAGGATTTCGTAGTGGCGATGGAGGACGCATCGGGCATCGACCTGACCCGGTTCCGCCGCTGGTACCAGCAGGCCGGCACCCCGCGCGTCGCCGCGACGCTGGCGCACGAAGCCGGCGGCGGGCGGGCGACGCTGTCGCTGACCCAGACCGTGCCGCCGACGCCGGGCCAGACCTCCAAGCTGCCGATGGTGCTGCCGCTGCGCGTTCGCCTGTTCGGGGCGGAGACCGGCCGCGCGCTGAGCGACGAACATCTCTTCATCCTCGACGAGGAACAGGGGTCGATCACCTTTGAAACCGTCGCCGAACGCCCGGTCCTGTCGATCAATCGCGGCTTTTCGGCACCGGTCATCGTCGAGACCGATCGCGGATCGGCCGACCTCGCCTTTCTCAGCGCGCAGGACGACGATCCCTTTGCCCGGTACGAAGCGATGCAGCAATTGATGCTCGACACGCTGGTCGCCTCGGTCGCGAGCGGGCACGGCGACCATGCGGCGGTAGTCGAGGCGGTCGGCAACACGCTGACCGACGACCGGCTCGACCGGGCATTCGTCGCAGAGGCGGTATTGCTCCCCTCCGACAGCTTCGTCGGCGATCAGATGGGGGTGGTCGATCCCGACGCGATCTTCACCGCGCGCGAAGCGTTGCGCGCCGATATCGGCCGCGCGCTGCTGACCGAATGGCGCGCGGCCTATGCCGCGACCGAAGCGGAAGCGTTCGAATATACGCCCGATGCCAAGGGCAAGCGCCGGCTGCGCACGGTTTCGCTGGGCTATATTGCGGCATCGGGGGCGAGCGATGCCGACGACCTCGCCTTTGCCCAGTTCCGGCAGGCCGACAACATGACCGACCGGCAGGGCGCGTTGATGACGCTGGTCAACTCGGACTCGGACAACCGCGTCGCCGCGCTCGACATCTTCTACAACCGGTATCGCGACAATGCGCTGGTGCTCGACAAATGGTTCACGACACAGGCGCTGTCGACGCGCGCCGATGCGTTCGAACAGGTCGCCGACCTCGCCGGCCACCGCGACTTCACGCTGACCAATCCCAATCGTGCCCGCGCGTTGATCGGCGCGTTCAGCATGAATCAGAAGGCGTTCCACCGGGCCGATGGTGCCGGCTATCGCTTCCTTGCCGACCAGTTGATCGCGCTCGACCGGATCAATCCGCAGACGGCGGCGAAGATGCTGCCGCCGCTGGCCCGCTGGCGGCGATTCGACGGTGCGCGCGGCGGCCTGATGCGCGCGGCGCTGGAACGGATCCTGTCGGTGCCGGGCCTGTCGAAGGATATGCTGGAACAGGTGGGGAAGTCGCTCGGCTAAGCGGGTTTTCATCGTTTCTCAACGCACCCGTGCAATCCTGCCCGTCGATTTTGCGGACAGGATAAAGCCGGAGGATGTTTCAGGTACCCGACCAAACGACGCTGAGCCTGTGCGCCGTCGTCGTCAGCCTGTGCTTTGCGGCGACGTTCGTCGGCCTGTGGCGACGGCAGCCGGGCGAACAATTCTGGCTGTTGTGGGCGGCGAGCCGGTTCGTCTATGTCGTCGGCGTCATCGGCTTCAACGAATTGCCGCAGCCGGTGCCGGTGGCGGTCGGCGCGCTGCTGTTCGGGGCGTCGAGCACCGCGACCGTGCTCACCTTTGCCGGGCTGCGCGACTTCGCCGGGCTGCGGCCATGGTGCCGCTGGATGACGCTGCTGCTGCTGTTGCCGCCGCTGCTCTATGTCGCCAGCGCGCTCGCCCTGCCCGGCATGACCACTCCGGCCGGGGCGTCGATGCAGCGGATGGCGGGCGGGATCGGGCTGACGATCGTGCTGGCCAGCTGCGGCGTGGCGCTGATCGTCGGGACGGTCGCCCGCCGGACAGGGGCATGGGCGAAGGCGATCGGCATCGCGCAGATCGCCCATCTGCCGAGCTATGCCACCGTCCTGATCTCGGCATGGACGCCGGGCTCGACGCTGGACGTGCTGGCGACATGGCTGTGGCTGACGCAGCCGGTGCTGATGCTGGCGATGGACCTGATGATGCTGGCAATGCCGGGGATGCTGGCGATGGAACGGTTGCGTCGAGCGGCGTCGTGCGACGGGCTGACCGGGCTGTGCAACCGCCACTGGCTGGGCACGGTCGAGCCCCAGCGGGCCATGGCGGGATGCGCGGTGGCGATGATCGACCTCGACGGGTTCAAGGGCGTCAACGACCGCTGCGGCCATGCGACGGGCGACCGGTTACTGGTCGATTTCGCCGCGCATCTGCACCGCTGGACCGATGCCCATGGTGCCGATGTAGTCCGGCTGGGCGGTGACGAGTTCGTGATCCTGTTCGCGGCCGATGACGAGGTGCTGGCGGCCGGACTGCGCCGCCACCTCGCTGCGGCGCCGCGTGGTCCGGCGACCCTGCCGCCATGGTCTGCCAGCATCGGCATCGCCCCCTGCCCGCCCGGATCGGCGACCCTGCAGGGCGCGATGCAGCAGGCCGACGAAGCGCTCTACGCCGCCAAGCAGGCGCGGCGGGCGAACGTCGCGCACGCCGCCTGAGAAGCCGTTTGGAAATGCGTCGAAACGCATTTCGCGGTACCGGCCCGCTCCCCCACCCGGCCACCCATCGAGGATACCGTGTGGGTGGCCGGGTGGGGGAGCGGGCCGGTACCGCCTGAAACTCGCTCTTTCGCGAGTTTCCGAAAAACCGCTTGAAACCCGCTCGTCAGCCGCGAGCGAACCATTCGGGAAACCGCTGCGCCTTTTCCGCCACCAGCCCCTCGTAATAGCGCATTAGTTCGATCGTATGGTCGCGATCGGTCCTGACCCGCGCCGCCGCTTCGTTGGCCGCCGCCTTCACCACATCATAGTCGCGCGCGAACAGCCGCGCGATCGCGTCCGCCGCCGATCGGGGATCGCGCGCGGCATAAGTTTCGGCAAAGCCCGGCTCGGCGATCTCGGCGCACCCGCCCTCGTCGGGTACGATCAGCGGCAGGCCCGACGCCAGACCCTCCAGCCCGACCAGTCCGAACGGTTCGGCATCCGATCCGTGGATCAGCGCGTCGCAACTGGCCATGATCCGGGCGAGCCGCACCCGGTCGTACACCGGCCGGAACAGCCTGATATGCGGGCTGTTGCGCAACCGGTGTTCCAGCCGGCGGGTATGCACGCCGCTGCCGATCTGGATCATCCCGACCGGCAGATGCTCGCCCGCCATCTCGACCGCATCGAAGATCATCGGCCAGCGTTTCTCGGCATGGTGCCGCCCCAGCCCCAGCAGCAAATGCCCCTCGGGCGGCAGGCCCAGTTGTTCGAGCAGCGACGCGCGCAATTGTTCGTCGCGATGTTCGGGCGAGAAGAAACCGCGCTGAATGCCGAGCGGCATAGACGCATGGACCGTCAGCCCGCGTGCGGCGTGGCGCTTTTCGAGGGCCGGGCCGTTGGTGACGAACGCATCCATCCTGGCAAGGTAGCGCGCCATGTAGCGCGTCCACCACATGAACGCCTCCTCGATCCGCTCCCGGCTGGCCATGCGTTCGAACCAGCGCAGCGGATAGGCACCGACATTGTCGTTATGCGCGAAATAGACCTTCACCGCATCGCCCGACCAGTCGGCGACGATGGTGGCAGGCCGCCACGGGCTCGACGCCTCGACCACGTCGGGATGCAGTTCGTCGAGCAGCGCGTGGATCGCCCCGCCGCGCAGGAAGATACCGTAATTGGGGTCGAGGACCAGCGTCGGTGCCTTCACCCAATGGATGCGACCGCCGCCGGGGCGTTCCTCGACGGCATTGTGCTTGGCCGGCGCGATGACGATCAGTTCATGGCCCAGTTCGGCCATGATCGTCATCTTGTGATCGATATAGGTGCGGACCCCGCCGCCGGTGGGCGAATAGAATTCGTTGACGTCGACGACGCGCATCGGATCGGTCAGCCCAGCGGGGCGAAACCGCCCAGTCCGCGCAGATATTGGGCGCGCACCGTCGTCGTCGTCACGCCCGCGGGCACGGTGACGATCGCCTGTGCCAGCTTCGGCCGGGCGCGCCCGAGCTTGCCCGCGCCCGGAAACCCCGCGCCGTCGCGCATGAAATTGAACTTGTTGCGGCCGTCGCGATCATGGGTGAACAGCAGCGCGTAACGGCCGGGCGATGGCGCGCGGATACACAGTTGCACCGCCCCGGACGCGGGCATGTCGGCCCAGATCCGGCGAAAGAATTTGCCTTCGGCGCGCAGATCGTGATCGTCCTTCAGGAAATCATCGTCGTTCGCCGGGTACAGTTCCAGCTTCAGCCGGCCGGTCCGGTCCTTCAGCCCGACGACGTTGACGCGGATCGCCGGTCCCTGCCCGCTGTTGCACGCGGCGGCATCGCCGCCGATCGATTGCGCGGCGGCGGGCGTCGCGACGAGCAACGCCGCACCGAGCAGCGTCATGGGCAATTGCATCATTCTTTCCTTGCGAGCGCAGGAAGCCCGAATGCCGCCATCAACACCGCGTGGGTAAACAGGGTGAGGGTCGCGACGAACGCGACGAGGTCGGACAGGGCTTCGCCATGCCCGATGAACATAATCGCGAAGTTGGCGAAAAGAAGGTCTTTGTTCGGCAACAGCGGCAGCCGTGCCACCACGAGACGCCCGGCGGCGAGGAACAGCCACCATTTGATCGACACCAGCGGCATCGCAAAATAGCTGGCGATGCCGAAGGCGAGCGACCCGAGGATCAGGCGCGTGCAATGCACGCCGAAGATCCAGCCGAGCGTCGGTGCCGGCAGCGAAAACACCCGCCGAGAGAATAACAGCAGCACGCCCGAAATCCCGACCGCGACCGCTGCCGACCATGCCAGCATCCGCAATTGCGGCGGCGTGAACAATTCGAACGCAAAGGGCAGCGCCACCGCCAGCATCGCCACGGTCACGATATTGCCGGCGATCCCCGACAGGATCGTCACGTCCTTCACCGCGCCGAACGGTGCCGTCACCATCTTCAGCCGGGCACGCGCCCAGGCATAGAAGAACACGTCGCCCGAATAGCCGATGACGACGTCGTTCGCGATCCGCTTGCGCACCAGCGCCCCGAAGCCGTCGAACGGCAACCGCCACAGTGCGCGAAAGATGACGAAGTCGAACAGCGGCGGCGAGAGATAGGCAAGCGCGAAGAACACATAGAACCACGGCGAATCCGGCGCGGCCAGTTCGACCCCGGCCCAGCCATGGTCGAACAGCTCCCACGCCAGCCCGACGATCATCAGCGCCGACAGCGCCGCACCCAGCATACGCGGCCAGCGCGGGCGGAACCGCTCCATCGGTTCCAGCCCGGCAAGGTCGGGACCACCCCGTACGGCCTCGGTATCGCTTACCATGTCGCGCGACGTCCTACGCGCTTGGCCCGGCGTTCGCCAGCCTCATGCCGCAGGTGCCATCCGGTCGGCCACCCGGTCGGGATGCGCGGCGGCAAAGGCGGGCAAGTGCGCGGCCCGCGCGTCGATCGCGACCAGTTTCGGCCATGGCGACAGGTCGAGTTCGAACCGTCGCGCATTGTAGAGTTGCGGCACGAGGCAGCAATCGACCACGCCCGGTGCCGTATCCCCGAAGAATCCGTCGGTCGGCGCGCTTGCCTCCAGCGCATCCAGCCCCAGCGCGATCCAGTGGCGATACCAGTCCGCCTTGGCCCCGGCATCGGCCCCGAACTGGCTTTCGAGCCGCTGCAACACCCGCAGATTGTCGATCGGGTGGATGTCGGCGACGATCACCAGCGCCTGCGCCATCGCCTGCGCGCGCGCCAGCGGATCGGACGGAAACAGGCGCGGCTCGGGATAGGTGCCGTCGAGCCAGTCGAGGATCGCCAGCGACTGGATCAGCACCGTACCGTCGGACAGCACCAGCGCCGGGACCAGTCCCTGGCGATTGCGCGCCAGATGCTCGGCCCGGCGCTGTTCACCCTGCACCAGCGAAATCTCGACCCGGTCATGGGCGACGCGCTTGAGGTTGAGCGCGATGCGGACGCGATACCCCGCCGACGACCGGAAATAGTCGTACAGCGTCACGTCGCTCACTGCGCGGCTCCGCTCGCCGGCACCAGCGAGGTGCCCGCGCGGCCGCTGCGGAACGAACTGAACCAAGTCGCCGGGTTCAGGCTGGTCGTGCCGTCGAGCGAGAAGGTGATGAACTCGGCGCGTCCGCCAATATTCTCCCACGGCACCGGTCCGCCCAGGCCCCGCTCGGCTTCCGAAAAGCGGCTGTCGGCGCTGTTGTCGCGATTGTCGCCCATCAGGAAGACGTGGTTGGCCGGGATCACGATCGGCGCGAAATTGTCGCCCTGCGAATACCGGAAGTCGATCGTGTCATATTGCCGCCCGTTCGGCAGCGTTTCCCGGTACATCGGCAGGCGACAGAACGCACCCTTGTCGGTCTGCACCAGCGCGCCCGGATACTGATCGGGATCGCAGCGGGTATTCGCGTCGACCGGGATCATCGCATCGCCCATCGCCTTGCGCGGGATGGCGACGTCGTTGATGTAGACGACACCCCCCGCCACCTCCAGCCGGTCGCCCGGCAGGCCGATGACACGCTTGATAAGGTCGGTGTTGCTTCCCGGAGGCTTGACGATGACCACGTCGCCGCGCTCGGGCAGCGAACCCCACAGCCGGCCACGCCATGCCGGCAACTGGACGCTCCACGTATCCTGCGGCTGATGCAGGACGATGTCGCGGAACATCGCCACCGGATTGGGAATGGTCGGCGAGACGAACGACCAGCCATAGGCATATTTGCTCACCACCAGCCGATCACCGACCCGCAACCCCGGCAGCATCGATTCGGACGGAATGTAGAAGGGCTTGGCGATGAAGCTGTGGAAACCCAGCACCACCAGCAACAGCCAGAACAGCCCGCGCACTTCGCCCTTCCAGTCGAGCCGCGCGCGGCGCGGATGATGGTGGGCGGGCGCCGGGGTCGGCGACGACGCGGGAACTCCCTGGTTCTCCAGCGCCAGATGATCGGCCATCGAACGTCCTACTCTGTTGCCGGCACCGCTTCGATGATGACGAATGCCTGCGCCCAGGGTTGATCGTCCGTCATCGTCAGATGCACCTTCGCGACGTGGCCCGCCGGCATCATCGCGTCAAGCCGCGCTTTCGCGCCACCGGTCAATGCCAGCGTCGGCGCGCCCGACGCGGCGTTGACGACGCCGATGTCGCGCATGAACACGCCCTGCGCAAAGCCGGTGCCGACCGCCTTGGAAAAGGCTTCCTTGGCGGCGAACCGCTTGGCGAGCGTACCGGCGCGGGTGAAGGGACGCCTGGCGGCCTTCGCCTGTTCGACGTCGGTGAAGACCCGCTGAAGGAAGCGATCGCCGAACCGGTCGAGCGACGACTGGATGCGGTCGATGTTGCAGAGATCGGAGCCAAGACCGACGATCATGAAATCCTCCCCATCGCAGATGGGGAGGGGGACCATGCATAGCATGGTGGAGGGGGCGTCGGCGCAGCCGGCGCTACGCGCCGCCCCTCCACCACAGCCTTCGGCGGCGGTCCCCCTCCCCAAGCACGCTTGGGGAGGATTTGCACGGCCCTCACCGTGCGGTTTCCATCAAATCCTTCATCCGCCGCACCATCGGCCCCAACCCGCCGAAGATCGCCTCGCCGATCAGGAAATGGCCGATATTCAACTCACGCACCTGCGGGATCGCGGCGACGGGCACGACATTGTCGAACGTCAGGCCGTGGCCGGCATGGACCTCGATCCCGTTCTTCGCCGCCAGCGCCGCTGCATCGGCGATACGTCGGAGTTCGGCGACCTGTTCGTTACCGGACAATTCGGCATAACGGCCGGTGTGCAGTTCGACCACCGGTGCGCCGAGCGCCACCGCCGCCGCGATCTGCTCCGCATCGGGTTCGATGAACAGCGATACCCGTATCCGTGCAGCGCCCAGTTCGCGCATCATCGGGGCCAGCGTGTTGTGCTGCCCGGCCGCATCCAGCCCGCCCTCGGTCGTGCGCTCCTCACGCTTTTCGGGCACGATGCAGGCGGCGTGCGGGCGATGGCGCAGCGCGATGCCCAGCATCTCGTCGGTCGCCGCCATTTCTAGGTTGAGCGGTACGGTCAGTTCCGCCGACAGCCGCGCGATATCGTCGTCGGTAATATGGCGGCGATCCTCGCGCAGATGGGCGGTGATCCCGTCCGCGCCATGCTCCGCCGCCAGCAGCGCGGCACGTACCGGATCGGGATAGCCCGAGCCGCGCGCGTTGCGGACGGTTGCGACGTGATCGATGTTGACGCCGAGGCGCAGTGGCTCGCTCATGCCGCGCGGCTCCCCGGCTTGATCGCCGGGATCGCCGCCAGATCGGCGGGCAGCGCATCGGGTTGATAGCTCGGCACGTCGAGGCGGATCAACGGGAAGAACGGCACACCCATATCCGCCCCGCCGTTCGACCGGTCGACCAGCGACGCCGCCGCCACGACCGTGCCGCCCGCCGCCCCGATCGCGGCGATCGCCTCGCGCGACGACAGGCCGGTGGTCACGACATCCTCCATCATCAGCACGCGGGTGCCGGCATCGATGCGGAAGCCGCGGCGCAGTTCGAAGGTGCCGGTCGGCCGTTCGAGGAACATGGCGGGCACGCCCAGCGACCGGCCCATCTCGTGCCCGACGATCACCCCGCCCATCGCCGGCGAGATCACGACGTCGATCGAGTCGCGGACATCGGCGGGCAACCGGGCCGCCAGTTCGTCGCACAGCCGTGCGGCACGGCGCGGGTCCATCAGCACGCGCGCGCATTGCAGATAGCGGGACGAGCGCAGGCCCGACGACAGGATGAAATGCCCCTCCAGCAGCGCTTCCGCCTGCCGGAATTCGTCGAGGATCGCGTCGTCGTTCATGGCTGTCATCCCGCCGGTTGCCGTCGCGCCCCGCATTAGTCCGGCACCGGGTACGTTCGCAACCATCGCTTGAGGCCGGGCGACATGCCGCGTATAGCCCGGAGGGTTAGGGTTTCCAAACGCCCGCCCTATGCGACCACGCCGGTCAAGAAGCGTGCAGCATAACTTGTAACGGGGTGACACGACACGATGCGAAGCATTGGGATGAGGATGTTTGTTTACGCGGCTGCCGCGGCATTGGCGGGAACCGCCTATGCGCAGCAGCCAGCGGCAATAACGCCGGGCACCGGCGCGGTAGCGACCGCGCCGCAGGCAGGCGCACCGCCGCCGGGATCGGCGGAGGCCAATCCGACCGGACAGGTGACGCCGCCGGCGACCGCCGCGGCCCCGACGCCGCCCGCGGTGCAGGACCCGACGCTCAATGCCGACGGATCGCCGCGCATGGTCGCGACACCGAATATCGGCCAGCCGACCGACCGCATGATCGACCTGCAGACCCAGGTCACGCCGAACGGACGCGAGGGGAAGGCGTTCCACAACAACATCCTGATGCCGGTGATCGTCGTCATCTCGCTGCTGGTGCTGTTCCTGCTCGGCTATGTCGCGTTCCGATTCCGGGAGAAGGCGAACCCGGTCCCGTCGAAGACGTCGCACAACACCGTTATCGAAATCATCTGGACCGCCGCCCCGGTGCTGATCCTTGCCGCGATCGCGGTACCGTCGATCGGGCTGCTCGCGCGCCAGTTCAAGCCCGCGCCCGACAATGCGGTGACGCTGAAGGCGATCGGCAACCAGTGGTTCTGGTCCTACGAATATCCCGATTATGGCGGCGTGTCGGTGACCGCCAACATGCTGAAGGAACGCAATGAAGTCGGTCCGGGCCAGCGGTTCCGTACCGATGCCGACGGTCCCCGCCTGCTCGCGGTCGACAATCGCATCGTGCTGCCGGTCGGCGTGCCGATCCGGTTGATCACCACCGCCACCGACGTGATCCATAGCTGGGCGATGCCCGCCTTCTGGATCAAGCTCGACGCGGTACCCGGACGGCTGAACGAAACCAGCTTCACCATCGAAAAGCCGGGCCTGTATTTCGGCCAGTGCAGCGAGCTGTGCGGTGCGCGCCATGCTTACATGCCGATCGCGGTCGAAGCGGTGCCGGTCGCGCAGTTCAACCAGTGGATCCGTGCCAAAGGCGGCACGCTGCCCAGCCCGGCACAGGCCGCCGCCCCCAGCAACGCCGTGATCCCGCAGCCGGGTGCCGATGCCGCCGACGCCACGTCGGAAGCCGGCAACACCGCCAGCGACGCGTCGACGCCGGTCGTCAACGCGACCGAAGCCGCCTCTCCCTCCACCCAGCGCGCCACCGGCAACGGCGGCGGCGTCGGCAACGTGGACCAGTAAGATGACCGATTCCGCCCTTTCTGGCCACCACGCGTTCGACGCGCACGGGCACGGCCACGACGCGCATCACCACGATGCCGATCACAAGCCGGCGTTCTTCGCCCGCTGGTTCATGTCGACCAACCACAAGGATATCGGGACGCTGTACCTGATCTTCGCGATCGTCGCGGGGATTATCGGCGGGGCAATTTCGGGGGTGATGCGCCTCGAACTCGCCGAACCGGGCATTCAGTGGCTGCCATGGCTGTCGGGACATGAAGGCGATCAGGCGCTCCATTTCTGGAACGTGCTGATTACCGCGCATGGCCTCATCATGGTGTTCTTCATGGTCATGCCGGCGATGATCGGGGGCTTCGGCAACTGGTTCGTGCCCATCATGATCGGCGCGCCCGACATGGCGTTCCCGCGCATGAACAACATCTCGTTCTGGCTACTCATCCCCGCCTTCGCGCTGCTGCTGGGCAGCACGATGTTCGGCGGCGGGGCGGGTACCGGCTGGACGGTCTATGCCCCGCTGTCGACCTATGGCGAGCCCGGTCCCTCGGTAGACATGGCGATCCTGTCGCTGCACCTCGCCGGTGCGTCGTCGATCCTGGGCGCGATCAACTTCATCACCACCATCTTCAACATGCGCGCGCCGGGCATGACCCTGCACAAGATGCCGCTGTTCGTGTGGTCGGTGCTGGTCACCGCGTTCCTGCTGCTGCTCGCGCTGCCGGTGCTCGCCGCGGCGATCACCATGCTGCTGACCGATCGCAAGTTCGGCACCACCTTCTTCGATCCGGCCGGCGGCGGCGATCCGATCCTGTACCAGCATCTGTTCTGGTTCTTCGGTCACCCCGAAGTCTACATCATGATCCTGCCGGGGTTCGGCATCATCAGCCACATCGTCGCGACGTTCAGCCGCAAGCCGGTGTTCGGCTATCTCGGCATGGCCTATGCCATGGTCGCGATCGGTGCGGTCGGCTTCGTCGTGTGGGCGCACCATATGTTCACGACCGGCCTGAGCGTGAACACCAAGATGTATTTCACCGCAGCGACGATGATCATCGCGGTGCCGACCGGCATCAAGATCTTCTCGTGGATCGCGACGATGTGGGGCGGCAGCCTGCGCTTCCCCACGCCGATGCTGTGGGCGATCGGGTTCATCTTCATGTTCACGGTCGGCGGCGTGACCGGCGTCGTGCTGGCCAATGGCGGCGTCGACGACGTGCTGCACGACACCTATTATGTCGTTGCGCACTTCCACTACGTCTTGTCGCTGGGGGCTGTGTTCGCGCTGTTCGCCGGCTTCTATTACTGGTTCCCGAAGATGTCGGGGAAGATGTACAACGAACTGCTCGGCAAGCTGCACTTCTGGGTGTTCTTCATCGGCGTGAACGTCATGTTCTTCCCGATGCACTTCCTCGGCGCGCAGGGCATGCCGCGGCGCTATCCGGACTATCCGGACGCCTATGCCTTCTTCAACCACATCGCCTCGGCCGGATACGGCATCATGGCGATCGGCATGGTGTTCTTCTTCGTCAACGTCGTCATCTCGCTGATCGGCGGGCGCAAGGCGGCGGACAATCCATGGGGCGACGGTGCGACGACGCTCGAATGGACGCTGTCGTCGCCCCCGCCCTTCCACCAGTTCGAAACCCTGCCCAAGGTCGACTGACCCGACGGCCCGATCGAAACAGCAAACGCCCCGGAGCGATCCGGGGCGTTTTTTTGGGGTTTCACAGGGCTCGATACGGCTGCGCAACCGTCGCGTTAACGGCCGGTAAACCATGAATCCGCAGGAAAATCCGCATGTTAATCATTCCCCAACCATAGGCCGCTATCCCCGTCGTCAGCGTACAGGGGATTGCCATGTTGGGCGACGAAACGATCATCGACACCGCTGATCGGACACCGGTTTCTGAACAGGCGACGCGGGCGCTGCCCGTCGATGCCTTGCCCGCTTCGGGCTTCGCGGCGAAGCACGGCGTGGTCGCCGCTGCCGCCTTGCTGGCGGCATGCGATTCGGGCGGAGGCGGCTCGGGCCCCGGCACGGTGACCGTCGCCGGCCCCAGCCCTACGCCGACGCCCGCCCCCACGCCGACCCCGACCCCTACCGTCGCCGCCCTGAACGCCCGCAGCGCCAGCCGCTTCCTGGCGCAGGCGACGATGGGCGCGACCCGCACCGGCATCGATTCGGTGCTGAACACCGGGATCGCCGGCTGGATCGAGGCACAGTTCGCGGTCCCCCGCCCAACCAGCCACTGGGACTGGATGGTCGCCAACGGCTATGCCGAGGCGAACAAGATCAACGTCCAGAGCGGCTATGACGCCAGCGTCTGGCGGCAGGTGATCGCCGGCCCCGATGCGCTGCGCCAACGGGTGACGGTGGCGCTGCTCGACTATCTGGTGGTCGGCATGGGCGCGCTGAACATCAGCTGGCGGTCGCTGGCGGTTGCGGCGTACACCGACGTGCTGGCAGATAACGCGTTCGGCAACTACCGCGATCTGCTGGGTGCGATCAGCCGGAACGCGGCGATGGGCATGTTCCTGACGTTCGTGAACAGCAAGAAGGGCAATCCGTCGACCGGCAGCCTGCCCGACGAGAATTATGCGCGCGAACTGATGCAGCTGTTTACGCTCGGCGTGAATCAGCTCGAACAGGACGGCACCGTCCGCATGTCGAACGGACAGGCGCTCGAAACCTATACGCTCGACGACGTGTCGCAGCTGGCCCGCATCTTCACCGGATTGCAGCTTGTCAGCAGCGATACGACGACCCCCGACCGGATGCGCCAGCCGCTGATCCTGAACGCGGCGAACAACGAAACCGGATCGGCGACCTTCCTTGGCGCGACGGTATCGGGGGGCGGCATGGCCGCGCTCGACGCGGCGCTCGACGTTATTTTCCGCCATCCCAACGTCGCGCCGTTCGTGTCGAAGCAGCTGATCCAGCGGCTGGTCACCTCCAACCCCAGTCCCGCCTATGTCGGGCGCGTCTCCGCCGCCTTCGCCAATAACGGCAGCGGCGTGCGCGGCGACATGAAAGCGGTGATCCGCGCGATCCTGCTCGACCCCGAAGCGCGCGACGAAGCCGCCGCGCTGGCCAGCACCACCGCCGGCCGCCTGCGCGAACCGGTGCTGCGGCTGACCAACTGGGCGCGTGCGTTCGGCGTCACCTCGCCCAGCGACGCATGGGCGATCGGCGACACGACCAGCACCACCACCCGGCTGGGGCAGGGCATCGGGCGCGCCGCCAGCGTGTTCGGCTTCGTCCGGCCGGGCTTCACCCCGCCGGGAACGGCGATGGTGCAGGCCGGGCTGACCGCACCCGAATTCCTGATGTCGAGCGAACAGACCAACATCGCCTACATCAATTACATGCAGTCGCTGGTCGGCGGCGGCACCGGCGATACCAAGGCGGATTACGCGCCGATGATGGCGCTGGCGTCGGACAGCGCGAAGCTGGTCGACGAGGTCAACCTGATCCTCGCCGCCGGACAGCTGCGCGCGTCGACGCTCGCGTCGATCCGGGCCGCGGTCGACAGCATACCGCTCACCGCGAACAACGCCACGCTCAACCGAACCGGGGTCGCGATCCTGCTGACCCTTGCCTCGCCCGATTATCTGGTGCTGAAATGAACGCTCCGACCATCCTGACCGACGTATCCCGCCGCGCGTTCCTGCAACGCTCCGCCCTGTTCGGCGTGGCCGGGGTCGCAGCCCCGTTCGTCACCAGCCTCGGCGCGATCGGCGAGGCGGCGGCGGCCACCGCCAATGATTACAAGGCGCTGGTCTGCATCTTCCTTGCGGGCGGTAACGACCATTTCAACACGCTGGTCCCCTATGATCCGACCAGCCACGCCAAATATGCGTCGCTGCGCAGCTCGCTCGCCTTCTCGCGCGAGGCGCTGGCACCGACCGTCCTGCTGCCGACCGCCGACCTTGGCGGGCGGGCCTATGCGCTGGCACCGGCGATGGCCCCGCTCGGCCCGTTGTTCGATGCCGGGCGGATGGCGGTGGCGATGAACGTCGGCACGCTGATCCAGCCGACGACCAAGGCGCAATATCAGAACAAGTCGGTGCGCCTGCCGCCCAAGCTGTTCAGCCATAACGACCAGCAGAGCTTCTTTCAGGCGTCGAGCCCCGAAGGGGCCGGCTCGGGCTGGGGCGGCCGGATCGGCGATCTGTTCCAGTCGGGCAACGGCACGTCGGCGGTCACCTGCATCAACGCATCGGGCAACGCCGTCTTCCTGTCGGGCCGTAACGCGATCCAGTATAATGTCGGCACCGGCGGCCCCGTCCCGCTGCTGCGCAACGCCACGTCGCTCTATGGATCGACCGTCGCCGCGCAGACGCTGCGCCAGATGATGACCGACACCAATCCGCACATGTTCGGCGGCGAATATGCGCGGATCAACAAGCGGGCGATGGATACGCAGGTCCAGCTCGCCAACGGTCTGGCGGGGGTTCCGGAGGCGAACTTCCCGCTATTCCCCGACGATAACGGCCTTGCCGACCAGCTGCGGATGGTCGCGCGGATGATCGCGATCTCGGGGGATCTGGGGACGAAGCGCCAGGTGTTCTTCGTGTCGATGGGCGGGTTCGACCTGCACGACAATCTCGCATCGAACCAGCCGCGCCTGCTCGGCAAACTGGCCGACGCGATGCGCGCGTTCCACGACACCACCGCCGCGCTGGGCGTCGCCGACAAGGTGACGACCTTCACCGGTTCGGATTTCGGGCGGACGCTGCCGTCGAACGGCAATGGGTGCGACCATGGCTGGGGATCGATGCATTTCGTGATGGGCGGCGCGGTCAAGGGCAAGCGGCTGTACGGCACCGCCCCGCTGGTCGGCACCAACACCCCGGACGACGTGGGACAGGGGCGGCTGATCCCGACGATGTCGGTCGATCAATATGCGTCGACGCTGGCGCGCTGGTTCGGCGTGTCGGACGGCGACATGTCGACGGTGCTGCCCAATATCGGCAATTACGACAAATCGAGCTGGGGTCAGGGGTTCGTCTGATCGCATAACGAATATCGCTGTCATGCTATTGCCATAACTCGGTCCTAGCGCGCCCGCCGGGGATGGTCCGCCATGCCGTACAGATAGTTAGTCGTTCGGGTTCGGGGGAACCACGGGCGGCGGTACGGCAGCGGGTCCATCCGTCACAGGGAAGGAACCGAGATGAACACCCGTTTGCCGCTGCTCGCCAGCGCCGCACTGATCGCGCTCGCCACACCGGCATTCGCGCAGACCGCGCCGACACCCGCGGAACCCGCGACCGAGGCCGGTCTAGACGATATCGTCGTCACCGCCGAACGCCGCGAGGAACGGTTGCAGGACACGCCGCTGTCGGTCGGCGTCGCGACCGGCGACGACCTCCGTCAGTTCCAGTCGGGCGGCGAGGACACGCTGCTGTCGCTGTCGGGCCGCATCCCCGGCCTCTATGCCGAAACGACGACCGGTCGCATCTTCCCGCGCTTCTACATTCGCGGGCTCGGCAATATCGATTTCTATCTCGGCGCGTCGCAGCCGGTGACGGTGATCCAGGACGATGTGATCCTCGAACACGTCGTCCTGAAATCGAACCCGGTCTATGACGTTCAGCAGGTCGAGGTGCTGCGCGGGCCGCAGGGGTCGCTGTTCGGGCGCAACACCACCGCCGGCATCATCAAGTTCGACACGATCCGCCCCTCGGCCACGTTCCAGAGCCGGGCACAGGCGTCCTACGGCACGTATAACAGCGCCAGCTTCGATGCCGGCGTCGGTGGTCCGATCACCGACGGGCTGATGGTCCGCGTGTCGGCGCTGGTCCAGCACCGCGACGACTGGGTCGACAACACCTATGCCGGCGTCAGCGCCGACAATACCCAGACGCCCAAGAAGAACGCGATGGGCGGCTTCGACGATCGCAACCTGCGCGTGCAGGTGCGCGCCCAGCCGACCGATGCGGTCACCATCGATCTGTCGGGCCATGCCCGCTGGTATGAAGGCACCTCGACCATCTTCCACCGGGCCGCGTTGAAGCGTGGGTCGAACGACGTGTCGGCCGAACCGCGCGATCGCATCGCGCTCGACGAAGGCGGCAACAATCCGCAGGCATACGACACCTATGGTGCGTCGGCGCGGATGGCGTTCGACATCGGGCCGGTCATGCTCAGCTCGATCACTGCGTACGAGACGACCAGCGGGTCGAGCCGTGGCGATACCGATGGCGGTGCCGCCGCACTGTTCCCGGTGAACGGCGTTGCCAACGGTTTCGGCCAGAGCCGCGGCAACATCCGCGACCTCGACCAATGGTCGCAGGAAATCCGCCTTGCCTCGACCGGGACCGGCCCGTTCGGCTTTCAGGTCGGCGGCTTCTATTTCGACAATCGCGACGTCACCGAATTCTATCAGCGCGGCTTCTTCCTGACGACGGCGGCGCGCAACCCGAACAACTGGGTCCGGCTGCGCGACGTCAACACGTCGTGGGCCGCGTTCGGGCAGGCGCATTACGACCTGACCGACCGGCTGACGCTGACCGCCGGCGCGCGCATCACCGAGGACAGCAAGCATACGCGGCTGGTGAAGACCGCCAATACCGCCGCCAATGTCGTCACCTATCGTGGGCGGACCGACGTCAAGCTGTCGTCGACCGAGCCGAGCTGGGACGTCAGCCTGCTGTACAAGGCCAGCGAGGATTTCAGCCTCTATTCGCGCGTCGCCCGCGGCTTCCGCGGCCCGACGATCCAGGGGCGTTCGGCGGTGTTCAACGCCGACTTCACCACCGCCGATTCGGAAACGATCCTGTCGTTCGAGACGGGTTTCAAGAGCAGCCTGATCGACAACACCCTGCGCCTGAACGCCACCGTGTTCGGCTACCGGGTCAAGGACATCCAGCTGAACGGCAATGATTCGAACGGCAACGGCGTGCTGTTCAATGCGGACAAGGCGCAGGCCTACGGCGTCGAGGCTGAGCTGGACTGGAAGCCGGTGCCGCAGCTGACGCTGGGTCTGGGCGGCAGCTGGCTGCACTCGGCGATCCGCGACAAGCGCGTGTTCGCACAGGTCTGCGCGCTGAACGGCGTGGTCGTCTGCACCGTCGACAACCCGACGATCCGTGTCGGCACCAACGTGTTCGCGCAGATCGACGGCGAACCGCTGCCCAACGCGCCCGAATATACGCTCGACCTGACCGCGCGCTGGGACCAGCCGCTGAACGACGGTTCGCGCGTGTTCGTCGCCACCGACTGGAATTTGCAGGGCTATACGCAGTTCACCCTGTACCGCGCGCGCGAATTCACCGCGAACGGCAACTTCGAAGGCGGGTTGAAGATCGGCTACGCCCCGCCGTCGGACGCATGGGAATTGTCGGTGTTCGCGCGCAACATCACCAATGAAAAGAACCTGAAGGGCGTGATCGAGAATTACATGGCCGCCGTGTTCAACGACCCGCGGATCATCGGCGTCTCGCTGTCGGGCAAGTTCCGGTAACGCGCTGACCGCTCCCCCGTCCGTCCTTCCGGCGCAGGCCGGAATCCATGGATGGGGGGACGGCGGTGATGGATTCGAGACCCTCCGACACAATGGATCACGGCCTGCGCCGGGATGACGAGGTTCCCCCCTATCGTCACCCCCGCGCAGGCGGGGGTCCATAGCCGCCGACGCCGGTTGGGACTCCTACGGACGTTGCGTCTATGGATTCCCGCCTGCGCGGGAATGACGAAGAGCCATGGAGACAGCGCGAACTTCACACCGCTTTCCCCCGCCCCCACAACCGCCTATACGACGGCGATGACCGCGCAGACGATTACCCTGCCCGCCGAGTGGCGCGATTTCCTTGCTCTTACCAAGCCACGCGTGATGTCGCTGGTCGTCTTCACCGGGCTGTGCGGGATGCTGGCCGCGCCGGTCGCGATCCATCCGGTGATCGGCTTCACCGCCGTGCTGTGCATCGCGCTGGGTGCGGGCGCGGCGGGGGCGCTCAACCAGTGGTACGAGGCCGATCTCGACGCCAAGATGAAGCGGACGCAGGGCCGGCCCCTTCCCGCCGGCCGGATGGACCGGCAATCGGCGCTGCATTTCGGCGTCGGCCTCGCGATCTTCTCGGTCGTGCTGATGGGGCTGGCGGTGAACCTCGCCTCCGCCGCGATCCTGACGGTGTCGATCCTGTTCTACGTGCTGGTCTATACCGTGTGGCTCAAACGCCGGACGCCGCAGAACATCGTGATCGGCGGGGCGGCGGGCGCGTTTCCGCCGCTGATCGGCTGGGCGGCGGCGACCGGCGACGTCGCGCTGCTGCCGTTCCTGCTGTTCAGCCTCGTCTTTCTGTGGACACCGCCGCATTTCTGGGCGCTCGCGCTGTTCGTGAAGACCGATTACGCCAATGCCGGCGTGCCGATGCTGCCGGTGGTCGCGGGCGAGCGGACGACGCGGACCCAGATCGGGCTGTACACGATTCCGATGGCCGCGGTTGCGGTCGCGCCGTGGCCGCTGGGGCTGACCGGTCCGATCTACGGCATTGCCGCCTGCCTGCTGACCGCAACCTTCGGGTTGCTGGCGGTGCAGGTCGCGCTGCGTTCGACCGGGGTCGACGACAGGATGAAGCCCGAAAAGCGGCTGTTCGCCTTCTCGATCCTGTATCTTTTCGCGATGTTCGGCGCGCTGGTCGCCGACCGGTGGATATTGGCATGAGCGAACACGACGACCGCATCCGCGCCCGGCAGCGCGAACGGGCCAAGGTGATGGCGTGGCTGCTCGGCGCATTCGTCGTGCTGCTGTTCGCGATCACCATCGTCAAGATTCAGGCAGGGCTGGGCTCGTGACCCGCAACCTGCGCGTGGCGTTGCTGGCGGTGGCGGGCGTGGTCGGCATGACCGGCGTCGGTTTCGCCAGCGTGCCGCTGTACCGCATGTTCTGTCAGGCGACCGGCTTCAACGGCACGACCCAGCGTGGGCAGGTGGCCCCGGGCGGCATCGGCGACAAGGTGGTGGTGCGGTTCGACACCAACACCAATCCAGCGCTGGGATGGGAGTTCAAGCCCGAACGCGCGTCGGAAACCGTCGATATCGGCGCGCGCGACATGGCGTTCTTCACCGCCAAGAACGTGTCGGGTCGCCCGGTCACCGGCACCGCCACCTTCAACGTGACACCGAGCCAGGCGGGCAAATATTTCACGAAAATCCAGTGCTTCTGCTTCACGCAGCAGACGCTGCAACCGGGCGAGACGGTGCGCATGCCGGTGATCTTCTTCGTCGATCCCAAGATCCATGACGATCCCGATGCGAAGGACATTCGCGCAATCACCCTCTCCTACACATTTTACCCGGTGGATTCGGGCGCGACGACCAGCTAGGATCACGCGCAAACACGCTCCGCACAAGGCGCGAACAGCTTAGGGACGGATGATGGCAGGCGCGAAGAACCACGATTTTCACATCCTGCCCCCCAGCATCTGGCCGCTTGCCAGTTCGATGGCCGCCTTCATGATGGCGGCGGGCGGCGTCATGTATCTCAACGAAGCGGCGCTCGGCGGATTCGTGTTCGGTGCCGGCCTGATCGCGACCCTGTCCTGCATGGGCTTCTGGTGGGCCGACGTGATCCGCGAAGCGAAGGCGGGCGACCATACCCCGGTGGTGCAGCTGCACCTGCGCTATGGCATGATCCTGTTCATCGCGTCCGAAGTGATGTTCTTCGTCGGCTGGTTCTGGTCGTGGTTCGACTTCTCGCTCTTCCCCGCCGCGGTCCAGTATAATCACGAAGACGGCGTCTCGCTGATCGAGGCGGGCAATACCGCCGTCGTCGCACAATGGCCGCCGGCGGGTCTCGAAGTGCTCAACGCCTTCGAACTGCCGCTGCTCAACACCTTCATCCTGCTGCTGTCGGGCACCACCGTGACATGGGCGCATCACGCGCTGATCCACAACCAGCGCGGCGGGGCGCTCAAAGGGCTGTGGGGCGCGATCGGCGTGGGGGAGAATGACGGCGTGAAGAAGGGGCTGTGGCTGACCGTCCTGCTCGGCGCGCTGTTCTCGTGCATCCAGGCCTATGAATATGTCCATGCGCCGATGCCGTTCAAAGGGCTGAACTATGGCGCGGCCTTCTACATGGCCACCGGGTTCCACGGCTTCCACGTGCTGGTCGGCACCATCTTCCTCGCCGTCAACCTGATCCGCGCCTATAAGGGCGACTTCACCCCGAAGCAGCATTTCGGTTTCGAAGCGGCGGCATGGTATTGGCACTTCGTCGACGTGGTGTGGCTGTTCCTGTTCGTCGTTATCTATGTCTGGGGCGGCTGGGGCGCGCCGATCCACGGCGGCTGATGCCCGGCCAACCGGGCGCGGGTGCCCCTGCGCCCTTCGACTGCGGCGTGCGCGGCCTGTGCCCGCGTTGCGCCGCACCGACCCTGTTCCGCAGTCCCGTCGCCTTCGCCGGTCGCTGTTCGGCCTGCGGCCTCGATTTCGACGCGTTCAACGTCGGTGACGGCCCGGCGGCATTTCTGACGCTCGGCATCGGCACGGTCATCACCGTCCTCGCCATCTGGCTCGAACTCGCTGCGGGGCCGCCATGGTGGGTGCATGTGCTGCTGTGGGTGCCGCTGACCATCTTCGGCGTGGTCGGCAGCCTGCGCATCGCCAAGGGGATGTTGATCGCACTCGAATATCGGCGCGGCGCGGGCGAAGGCCGGATCGACCCGCGCCCATGAAACGCCCGCCGATCCTTTCCACGCTGATCGTGCTGCTGGCGGTCGCGGCGATGGTCGCGCTCGGGCTGTGGCAGTTGCAGCGCCGCGCGGAAAAGGCGGCGTTGATCGCCCATGCCAGCGCCAATCTCGACCGGCCGGTGCAGCCCTTGCCGGCGCGGATCACCGACGACCTGTTGTTCGCCCGCGTGACCGCCACCTGTGCGCGGGTCGGCGACTGGACGATGGGTGCCGGCCGTGCGGTCGATGACAGTTCGGGCTATCGCCATATCGCAACCTGCACCGGTCCGACCGGTCAGGTGTTCCGCGTCGATTTAGGTGTCGCCGCCGATCCGAAACTGCGTCCGCTATGGTCCGGTGGCGCGGTGGCCGGTACGCTCAGCCACGCACCGGGCGGGCCGACGCTGCTCGACCGGATGACCGGCCGCGCCACGCCGCCTGCGCCGATGATCGTGTCGGATACGCCCGCCCCGGGCCTGAAGGCCAGCCGCCGCCCCGATCCCGCCAGCCTGCCCGACAACCACCTCGCTTATGCGATCCAGTGGTTCGCCTTCGCCTTGGCCGCGGTCATCATATACTTGCTGGCACTTCGCCGTCGCAGCCGCTAACCGCAGCCCCATGCGGTATGTCAGCACCAGGGGCCATGCGCCCGACCTCGACTTCGCCGGCGCGACGCTGGCCGGTTTGGCCAGCGACGGCGGCCTGTATCTGCCCGATGCCTGGCCGACGCTGACCCGCGAAGCGATCGCCGCACTGGCCGGCCTGAGCTACGCCGAGACCGCCGCGAAGGTGATGGCACCGTTCGTCGGCGATGCGATGTCCGAACCCGAACTGCTCGCGCTGTGCGAAACCGCCTATGGCCGGTTCAGCCACAAGGCAGTGACCCCGCTGGTGCAGATCGACCATGACCAGTGGCTGCTCGAACTGTTCCACGGGCCGACGCTGGCGTTCAAGGACGTCGCGCTGCAATTGCTGGGGCTGTTCTTCGAACGGTTCCTGACCGGCACGACCGATCCCCTGACGATCATCGGCGCGACCAGCGGCGATACCGGATCGGCGGCGATCGATGCGGTGGCGGGGCGCGAGCATATCGACATCTTCATGCTGCACCCTGCCGGCCGCGTGTCCGACGTGCAGCGGCGGCAGATGACGACCGTGCTGTCGCCCAACGTCCACAACATCGCGATCGAGGGCGATTTCGACACCGCGCAGGCGCTGGTCAAGGCGATGTTCAACGACCCCGGCTTCTCGGGTCGCTTCCGCCTGTCCGCCGTCAATTCGATCAACTGGGCGCGGTTGATGGCGCAGGTCGTCTATTATTTCTACGCCGCGGTGCGGCTGGGCGGACCGGACAAGGCGATCGCCTTCTCGGTCCCGACCGGCAATTTCGGCGATGTGTTCGCCGGATACGTCGCCGCGCAGATGGGGCTGCCGATCGCGAAGCTGATCGTCGCGACCAACGTCAACGACATCCTCCACCGCGCGCTGACCAACGGCGATTATTCCAGCGCGCAGGTCACGCCGACCGCGACCCCGTCGATGGATATCCAGGTCAGCTCGAACTTCGAACGGCTCCTGTACGATCTGGGCGGTCGCGACGGCGTCGCGCTGGGCGAACAGATGCGCGGGTTCGAATCGACGCGGGCGATGCGGCTGACCAATGCGCAGCAGCAGGGCGCGGCATCGCTGTTCCAGAGCGCGCGCGTCGATGGCGAGGGCATGGCGCGGGCGATGCGCTGGGCACGCGATCATGCCTCGCAGATCATCGATCCGCACACCGCCATCGCGCTGGCCGCCGCGCTCGACAGCGACATCGACGCGCCGATGGTGACGCTGGCGACCGCACACCCGGCCAAATTTCCCGACGCAGTCGAACGCGCGATCGGCACCCGCGCCCCGCTGCCGCCGCGCGTCGGCGACCTGTTCGATCGCGAGGAACGCTATGTCACCCTGCCCGCGACGTTCGAGGCGGTAACGAGCTGGATCGCCGAACGGGCGACGCCCCGCGCGTAATGGACCCGATCGCACTTATCGGCGAACCATGGGGTGATTACGGGCTGATCGACTGCGGTCATGGTCGCAAGCTCGAACGCTATGGCCCGTTCCGCTTCATCCGGCCCGAACCGCAGGCGATGTGGGCACCGGCGCTGGCCGAATGGGACGCGCATGGCGAGTTCGTGCCGGGATCGGACGAAGATGGCGGCGGCCGCTGGCAGTTCTTCAAACAACCCCCGCGTGACTGGCCGCTGACATGGCGCGAGGTGCGGTTTTCGGCGAGCAACACGCCGTTCCGCCATCTCGGCTTCTTTCCCGACATGGCCCCGGTGTGGGACTGGATGCGCGTGCGGCTGGACGGGGCGAGCGATCCCGAATGCCTCAACCTGTTCGGCTATACCGGTGTCGGCAGTCTCGCGCTGGCGGCGGCGGGGGCGCGGGTGGTCCATGTCGATGCGTCTAAGAAATCGGTCGAACAGGCGCGCGCCAATGCCGCGCTGTCGGAGATGCCCGACAAGCCGGTCCGCTGGCTGGTCGAGGATGCCGCGAAGTTCGTCGCGCGCGAGGTGCGGCGCGGACGGCGCTATGACGGTATCATCCTCGATCCGCCGAAATGGGGACGCGGGCCGAATGGCGAGGTGTGGAAGCTCGAAGAGCATCTGCCGGCGATGATCGCCGACTGCCGCCAGTTGCTCGACAGCGAGTCGCGCTTCCTGTTCCTCACCGTCTATGCCGTGCGGATGTCGGCGCTGGCGATCGGCGAACTGCTCCGCCAGTCGCTCGGCGATCTCGGCGGGCGGGTCGAATGCGGCGAACTGGGCGTGCGCGAGGAAACGCGCGGGCTGACCCTGCCGACCGCGATTTTCGCGCGGTGGCGTAGAGACTGACTCCTCCCCGGCACGGGGAGGATTTACGTCCGCCCGATCCGCATCGCCGCCCCGGCCACCACCGGCCCGCCGGCGCACAGCAACAGGCTGGTCGCCGCCAGCAGCTTCATCGCCCCCGCGCCCCCCTCCAGCCCGCCCGCGCCGAAGATCACGATCGGCAACGCCAGCGGCAGCATCACCAGCCCCGCCACCGCGCCCCCGCCGCGCAAGCCCGCGACCAGTGCCGCCGTCGCCACGCTCAGCGCCGCCAGCCCCGGCGTGCCGATCAGCAACCCGGCCTCCAGCATCACCAGCGTGCGGCCATCTATCCCGAGCAGCGCCGCCGACAGCGCCGCCGCCAGCATCACCGCCGGCGCGAAGCCCAGCCAGTGGCCGATCGTCTTGGCCAATGCAATGCCGCTGTCGCTCCACCCGCGCACGACCAGTTGATCCACCACCCCGCTGTCGACATCGGGCGCGACCAGCCGCTCGATCGGCAGCAACGCCGCCAGCAGCGCCGCCGCCCACGCGACCCCGCCGCCGATCCGTGCCAGCAGCGCCGCATCCGGCCCGATCGCGAACGGAAACAGCGTCGCGACCAGAAGGAAGAACGCGACCGGCAGCAGCAACCCGCCCCCGCTCCACGCGATCCGCAATTCGCGGACGATCAGCGGGGTCACAGCGTCACCATGACGGCACCCGGCAACGCCACCGGCACATGGCTGGCGACCAGCACCGCGCCGCCGTCCGCCCGCCGCGCCGCGATCGCCGCCTCCAGCCGTTCGAGCGATGCCTTGTCCAATCCGTTGGCGGGTTCGTCGAGCAACCAGATCGGCGCACCGCCGGCGATCACCCGCGCGATCGCCGCGCGCCGCCGTTGCCCGGTCGACAGCATCCGCACCGGCACATCGGCCAGCACCCCGATCCCCATCGCCGCCAGCGCAACCGTCACCCCGTCCCGCGCCCCGTCCAGCCCGGCCCAGAAGCCGAGCGCCGTGGCCAGCGGCACTTGCGGGTCGAGCGCCGCCGCTTCCCCCAACAACGCCACCGCCCCGCCGCGCGTGACGTCACCCTCGGTCGGTGGCAACAGCCCGGCGGCGATCCGCACCAGCGTCGACTTGCCGACCCCGTTCGGCCCCTGCACCAGCAGCGCCGCGCCGGCCCCAAGGTCGAACGACAGGTCGGCGAACAGCACCCGCTGTCCGCGCGCGCCGCTGACCCGGTCGAACGCCAGCAGGCTCAATCCGCATCTTCCAGCGCGTGCATGTCGTCGTCGGACAGGCCGAAATGATGCCCGACCTCATGCACCACGACATGCCGGATCAGGTCGCGCAGATCGACGCCGGTCTCGCACCATTCGGCGAGCAGCGGCTGACGGTACAGATGGATGCGATCGGGCAGGCGCATCCCGTCGAACATCGATTTTTCGCCGACCGGGCTGCCATGATACAGGCCGGTCAGTTCGTACGGCTCCATCTCCATCGCTGACAGCGTCTCCTCGTCGGCAAATTCCTCGACCAGCAGGACGATGTCGGACAGGTGGCCGGCGAACGGTTCGGGGATGCGTGCCAGCGCGACGCGCGCCAACGCTTCCATCTCGGCGGCACTCGGGGCGGTTCGCGCTTGATCGGACATGGTCCACGCAATAGGCCTTGCCGCCACCACGAGACAAGGGAGCGACGATGGAACCGCTGAGCCAAGCCGAACGCGCCGATGCGCTCGACGGCCTGCCCGACTGGGACCATGATGGCGGGCGGGACGCGATCGTGCGCAGCTTTACCTTCGACAATTTTTCGCAGGCGTTCGCGTTCATGACGCAGGTCGCGCTGCTGGCGGAAAAGGCCGACCATCACCCCGAATGGTCGAACGTCTACAACCGCGTCGACATTCTGCTCACCACCCACGACGCGGGCGGCCTGTCGGACCGCGATATCGACATGGCGCAGGCGATCGACGCACTGGTGGAATAGGCCAACGGTCCTACGCGCGCAGGTCGAGGGATACGAAGGCCGACCGACATTCGAGAACCGCGTTTCCTCTCCCCTCCCTGACAAGGGAGGGGTTGGGGGTGGGTTGGTTTGTTGGCGGGCGTGAACGTCCCTCGCAGGCCGACCCACCCCCAGCCCCTCCCTTGTCAGGGAGGGGAGCAATGGCCCGAACCCTGCCACTGAACGTTGACTGCCCCTATCGCCGCCGCATCTGCTGGCGCAATTTTCCCGGCAGCCACCGCGCGGCGAAGCGCATCCGCCGGGCGGTCGGCCCCACGGGCGTATGGATCGCCTCGCCATGGACCGCGTCCCATGCCGCCTGCGCCACCACCTCTACCGGCGTAAACTCCAGCCCCGCCGCGCGGACCTGCTGGCGGACAGTATGGTTGCTGCCGGCCAGTGACGCGTCGAGCAGCGGCGTGTCGATGAACCCCGGCATCAGCGAGCGCACGCGGATGCCGTCCGCCGCCCATTCGCCGTCAAGGGCCTCGGTCAGCCCGCGCACTCCGAACTTCGTCGCCGAATAGACCGCAGCCCCCGCCGTCCCGTAAATCCCCGCCGCCGATGCGGTGTTGAGCAGGCAGCCACTGCTCGCCTTCAGCAACGAATTCGCGGCATGCGCGCCGTGGATCACCCCGGTCAGGTTGACGGCGATCGTCCGTTCGATCGCGGCGGGCGTCATCTCGGCAAAGACCCCGCCGGCCGCGATGCCGGCATTGTTGAACAGCACGTCGATCCCGCCGTCCCCGGCAAAGCGGGTGAGCGGCGCATCCCATGCCGCGCGGTCGGTCACGTCGAACACGAACGTCGCCGCCCCGCCGGGCAACAACGCCGCCGTCTCCGCCAGCCCTGCGGCATTGACGTCCGCCAGCCCGATCCGCCAGCCCCGGCCGGCGAACAACTGCGCCACCGCCCGCCCGATACCCGACCCGCCGCCGGTGATGAAGATCGCTTTCATCCCCGCAGCATCGGACATGAACGGCAACGATGCCAACGGTTTTCAGGCCGCCACCATCTCCAGCACGTCGCGGACCCTGATCAGCCGTTCGCCGGCATCGTCGATCCGCGCCGCGACGATCCACCGGCCGTTCTTTTCGGTCAGCCCGTCCATGCCGGGCACCTCGCTGCCCCCCTGCGGCGTCAGCGCGATCGCCGCCGGCCCGGCATCGACCTTCGCCACCGCCGCCGCCTGCGCCAGCAAGCGGATGCGCGCCAGATCGACCAGCAACCGCGCTTCCTCGGGCAGGGTGCCGAACCGGTCCTCCAGTTCCTCCTCGAACGCGTCGAGCGTGCCGGCATCCTCGATCCGCGCAAGGCGACCATAGAGCATCAGCCGCATCTCGGTCTCCGGGATCCATTCCTCGGGCAGCCGCCCGGCAATGCCGAGATGCAGTTCGGGCACGACCCGGTCGACCACCTCGCCGCGTGCCGCCCGCAGCGCGCGACCGAGCAGATACTGGTACAGGTCGATGCCGATCAGCTTCATATGTCCGGCCTGCGCCTCACCGATCAGATCGCCCGCCCCGCGCAGGTCGAGGTCGCGCGCGCTGATCGCGAAGCCCGCGCCGAGCCTGTCGAACGCCTGCAACGTCCGCAGCCGCTTCAGCGTCGCCTCGGCGATGGAATGCTCGGGATCGGTCAGCAACAGGATCTGCCCGCGCCGCCCACCGCGCCCGACGCGCCCGCGCAACTGGTGCAACTGCGACAGGCCGAACCGGTCGGCATGGTGGACGATCATCGTATTGGCGCGCGGCACGTCCAGCCCCGCCTCGATGATATTGGTCGCGAGCAGCACGTCGCCCTCGCCGTGCGCGAAGCCGACCATCGCCGCGTCGATCTCCGCCGCCGGCATCTTGCCATGCGCAACGGTCAGGGTCAGTTCGGGCGCGATCTTGCGCAGCCGTTCCTCCAGCGGCGCGATATCCTCGATCCGCGGCACCACGACGAAGCTCTGCCCGCCGCGCGTGCGTTCGCGCAGCAGCGCGGTGCGGACCGTCACCTCGTCGAACGCGGTCACCGCGGTCCGGATCGGCTGGCGCAGCGCCGGCGGGGTGGCGAGGACCGACAATTGCTGCAACCCGATCAGCGCGCTTTGCAGCGTGCGCGGGATCGGCGTCGCCGACAGCGTCATGACATGGTCGGCAATGTCGCGCAGGCGCGCCTTGTCCTTCGTGCCGAACCGCTGTTCCTCGTCGATCACCACCAGCGCCAGATCGCGATAGTCGACGTCCTTGCCCGCCACCGCCTGCGTCCCGATCACGACGCCGATCGATCCGTCGGCAAGGCCCGCCTTGACCCGCTTCTTCTCCGCCGCATCGGACAGGCGCGACAGGCCGGCGACCTCGATCCCGGTCCCCTCGAACCGGCGACGAAAGGTTTCGACATGCTGGCGGACGAGCACCGTCGTCGGCGCGGCGATGGCGACCTGCCGCCCCGCCAGCGCGACGATCGCGGCGGCGCGCAGCGCGACCTCGGTCTTGCCATAGCCGACATCGCCGATCACCAGCCGGTCCATCGGTCGCCCCGCCGCAAGATCGGCACGGGTGGCGGCGATGGCGCGCGCCTGATCGGGTGTTTCGGTGAACGGGAAGCCGGCGGCGAAGCGTTCATAGGCGGCGATATCGGCCTCGACGGCCGCGACCTCGATCGCATCGCGCTCCGCCGCGATCGCCGCCAGTTCGCGCGCGCTTTCGGCAATCGCCGCGTCGATCGCGCCACGCCGCTTCTGCCAGCTCGATCCGTCGAGCGCATCGAGCGTCACCGCATCGCCGTCCGCGCCATAGCGCCAGATGCGGTCGGCCTCCGCCACCGGCACCAGCCGCCGCGCGCCCTTGGCATATTCCAGCACGACGGCGTCGCCCGCCTCTTCGCCGGGCAGTTGCTCCAGCCCGACGATGCGGCCGATGCCGAAATCCTCGTGAACGATCACGTCGCCGACGCGCAACTCGCCCGCTTCGGCGAACAACGGATTGGCGCTCGCTGCCGCCAATTCGTCGCCCCGCGCGCGCCCGCCGAGCAGATCGCCGCCGGTCACTACCGTCACGCCATCGGCCACGAAGCCCCGATCGATCGGCGCGACCAACAGCATCGCGCTGCCCGGCTCGGCGCGAACCGCTTCGTCCCACGCCCCGATCGTCACCGGTTCGGTCCGGCCCAGCGTCGCCAGCCGCTTGCGCAGGAACCGCAGGTCACGCGGACTGCCGGCCAGTACCAGCCGTCCACCACCGAGCACCTCGCGCGCGAACTTGCCGAACGCGCGCGTCGGTGCCCGGCTGGTGACGAAGCGCGGCGGCGGCGCGGCATCCGCCGGCACGTCGATCCGGTCGCGGCCCTTCAGCGACTGCTCCCACGCCGTCCGGTCGACCAGCGCCGCCGCACCACGCCGCCGCCGCCGCGTCGCATCCTCGACCAGATCGAGGAACCGCGCGCGCCGCCGCTCGACGTCCGGGTCCATCGCGACTGCCGCTTCGGGCAGATGATCCAGCAGCGACACGCCCTCGGCCGCCACCGGCTCGGCGGCGCGGCCGATCGTCACCTCGCCCAGATCGGCATCGCCGCGCTGCGTGACCGGATCATAGCTGCGGATCGTGCGGATCGCGCCATCCTCCACGGTCACCCGAATCGGGCAGATCGCATCGGCGGGAAAGATATCGACCACGCCGCCGCGCACCGCGACCTCGCCCGGTTCGTCGACCCGGTCGTCGACGACATAGCCCAGTTCGACCGCGCGTTCGGCAAAGTCCGCCATGTCGATCGCATCGCCGATCCGCAGCACCGGCGGCGCGGCATCGAAATCGTCCGGAGCGGCGATCCGCACCGCCGTCGCTTCCGGCGTGGTGATGCACGCGACGCGGCGGCTGGTGACCGACGCCAGCCGCAACCGGCGCAGCCCCGCCACCCGCGCGCCGGCATTGCCGGGCGATGCCGGGGCATCGTCGCCGGGCAGCGCGTCGCTCGCCTGCACATGGACGACCTCGACATCGGGCGCGAACGCGGTCAGCGCCGCCGCAATCGCGCCGGCGCGCAGTTCGTCGGAGGCGATGAACAGTACCGAACGTGTAGCGACTTCCCCCGCCAGCAGCGCCGCGACGGGTCCGATCTCGCCGTCCTTCCCCTTCGAATCGGGTCGATCGGGGGCGGCGGTGGTGTTCGACATAGCGGAGGTCCCGGCAAGGCCCTGAAAAACGGGCGGAGATGCAAACCCAACGAAGCGTCTGCCGCGTCCGTTCCTGCGGCCTGTCGCATGGGCGCAGCCGCTGCTATGCAGGCGGCACTGCCGGTTCGCCGGTGCTTTGGAGACGCCGATGTCCTCGATCCTGCTGCGCTTCGGCGCCGCGTTCAGCCTGATGACCGCCCTGCCCGCCACGGCGCAGACCGCACCGGCCCCCGCCACCGATACCGCACCCGCCGATCCTGCCGCTGCCGACCCCGCCGCCGCTGCCCCGCGCGAAGCCGATCCCGCGCTGTGGGTGGTCAGGGACAAGGACACGACCATCTATCTGTTCGGGACGATCCACGTCCTGAAACCCGGCCTGTCGTGGTTCGACGAAGCGGTGAAGACCGCTTTCGACAAATCGAGCGAGGTCGTGCTCGAAATCCCGATGCCGACGCCCGACCAAGCGCAGGCGGCGGTGATGAAGTCCGCCGTCAACGTGACAGGTCCGAAGCTCAGCGAAAAACTGCCCGCCGCCGAACGCGACGCCTATGCTAAGGCGGTGGCCGATGCCGGCCTGCCGGCGGGCGCGCTCGAACAGCTCGATCCGTGGTTCGCCGCCTCGACGCTCACGCTCGTGACCTTGCAGAAGCAGGGCTATGATCCGCAAAGCGGTGCCGAACAGACCATCTCGCAGGCGGCGAAGGTCGCGGGCAAGCCGGTCACCGGCCTCGAAACGCTCGAACAGCAGTTCGGCTTCTTCGATGCCCTGTCCGATGCCGCGCAGGTCACCTTCCTCAGCGAAACGATCAAGGAACTGCCGACCGCCGGCGAACAGATCGACAAGATGGTCGATCAATGGGCCAAGGGCGATCCCGCCGCGCTCGCCGCGACGATGAACGAGGACATGACCGTCTCCCCCGAACTGCGCCGCGTCCTGCTGACCGACCGCAATGCCCGCTGGGCGAAGTGGATCGAGGAACGGATGAAGCGCCCCGGCACGGTCTTCGTCGCGGTCGGCGCGGGCCATCTGGCCGGCACCGGCAGCGTGCAGGACGCCCTCAAGCGCTACAAGCTGCGCGCAACGCGGGTGAAGTATTGAGCGACTGACTACCCTCCCTGACAGGGAGGGGGGGGTTAAAGGCCCCCAACAAGAAAACGGCCGGCGGATCGCTCCGCCGGCCGTCAGGCACGGTTTCCGAGTTGCGGCCCGGAAGGTGGCCGCACCGGCAATCATATCACGCGTTGCAAGCCTGCGCCGCCTTGCCCGGCTGGGTCAGGGTGATCGACTTCGGGGTACCGGTCAGGCTGTAGCCGCCCTCGGCGGTCAGCGGCTTGCCCTTTTCCTCGGCCTTCAGGCGGACGGGCATATCACCCTGCTTGCTGCGGAAATTCGCCTGCGTGTCGCCTTCGAAGAAATCGACATAGACGAGCGTGTTGTCCTTGCAGCGGAACGTCACGCTCGCCTTGACGGGCGGCGGCAGTTCCACGGGTGCGCGGTTGGCGACTTCGGCGGCCAGCGGGTCGGCTGCGCGGGTGTCGAGCTGTTCCGGCTGCGACTGACCGCAGGCCGAAAGGGCGAAGGCCGCGGCAGTGGCGGCGAGGAGAAGGGGGTGCTTCATAGGATTTAAGCCGTTCGCAAACGCAAACGTTTTCGTCAAGCAGGGTTGTGCACCGCGCAACGGCCGCGCGTCGCGGTGTGGCACGTCCGTCAGTCGGCGGCGAAGGCGAACCGCAGGACGCTGCGCCACCGCGCACCCGGGTCCAGCCGTGCCGACGGAAATTCCGGCCGGTTCGGGGTGTCCGGCCATGCCTGCGGCTCCAGACACACCGCATCGCCCTGCCGGTACAGCCGCCCGCCCTTGCCCGGCTCCGCCCCGCCCAGGAAATTGCCCGAATAGAGTTGCAGCCCCGGCGCGGTGATCGACAGCGTCATGACCCGCCCCGATTCCGGATCGGCCAGCACGGCGGCGGCGCGCAACGCGCCTACGTCCCCGCGCACGATGAAATTATGGTCGTAGCCGCGCCCGATCGCAATCTGCTCGTCCTGCCCGTCACGCACCCGATCGCCGATCGCATGGGGGGTGCGGAAATCGAACGGCGTGCCCGCGACGGCGCGCTGCTCGCCGGTCGGGATCGATGTCGCATCGACCGGCAGAAACGCATCCGCCTCGATCGTCAGCAAATGGCGCAGCGCCTCACCCCGCCCGCCCAGGTCGAAGAACGCGTGGTTGGTTAGGTTGACGACCGTCGGCGCATCGGTCGTCGCCTCATAATCGATGGTCAGCGCCTGCGACGTCAGGCGATAGGTCGCGCCCGCCCGCAACGTCCCTGGATAGCCGGCATCGCCATCGGGGCTGGTCAGCGTCAGCCGCACCCACGCCGCATCGGCGTCGCTGTCGATCTCGGCCACGTCCCACAGCCGCTGGTCGAACCCGTCCGACCCGCCGTGCAGATGGTTGGGCGCGTTGTTGGTTTCGAGTTCATAGCGCCGCCCGTCGAGGCTGAACCGCCCGTCCGCGATCCGGTTGGCATAGCGCCCGACCGTCACCCCGAACCATGACGGCCGGTCGCGATAGGATCGCACGTCGTCGAACCCCAGCACGACATCGGCCACCGCCCCGTCACGATCGGGCACGCACAGCGATTGCAGAGTCGCCCCGAACGGCAGGATGCGTGCGGACAGCGGCCCTGCGCGAAGCTCGATCGCCTCGGCGGGGGTGCCGTCCAGCGTGCCGAAGGCCACCCGTTCTGCGTCCGCCATGCTACCTCTCCACCGCTTTAACTCGTCTCGACCGGCCGCCAAACCCGTCATCCCAGCGCAGGCTGGGATCTCCCCGTAAGGGCAGCGCGCGCCTCGCCGCAGGAGACCCCGGCCTGCGCCGGGGTGACGTCCTGTATTACCGGCCTGCCAAGGGCACCTTCTTCTCACGCCCGTCATAGGTAAACCCCGTCGCCGCATTGTCGGCAAAGTCCGGCGCGACCGCCTTGCCCGGCGTGTGGAAGCGCACCGACATCGACCGCTTCGCCGCCATCCCCGCAAAGCTGCCTGTGCGCGCGCCGATCGTCAGCGTCTTCGTCGCCTCGTTCCACGTCAGCGGGATCTGCGACGACTGCCCCTTGCGATAGCCCTCGCTCAGGCCGTCATCCTCGAACAGCGTGTACGCCCCGTCCTTGCCGGTGAACACGTGCAGCACATAGGGCGCGTCGAGCTTTTCGGCGGTCGACTGCACCGCCGCGCCCGTCGGCACGATCGATCCGGCACGGACATAGAGCGGCAGCACCGCGATCGGGGCGGCGGCGGTGATCGTCTGCCCGCCCTTCACATAGGCGCCGGTCGTGAAGTCGTACCAGTCGGCCCCGGCCGGCAGATACACCGACCGGCTGGTCGCGCGGAACTGCGTGACCGGCGCGACGAGGAACGCCGATCCGAACATATATTCGTCGTCGACGCCCCAACTCTTGCGGTCGGCAGTGAAGTCCATCGCCAGCCCGCGCATCATTGTCCCGTCGCGATGCCACGTCTCCGCCGCCAGCGACGTGATATAGGGCAGCAGGCGGTAGCGCAGCCGGTCATAGGTCGCGAGCGCGTCGTACAGCGCCGGATCGCTGGCCCCCAGTTCATAGATTTCGCGATACGGCGTCTCGCCATGGCTGCGGAACAGCGGGCTGAACGCGCCGAACTGGAACCAGCGCAGGTTCAGCTCCTTCCATTCAGCCAGATGCGCCGGGTCCTTCTTGGCATAGCGATCCTCGACCGCGAAGCCGCCGATATCGTGTGTCCAGTTGGGAATGCCCGACATCGACAGGTTCACGCCCGCCGAAATCTGGTCGCGCAGATCGTCCCAGCGCGATGCGACGTCGCCCGACCACAAGGCGGCACTGGCGCGCTGGATGCCGCCATAGCCCGACCGGGTCAGGATGAACGGCCGCACATCGGGCTTGGCGACGCGCAATCCGTCGGCGACCCCCTCGGCATGGACCAGCGGATAGCTGTTGAAGAACTCCTCGCCCGGCCCCTGCGCGGTCGGTCCCATCCGGTCGATGCGCTGTTCGATCGACAGGTTCGAATGGATATCCGGTTCGGTCGCGTCCATCCACCACGCGTCGAAGCCCTTGTCGACCAGCGCCTCCTTCATCTGCCGGAAATAGATCGCGCGCGCTTCGGGCGCATAGGGATCGTAATCGGTGTTCAGATAGCCCTTGCCGACCCAGTCGCGCTCCTTCGCGATCAGGTTACCCTGATACAGATAGCCCTTGGCGGCCAGTTCCTGCGCGTTCTTGGTGTTCGGATAGAATTTCGGCCACACCGAAATCATGATCCGCGCGTTCTGGCTATGGACGGTGTCGACCATCGCCTGCGGCCTGGGGAAACGCTTGGTGTCGAAACAGTGGCAGCCCCACTGGTCCTCGGGCCAGTAGAACCAGTCCTGCACGATATTGTCGAGCGGCAGGCCGCGCTTGCGATATTCGGCGACGACACCCTCGACCTCGGCCTGGGTATTGTAGCGTTGGCGGCTCTGCCAGAAACCATAGGCCCAGCGCGGCATCAGCGCCGCCTTGCCGGTCAGCGCGCGGTATCCGGCGATGACGCCGTCCATGTTCTTGCCCGCGACATAATAATAATCGAGCGCATGGGCGACGTCCGACGACCACCAGAGCGAATGGCGGTCGGCCTGCGGCAACGGATCGTTCTGGAACAGCGCGATATAGCCGGCGTTCGGCTCCCACTCGATCCGCACTTCGGCGGCTTTTCCGGCGGTCATCGGCAAATCGAAATTATGGAACCACGGGTTCCAGTTCTGCCGCCAGCGGTTGAGCACTTCCTTGCCGTCGACGAACACCTTCACATAGCTCGACGAATAGAGCCGGAATTTCTGCATGCCCGTCGCGGTCGGCATCAAGGTGCCGGTCCACACGACCTTTTGCGTCTGCACCGCATTGCCGGCGGTATTCTGTCCAGTGGTCGCCGCGACGGTCTGTGCCTTCGCCTCCGCCGGCCAGTTCGCCTGATCCTTGATGAACTGATAGTTGATGGTCGGCTCGCGGCGCGTCACCGCCAGCCGGTCGCCCAGATAATATTGCGTCTGCCACCCGGCCTGCCCGCCCGACATGACCTTCATCCCTTCGCCGACCAGCTTGTAGGGCTGCGGATTGCCGAAGCGGGTGATGCCGTTATTGTCCCACAGCACCCCATAGTTCTTGGTCGACACGACGAACGGGATGCCGATGTCCATGTTATGCTGGGCGAGTTCGACGTCCTCGCCATTGTAATTCATCTGCCGGTTCTGATGCTGGCCCAGACCGTAGAAGCCTTCGTCGGTGGCGCGGTTGAACTGCTGGCGGATCGAGACGAACTGCTCGCCCCCGGCACTGCGCGGCACGAACGCGGCGCGCGGCGCTTCCTCCAGCGTCAGCTTGCCCGCGGCATCGCGAAAGCGAACCTGCCCGTTATCGGTGTCGATCTCGGCCGATCCACCAGCGGTCTTGACCACGACCATCTTTGGCGTCTCGCGCACCGTGAAGGCACCGGCGGGTTTGGCGGTCACCATCAGGCTGTCGGGCGTGTCGAGGCTGGCATCGGGCACCGCCGTCACCCGGAACCGGTCGGGACCATAGACCAGCACCCGCACCCGCTTGGCCGGGCCGGCATCGGGCGTTACGACCACCCCGCCCGGCACCTTCGCCACATCGGCGGCGAGCGCCGGCATGGATACCGACAGGGCAAGCGACAATAGCGTCCAGCGAAGCGTCTTCATCAGCGATACGTCCCCATCGTCACGCGCAGCAGCATCGGCTGCGCGGTAAAGTTCAATCCATAATCGGTCTGGTCGCCGTTCATCACCCGGCGGGCGACGAAGCGGCCGTCATCGGCCAGCGTCCCCTCCTCGACCTTCATGAACATCGCGGTGTCGCCCTTGCCCTTGTCGGCCAGGTCGACGTTCACGCGCACATCGGTCCCGGTGACGAGGAACTGGTCGGGCGCGACCTGCAATACCGCCATGCCGCCGACCGGCTGCGTGGCGGTGGCGGGCGGTGCGGCCTTCAGCCATGGTGAATCCATCGACCCGAACTGCCACTCGCCATATTTGGCCGATACGCGCCACCGGCCCATGACCGTCGCCTGTTCGGCGTCGGGCGCGCCCTTGGCAGTACCCCAGCCGGGATGCGCCAGCGCCATTGCCGCCCAGCCACGCGCCATCGGTTTCAGGAACCGGTATTTACTCGCGAATGCCTCGATCGTGGCATCGTCCAGCGTCACCGCGCCCAGCGGATAGTTGTAATATCCGGTGCCATCCATGCCGAACGGTGCCCAGCCGATGCCGCCGCGCCCAATGGTCGGCCACAGGAAGCGCGCGAAATCGACGGCATTGCCGGTTTCGGGCACCATCAGCGGGTTGTCCGGCCGCGCATAATGGTCGAGGAACTTCAGATAGTCCCTGGCATCGCGGGTATAGAGGTCGGGTGCGACCGCATCGAGGTTCGGTGCCGCCGCCTTCCACACATCGATCACCTGCCAGTCGGGACCGCCGCTGGCCCCTCCCGACTTGCCCGGCGGCGCGAACGGACCGCCGACCGCCGCGTTGACGTACATCGGCAGATTCCACACCGCCTTCCCCGCCGCGGCGATCCGGTCGATATAGCGCGCGGTGTACCATGCGTTGAACGCTGGTTCGGCATTGTCGCCATAGACCTGCGTCCAGTTGCCGCGCTTGCCGGTCTGCTTTGCCAGTGCGGCGGGCACGTCGCCGGCGAACAGGCGGTTGGCCTCGGGCGAATAGTCGCGTGCCTGCTGGTACACCCCGACTTCGTTCTCGGGTTGCACCATGATGACGCCATGATCGGGGTCGTGGTCCTTCAAATACCGCATCAGCGCGACGAACGCCTTGCGGTCGGCCTCGAACGTCGCTTCGCCATGCGGCGACAAGGCGTAATGCGTCTTGCCGTCCTTGGTCCGCATCCGCGGGAAGCGCGCATTGTCGCGCTTCACCCATGCCGGGACGTAGCCCGGCGAGGTGTTCTTCCACGTGCCGAACCATAGCAGCACCAGCTTGACGCCGTGTTCGCGCGCCTGTGGCAGCAAGGCGTCGAGATAGCTGAAATCGAACTGCCCCTCGACCGGTTCGATCTGTTCCCACGCGACCGGTATTTCCAGCGTATTGGCGTGGAGCCGTTCGATCATCGGCCATACCTGCGGCAGGATGGCGGGATAGTTGCTCGAATTATTCGCCTGCACGCCCAGCATCAGGAACGGCGCACCGTCGACCAGCAACGCATGGCGACCGTCCCGGCGCTCGATCCGCGGCACGTCGCCGGGGGCAGCCGACGCCGCCACCCCTGCGACCAGCGCCCATGAAGCCAGTGCCGCCGCCCATCCGCGCATCGCTGCTCTCCCCTGCTCCCGGCTTGGTGCCGACAACGTTGTCACGCCCTTACCGCGAGACGACATATCAGACAATTACCTTCTTTATTGCCGGGTTACCGTAGGTGCGCCGAAATCGTGACTTCGCGGCAAGTAATATAATTGCCGCATCGCGACATTTTGTTCGCAACTGCCACAAGGGTTGAGCCGGTCGGCAAGGCGTCGCATATCCCGGCCATGACACCAAAAGCCAAGCTCGCCCGCCCCCTGGAAACGCTGCTGGTCGACAGTGCGCTCCCCGGCGAAATCGAAGGTCTGGACGCCGCCGCCCGCGCCGATGCCGCGCAGTTCGTGGCGGCGGCCGCCGCCCACCGGTCGCCGGGCACGGTCAGCGTCGCGTTGGAGACGTTGAGCCGGGGCGAGGCGCGGCGGATGCGGCTGGCGGTCATCAACGACGACATGCCGTTCCTGGTCGATTCGATCGCCAGCACCATCGTCGCGCACGACATCGCCATCGACCGCATCCTGCACCCGGTCGCGCCGGTCACCCGCGACGCGGCGGGCACGCTGACCGATCTGGCGGGCGAGGGTCGCCGCGAATCGATGATCTATATCGAGATGGAGCGCGCCGATGCCCGCGTGCGCCACGCGCTGGTCGCCGAGATCGAACGCAATCTCGACCATGTCCGCGCCGCCGTCGCCGACTGGCGCGCGATGCAGGCGGCGATGCAGGCCGATGCCGCACGGCTGACCGCCCATGCCGACACGGCCGAGGATGCGGCGCTGCTGAACTGGTTCATCGCCGGCAACCTGACGCAGCTGGCGCATGAACGCTGGTCGCGCGACGGCGTGGTCGGCGAACGGCTGGGCCTGTCGCGCGCGCGGCTCGACGTGCCGCTGCTCGCCGACGCATCGCGCCAGCGCGCGATCGAGTGGTTCGACGCCGGCAACCGCCAGCCGCTGCTGCTGAAGTCCAACTGCATCTCGACCGTCCATCGCCGCGCCCCGATCGATCTGGTGCTGGTGCCGGTGGTCGACAGCGACACGGTGACCGGCCTGTCGATCCATGGCGGGCTGTGGACCAGCGCCGCGTTGCAGGCCGATCCGGCCGACGTGCCGGTGCTGCGCCGCAATCTGGCGGCGCTGCGCACCAAATTCGGCTTCGACCCGTCGGGCCATGCCGGCAAGGCGCTGAGCCACGCGCTCTCGACGCTGCCGCACGACCTGACCACCGCGTTCAGCCCCGACGCGCTCGAACAACTGGCGCTGACCGCCATGTCGGTCGCCGACCGGCCCCGTTCGCGCCTCGTGCTGATCCGCTCGGCGCTCGGCCGGCATCTGTTCGCCTTCGTCTGGCTCGGCCGCGACGACGTGACGACGCAACGACGTCTCGCGATCGGCGACATGCTGGCACAGGCGGCCAATGCGTCGATCCTCAACTGGTCGATCGCAATGGAGGATGGCGAGGCGGCGCTGATCCGCTACGTCCTCGACCTGCGACAGGACGGACGCATGCCCGAGGCGGGCGACCTCGACCGCCGGATCGAACGCATGGTGCGCGGCTGGCGGCCGGCGGTCGAAGGGGCGCTGACCGAACTGGCACCCGAAGGGGCGACGCGCATGGCGCTGCGCTTCGCCAACGCCTTTCCCGCCAACTACCGCAATTCGAACCTGCCCGACGAGGCGGCCCGCGACATCGTCCGCGTCGCCGGCCTGACCGACGCGACCTCGCGGTCGGTGCGCATCCTCACTGCCCCCGGCGAACGGATGCGGATCAAGGTCTATCGCCGCGGCGGCGCGCTGCCGCTGTCGGATGCGGTGCCGGTGTTCGAGAATTTCGGCTTCCGCGTGATCGAGGAACTGCCGACCCGGCTGGAGGATGACGAAAAGACCTTCATCCATGATTTCGAGGTCGAGCTGGCATCGGGCGTCGCGCCGAAATTCGATGTACCGGTGGTCGAACGCGCGATCGAGGCGGTGCTGGAAAACCGCGCCGAAAACGACGCGTTCAACCGCCTGACCGTCGAGGCGGGGATCGTCCCGTCCGCCGTCGTGCTGCTGCGCGCATGGTTCCGGTATCTGCGCCAGACGGGCCTCAGCTACAGCCTCGCCACCGCCGTCGACGCGCTGCGCCGCGCGCCGGGCGTCGCCACTGCCCTGATCGAGCGGTTCAACGCCGCGCACGACCCGTCGCGGTCCGACCGCGCGGGCGGCATCGCCGCCGCCGATGCCGCGATCGAAACCGGCCTCGACGCGGTGTCGGCGATCGACGACGACCGCATCCTGCGCAGCTATCGCGGCGTGGTCGCCGCCACGCTGCGCACCAACGCCTTCGCCCCGGCGTCGCAAGAGGCGCTGGCGTTCAAGCTCGACAGCGCGAAGGTGCCCGGCCTGCCCAAGCCGCTGCCGTGGCGCGAGGTGTTCGTGTACAGCCCCCGCGTGGAGGGCATCCACCTGCGCGCCGGACCGGTCGCGCGCGGCGGGCTGCGCTGGTCCGACCGGCGCGACGATTTCCGCACCGAAATCCTGGGTCTGATGAAGGCGCAGCGCGTCAAGAACGCGGTGATCGTGCCGACCGGTGCCAAGGGCGGCTTCTACCCCAAGCAACTGCCCGCACCGTCGAACCGCGATGCGTGGATCGCGGAGGGGACCGAAAGCTACCGCATCTTCATCCGCTCGCTGCTGTCGATCACCGACAATATCGTCGACGGCAAGGTCGTCCATCCGCAGGGCGTGACCATCCATGACGGCGAGGACCCCTATTTCGTCGTCGCGGCGGACAAGGGCACGGCGACGTTCAGCGACGTCGCCAACGCGCTGGCGCTGGAACGCAATTTCTGGCTGGGCGACGCCTTCGCCAGCGGCGGCAGCGTCGGCTACGATCACAAGGCGATGGGCATCACCGCCAAGGGCGCGTGGATTTCGGTGCAGCGCCATTTCCTCGAACTCGGCGTCGACGTGCAGACGCAGTCGATCGACGTGGTCGGCTGCGGCGACATGTCGGGCGACGTGTTCGGCAACGGCATGTTGCTGTCGAAGGCGATCCGGCTGAAGGCGGCGTTCGACCATCGCCACATCTTCCTCGACCCCGAACCCGATGCGGCGGCCAGCTGGACCGAACGCGACCGGCTGTTCGCCTTGCCGCGGTCGAGCTGGGCCGATTACGACCCGTCGCTGATTTCCGCGGGCGGCGGCGTGTTCCCGCGCACGGCCAAGACGATCCCGCTGACCGATGCGGTCCGCGCGATGCTGGGCGTCACCGACCGCGAGATGGAACCGAGCGCGCTGATCTCTGCCATTCTGAAGGCACCGGTCGACCTGATCTGGTTCGGCGGCATCGGCACCTATGTGAAGGATCGCGCCGAAAGCCATCTCGATGTCGGCGATCCCGCCAACGACCGGATTCGCGTCGATGCGCAGACCCTGCGTGCCAAAGCGATCGGCGAAGGCGCGAATCTGGGCGTGACGCAGGCGGCGCGCATCGCGTTCAGCGCCAATGGCGGGCGGATCAATACCGACTTCATCGACAATTCGGCTGGCGTCGATTGTTCGGACAATGAAGTGAACATCAAGATCGCGCTGAACCGCGAGGTGATCGAAGGACGCCTGACGCAGGACGATCGCAACGCGTTGCTGGTGCGGATGACCGACGACGTCGCGCATCTGGTGCTGGAGGACAACCGGCTGCAGACGCTGGCGCTGTCGGTCATGGAGAATGACGGGCCGGTCGCGGTGCCGAGCTATGTCCGCGTGATCGAAATGCTCGAAGCCGCCGGCAAGCTCGACCGGGTGGTCGAAGGGTTGAGCGGCAACGACGAATATGTCCGCCGCGCACAGGACGGCCGCGGGCTGACCCGCCCCGAACTGGCGGTACTGCTGGCCAGCGTGAAGCTGGCGTTGCAGGAAGCGATCGAACACTCGGCCGTCGCGACCGATGCCGATATGGCCGGCGACCTGCTCGCCGCCTTCCCGCGCGAGATGCAGGAACGCCACAAACAGGCGATCCTCGATCACCGGCTGCGCGGGGAAATCGTCGCGACGAAACTCGCCAACCGGATCGTCAACCGGCTGGGCGTGCTGCACGTCTTCGAACTGGCGGAGGAAGAGGGCGAGGCATTGGCCGACATCGCCGCGATGTTCGTCGCCGCCGAACGACTGTTCGATATCGACGCGCTGTACGACCGGATCGAGGCTGCCGACATTTCGGAGCGTGCCCGTATCGCGTTGCTCGACGAGGTCGCGGTGGGCGTCCGCTCGCAGATCGCCGACCTGCTGCGCGCCTTCCCGGCGGGCACCACCCCGGCGCATGCCGTGGCGCACCTGCAAAAGGGCGTGGCAAGCCTTGCCGGGCAGACCAGCTCGCTGCTGCGCGCCGAGGCGGCGCAACAACGCGACCGGATCGCTGGCATCCTGCAGGATGCGGGCGCACCGCAGGAACTGGCCGGACAAGTGGTACGCCTGTTCGAGCTAGACGGCGCGGTCGGCCTCGCCGATCTAGGTCAGCGGTTGAAGCTCGACGAAACGCGGCTGACGCTGGCCTTCACCCATCTCGGCTTCGCGCTCGGGCTGGACTGGGCACAGGCCGTGGCGGCGCGCATCCAGACCGGCGACCCGTGGGAACGGCTGCTGATCGCCGGCCTCGCTCGCGATTTCCAGCAGCTGCGCTTCGAATTCCTCAACCGCAATGCCGGCAAGGACCCGCAGGCGGCGGTCGAGAAATGGCTGGAGGCGAACCGCGACCGCGTCGCCCAGTTCGCCGCGCTGGTCCACCGCGCGCGGCAGGCCCCGGTGGCCAGCGCCGCGATGCTGGCCCAGATCGCCGGTCAGGCCCGGGTCCTGCTGGCCCGGTAGGACGGTCGCCCTCCCCCGTCGCCGCCTTCGGCGTCTTTTCCCTCTCCCGGCGGGAGAGGGAGGGAGCGGCGCAGCCGCCGAAGGGTGAGGGTGACAAAAGAGGGACGGACTCGCCTCAATATCCCAGACCGCGCACGGCGGCGTCGACGAACGCCGCATCAGCCGCGACCCGGCCGATGATCTCGACCGATCCGGCATCGACCGCGCGGGCCAGCAGCAAGACATAGGGTTCGTCGCCGGGGGCGACCGGGACGATCACGTTCGGCGCGGCGGCCGGGCGGGCCCCGGTCCGCTCGATCCATTCGGCGAACTCGCCTTCGCCCACTCCGGCGCGGTGGGCGCGGGCGAGCAGGCGGGCATTGCCTTCGTGCTGCGTGCCGAACAACAGCCGAACCAGCGCCTCGACCGGCGCGCGGGGATCGACCGTCAGCCCGGCCCCGGCGAGCATCGCGGCATAGCCGCCCGCGTCGCGTTCGCTGGCGATCAGGAAGTCATAGGCCCGAGCCAGCGCTTCGGGCGATGCCGGGCCGGCCTCGATCGTGCGCCGCGTCGCGACCAGTTGCTCGGACAGCGTCGGCGCGGTGGGGGCGGCCGGCATCGTCTCGATCGGGGCGCTCGGGCCGTCCGCCCATGCGGCGGCGGTGGCGATGACGGGGGTGCGGCGCGGGGTAGTGGTGCGGCGCGCTTCGCTCAGCTCGGCGGCCAGCTGCGACTGGACGCTCGCATCGACCACTTCCTTCCAGTTGATGACGCCGTACAGATAATCGATCGCCTCCCCGTCCGACGAGAACGGCATCAGGATCCCGCGGTACAGCATCGGAAAGCCGCGATGGCCGACGAACTCGGCCTCGAACCCGATCGGCGCGCGGTTGGCGATGATCTGCAGATAATGGTCGGTCAGCCGCGACAGCAGCGACCGCGACGGCACCTGCGACATGCGGACGATCGACGAATCGGTTCCGCTCTCCTCGCGCAGGGCATGGCCCAGGAACCGGATCTCGGCATCGTCGCGCCCTGCGGTGAAGTCGAGCAGGACGCTGTTCGGCCCGAAATCGGCGATGCCGGCGGGGTCCAGCGACTCGATCAGCGGGCACGGCCGCCCGTGCAGCAGCGACACCCAGTAATTGTACGCGCGGACATGCATGCGGCGTTCGTCGGTCCCGACGGAGACCACTTCGCTACCAACACCCTCCCGGTCCCCATCCCCCCGCTCCGAAGGCCCACCCACAATGTCCATATACAGGTCCCCATGGGCCTTCTGCCCGATCGCTCGCCTTTTGTACCACGCGTGGTAAACGTCAGGTAAAGTGCCGCGCGACACTTTCCCATGCAAATCCGCTTGCCACCCCCGCCCCCCGCTGCTAATCGCCCGCGTCCAGACGGCACACCGTCCCGGGCCGCTTTAGCTCAGTTGGTAGAGCATCGCATTCGTAATGCGGGGGTCACAGGTTCGAGTCCTGTAAGCGGCACCACTCCCAGTGACATTGCTACTTAGCGCCTTCGCTTTTGCTACTTAGGCGAAGTTTGCGGCGTCCAACCGGCGGCAGTTGCCCAGCCCGGTTGCTAGGCAGGTATGTCCCGTTGCCGTCGGGCGTCCTATCATGCTGACGATCCGCCGGCTTGCCGCTCCGGGGTGTGGGACCTGAGCCGATGACGAATGACACTGATGGAGGTGCGCGCAACCACCACTTCGTCCCGCAATTCTACCTGAAGGGCTTCGCCAAGCCGCGGTCCAAGGACGGCAAGCTTGTCGTCTTCGATCTGAAGGATCGGAAGAACTTCGTCACCCGCCCTCGGAACGTGGCCGCCAAGCGCGACTACAACCGGGTCGATATCGAAGGCCAGGACCCGAACGTCGTGGAAAGCCAGCTTGCGAAGTTCGAGGGGGATGCGGATCAGGCTTTCCGGCGCATCATCGCCTCACGCTCTATCGACGATCGCGAGGACTTCTCCTTTGTCCTAGTGCTTATCGCCCGCATCGCGCTTTCGAACCCGTCCTTCCGCGGTCAACGCGGGAGGCTGATCAGTGACATGGGCTCCATGATGATGCGCAACATGGTGGCGACTCCGGAGCGCTGGGAGGCGGTGACCCGTCAGGCGGGTGCCGAACTGATCGGCGATCCGGTCCCGTATGAGGAGATGCGGGCGATCGTGGAGAGCGGGGGCATTGTTGCGACGGCCGCTCGCGAGACGCTCATCGAGCAGGAGATCGCGCTCTGGCCCGAGATCCTGCCGGTGCTGGAGGCTCGGAAGTGGACGTTACTGATCGCGCCACCGGGTTCTGCCGGCTTCGTGACGTCCGATCGCCCGTTCTCGCTGCGCTGGAACGACGAGGCGATGAACCGTGGTCCCTACGGTGTCGGGCTGGGATGCAGCGAGACGACCCTCGTCTTCCCCATCAGCCACGACCTCGCCCTGATCGGCAGTTTCGAGGATGGCGCAGGATCGAGCGTGGTGGACGAGCGGATGGTCGCGGCCGTGAACTCGACCATGTTCTTCTCGGCCATGCGTCAGGTCTATGCCCAGGCCGACTTCTCGATCAACGATGCCGGTCGCGTCGTTCGATCCTTCTCAGGAAGCGAGTTGTGGCGTCGGGTGCGGGACCGTCCGGTTGACGATCGCGTGGACGACGCTGGCGCCTAGTCGAACTGGTCGAGCGGAAGGTATCGCACGAGGTCGGGCCGCAGCCCATACGCTCCGAAGCGGGCCATCCGTTCCTGCATATCGCCGTAGACGCTGATCGTCCAACGGGTGGTGGCTAGATCAACCCGCTCCATGATCGCCTCAATGTAGGCCTCATCGACCTCGGCAAGACCATGACCCATGATTATGATGTCGGTGATCGTCGAGAGGCTATCGAAGAATAGAGCATTCCGCTCGATCAGCTTGGCGGTAGGTTTGAAGGTGTCGGAAAAATAGCCATCCACGTATTCGATTCCATCGCGGACCCGCCAATCTTCGTCGGGGCCGACCGGAGCAAAGTTCAGACTGTCCTCGGGCCTACGTTCCCAACCGTGACCGAGGATCAACGAGTCTGTTGGGTCGCCAGCGTATCCGTGGATGTGGAGAATGTTCGAGCGGGGCACGTCATAGACCCGCTCCAGCGTCGTGGTGTAGTTGAAGCTGAGGAAGATCGCGGACCGATCGATGACGAGTGGTCGGTCGACCTCCAGCAGCGTCGGGATGTGGAGGCCGCGGATCCATTCTGCAAATCTTCCACGCAGGCCGGATGACAGGCCGGTGGCTATCTGCTCCAGTTCGTATTGGAAGTCGCCGTGCCCCTCGTCGTCGAGGAACTGCGAGGCGTAGTCGATGGCGTTGTCGGCATCAAACTCGGCCAATCGAGTCTCAAACTCTGCCCAGAAAGCAGCGTCGACTGAGAAGTGTTCGTCCACCAGTCTATAGACGGTGGGATCCGCGTCACGCAGATATTTGGCGAACTCGCCATAAGCGGATGGAATGCCGTGGTGGAGGTCGAAGCCGTTACCGATGATGTAAAGGCGACATGCCATATGGAGTCGCTCGCTTTCAAATCTGCGATGAAGATGACATCGATCTCAATGCTGGAGCAACATGAGTCTCCCAATGAGGCCTGATCGGTAAGATGACGAGAAGATAGATTAGCCAGCAGGCCATTATCGCCTCATCGCTGAAGAAGCGGTTCCAATGCATCTTGCCGTGGGCAAGCTCGTTTCGAAGCGCCGGTCCCGGCCGGAAGTTCAGGAGGCTGTCCATCTCCCAGACGAGCTTCTCGCCCAGTATTGCTTCCAGCTGGCGCCGGAAGGTCGTGAGCAGCACGCTGAGCGAACGATCTCCCTCGATGCCGTCCTCCTCGATCTTCGAAGAGTCGTGCCCGTGCAACTTGAGAAGATGGCGGAGCGAGTTCTCGACCTGGGGGAAGAGCAGATGTCCCGCCGTGACGTAATCACCCTGCCATAGCCGGGCGAACCCGATCGAGAATATGTGATGATGTCCCGCCGGGATGAGACCGCTCAGCTGGACGATGGGGAGCATGTGCTGCTCGTTGATGGAAAAGCGCTCCACTACGGAACGGCGGGCCGGCTCGATGTTCCCATGCACGCGGAAGCGGCGCACGATCTCGAGATGCCTGATGCCATGCTCCTTATACCAGGCTTCGGTCGGCTCGTCCGCGAAGTCGAGTGACGGGCCCCTGGCTATCTCGCGGCCTTCGCTATCGGCGTAGCTCGATGCGAACAGGTTGGAGAGGGGGAAGTCACGGGCCTGTTGCAGAACCGCGGACTTGAGCGCCCCCACGTCGTCCGGAGCCGAGAAGCCGGCGATGTCGCGGAGCGCATCCGATAGTCCGAGTGCGTTGAACTGCTCGTAGGTGCGATCGCGCACCTCCGCGATCCCGTCGAGCGGCATCTCGATGCCATGGACCTCATCCATGGCCTGGTCCTGCAGCTCGCGAAGACGCCTTCGTAATTTCGTGACGCGGTCCTTGGCGTCACCCAGTCCTCGGAACTCGCGGAGCGCCTCCTTGACCCAGTGCGCCTTCGCGGAGCTCTGCGAGACGGTATCCGCCATCGCGAGCGTCTGCTCGATCGCGTTGATCGATGCGTCGCGGCTGCCATCGACGTCACCGGCCTGTGAGAAGGCCTCGGCTGCCAGCGTCCAGCATTCCTTGACGGCCAGCTGGTAGTCCTCAGGTAGTGCGTTGCCGGCCAGATCGGCAACCGCTCCGGCGACCTCGTCGGCCGGGATCACCTTCGTGTGAAGCACCCGCCTGCCGATCTGCGCGAGGGGGAAGAAGGCACGTTCCTCGATCGCGTACCGGAACGCGAGGCGCAGCGTCTCCTCCATCGGTTCGACGTAGGTGAAGCGCTTGGCGATCCGGGAGTTGATCATGAAGCAGCGCTCGAGCGGTTTGACGCAGTCCATGGCGCGCGTGCCGATGTCGGGGAACTGGTGCTCGGCCGTGCCATCGGCGAGGCGGTGGACGATCTCGCAATAGGCCTCGATCGCCGTGCGGCCGGCGCGGCGGACGCCCGTTTCGTAGGCGATGTCGGCGAAGCGGGCGCGGAGCGTGGGATGCAGGATCCTGGGGGCGTATGTAGCTAGGACCTCGCTCTGGTCTCCACTGAAGTCGTGCGGGAGGGCGGTGCGCCGCGTCGCGCTCTGCCACTGCACGCCGAACGGATCGCCCTCCGCTTCGACCCGAAGGTGAAGCCCGACCAGGTTCGCCGTCAGTCGAAGAACTCGTTCGCGGACCGGATCTGCGTTCTCGAGGGTGGTCATCAACTCGGATCGGAACAGGTCTACCAGGACATGGCGATCGAGGCGCCTGACGTCAGCTGTGATCGCGTTGAGATCAACGGCTTCCAAGTCGTCGATCGACACCGGCTCGATGAGCGCCTGCTCCCGAACATCGGGAGAACCCTCGTTATCAAGCATTGTGTTGTCGTCCATTGGGGGCAGCCTGTTCTGGTTTATCGGACAGCAGTCTGCCCGACCCTCTGGCGCTGTGATAGGCCGCCGCGGCAGAGGCTCACTTCGCTCGGCCGCGGGTTGACGCTGTCAGATGCTGGCGCGTCGAGGCAAGAAGAGCGGCACGTGCGCATCGCGGCGTCGCTCTGTCCCGGAGCCTGAGCTAGATCGCGGCGAGCACCTCATCCCGCCACCACCCGAACCGATCAAGGCGCGGACAACCGTCCTCCTCCAGCCGCTTCTCCAACCTCACGCCATTCACCCCGGTGCGCGCGCACAGTTCGGTCAGGGTGATGCGCGTCGCCGCGAGCGTCAGCACCTTGTCCCAATCCATTTCCCAGCCGTCGTCGGCGTCGGCGAACTCTTTCAGAAGGTGGGCGTGCTTGCCGGGCAGGTTGAGGATCTCAAGGGCGTCGCGCTGCGAGCATGTCGGCGGCAGGATGGTAGGCGGGGCGGACGGCAGCGTGCGCAACGAACAAGCGTCCCTCGCACTTACCGCGATTCTGCCGATGCGATCCCCGGTGGCGGTGAACGGGATCGTGCCGACCAGGAGGCGATCTACGATGACGCCCCAAGGCTTGAAGCCGCCACCGATGGCGCGGGCGGCGCGGTGGAGCGCGATCGGGTCGGCGATTGGGCTGACGAGAGGCGTGCCGCCATCCGGCGCAGCGGCGGAGGCTTCTGGATCCACGACCATCGGGAGCGCCGCCGCCCGCAGTGCGGCCTTGAAGCGGGCGAACTCCGCCCGGTGCAGCTGCGGATCGACGTAGTGGGCGATGACGTAGGGGTGGTCAGCGACCGATATGCGGCGCGCGTCTGCGATCTGGGTGATGGCGTAGGCCGGCAGGTCGAGGCTATCCGAGACCTTCTCCGCACTGATGCGGTTGGCGGCGAAGTCGTGGATGTGGTCCACTTCCGCCCGATCGAGGGTCGGAAAGACGCGGTTGGCGCGGATGCAGATGCGGGTCTGCAGGTGACCGTCGCGCCGCGCGGGCGCGAGGACCTGGAGCGGCCGGCCCATCAGCGCCGCCGCGTCCATCATCCCGATCTGTCCGGCCGGCGTCCCGCCGGATTCCGCCGTGATTGGGGCCAACGCGTCCTCGATGGCGGTGCGGACGGTCGGCGGCAGGATGTCGCTGGCCAGCGCCGGGATGTAGTCCGCGGTGCCGGTATAACGGACATTGGCGCGCGACCTCGAGCGGGTCGCGACCGCCGCCTGGAGAGCCGGGACGAGGGAGTCCGGCCACCTGCGGACGAGGCCCGCCGCCTCTGCCACCGCGGTCGCGTACCGGCTGCGGTCACCGGACGGGATGGCCGCGCCGCGCTTCAGGCGATACCCCGTCGGGGACAGCGGCAGCAGCGCCAGCGCGAGCTCGAAGGCCATGCCGCCGTCCCATTCGGCGAGAGCGGGCGGCAGCATCGCGCGGGCGGCGTCGCGGCGGTCCCGGTCCGGATCGAGCAGGCCGATGAGGAAGCCAAGCCCATCGCGCAGCGGACCGTCCACCACATCGGCCGGCTGCCTGTCCAACCGGGTGTTGCAGCGGTCGCAGCGATGGAGGCTCCACGCCTGCCGCCAACCCTGCACCGTCCCGCAGGTGCATGCATCGACGAGGTATTCCCAGGTCTCCGTGCAGCACGGCACCATCATCAGCGACCAGAGCGCCCGGACGTGCGGGCTGATGCCGATGCTCGCCGGCGAGAAGCGGCGGCGCCGGAACGTCATCTCGTCGACGCGGACGGCGGCGCCGAAGAACTCGATGAAGCCCGGGTCGTTCGCGGACGGGTGATAGCGATCGACCACCTCCTCGAGTGGCACCCTGAGGATGTGCGCGAGCAGGCCCCTGTCCAGCGAAGGGGCGATTGCGGCGGTTGGGTTCTGCGCGTGCGGTGCCCCGACCTGCTCGAGGATGACGTGCGACGAGGGCAGGACGTTGCGGACCGCGGCGCGCGTGGCGAGGCTCATCAGGCTTTCGCCGGCGATCGGCGCGACGCGTAGGAGGACGGGGCCGGGCATCGCGTCAGCCGCCCACGCGCAGGCGGAGCGGGTTGTGGTCGATGGTGCCGTCCTGGATGCACCAGGCGTCGATGGCGGCCATGAGGCGGGCATGGCCGATGAACCGCTCCCCCGCGAGCAGCGTCGCCTCGAGCGCGGCTAGGACGATGTTGTGGAACTCGCCGATCAGGCCGTTGCTCGCCTCGCAGAGGTCCTTCGCCAGCGTGGGCTCACCCAGCCCGGACAGTTCCTTCATGACACCCCGACCGACCAGCTCCAGGTCGATCTGGTGGAGGAACTGCGTCCATACCTCGCGACTGCCCGCGTCGGTGTGGACGAACGGCTGCAGGACGACCTGCGGGAGGCAACGGTTCTTGAGCTCACGGTTGCGGGTGAAGAGCGTCTGCGCGTCCGTCGTGCCCATCAGGACGATCGGCACCCATCCCATGGTCAGGATGTTCTTGATGGTGTTCGCGGCGTCCTCGGCGAGGTGCTTCTGCTTGAAGTGGTTCAGCTCGTCGATGACGAGGAGCTCGACCTCGAGCTCGTTGAGCGCGGTCTTGACGCGCTCGAGCAGCAGTTCCGCCTCGCCGCGGGTGGAGTAGCCGTCACCGACCTCGTTGAGGATCGACGTGGCCAGGCTTTTCGGCGTTCCCGTGGTCGACAGCGTCACGTGGAGAATCGGCTTCTTCCGCGGATCCCTGCCAGGCTGGCCTTCGACGTGCCGCTTGAGCAGCTTGGCGCACGTGCTCTTCCCCGAGCCGGACTGGTTCAGGTAGCGGAACGCACGGCGCTGCTGGCCGGCGGGCTGCGACAGGCCCATGATGCGCAGCGTGTCCATCTGGCGGATGCACTCGACCTGTGCCGGCGTCGGCAGGACGATGTTCTCGAACGCCGCCATGCCCTCTCCTGCGATCTGGGCCAGGGATGATGGAGCGGTTACCGGGACCGCAGGAGTCGCGGGCAAGGCCGGTTGCGCCGGCGCCGCTTCCGTCGACACGGAGGTGAGATCCGACGACATGTTCGGCGTCGGCTCTTCGCCGGTGACGCAATCGTCGACGGCATTCTCGTCCGGCTCTACGCACCGCATGACCCCGGCACTCGACGCGCGACTCCTAGTGCCATGTTTTGATGGCATTGTGTTGGAGCGGGTGCGTCGACGGGGCGGCGGGGGTGCTGCGTCCGGCAGGGCTGCGTCGGATGCGGATTGACTCTTCTTCGAGGCGTCGGTCATCGTCGTCCTTCCCTTCACGTTGTCGTTCACTTGTAGCCCTGCCACTGGTGGCCGGCGTCCGACCCGCCCGGGTCCAGCCTGCGGGCGAGGTAGGCGGCGTCCTCCCGGTCCTGCCTCTCCTGCTGGGCCGGGGTGGTCTCGGGTTGGTCCTGGTTGGGTGCCGGGGTCCCGCGCCGATCGCGCTTTCCGCCAGCGTTGGCGCCACCACGGTTCGACGAGCGCGGCGCGATCCGGGTGGCGTCGCCGCGGGTGTTGGTCCGCAGGTCGTGCATGATCCTGCTCTCCATCCCCGAAACCGATCCGGCGACGCGCAGCACCTCGACGGAATCGCCCAGATAGGCGCGTCCCTCGGTGGAATCGGCGAGCCGGGCGGCCGCGTGGCGATCGGCCACCCCGGCGGCTGGAAGGACGGCATCGACCTCCTTGACGAACCTCTCGCGCACGGAGAGCATGTCGTTCTCCTCGGCGAACGCGAGGCCGCGCGCCTTGGCGAAGGCCTTGATCTTCAGATGCAGCCAGAGCGGCAGTCCATCGGAGTAACGGCGCATCGTGCAGGGGATCGGGACGTAGGTGACCAGATGCTCGTCGAAAAGCCATGCGCGACCGATGTCGTTCGGGTCGACCTTGATCTTGACGTTCTTGTAGGTCGGCTTCTTGGTCTGCGACGACGTACCCCGGGCTAGTGCCAGATGGTGCAGGATCTCGACGTTGGAATACGGGTAGCGCTCGTCGGTGTCGTCGCCGCCGCAGCTCAGGCCCTCGATCACCGCGCCCGCGCCGCGGAAGCTGGGGTAGTAGACGTTGCCGATGGCGCGCTCGAACTGATCGATGTCGTAGACCCAGTCGAGCCCGTGGGCGTTGCGCTGCTCAGTCCAGACGTCGAGCGGCGGGCGCTCGCCATGACCCGAGTGATCGTGGGTGTGGTATTTCGCCACGACCATGGCGAAGATCGACCGGAACTGCTCGATTGTCACGATCGCCTGCTTTGACGGATCGTAATCGAACTCCCGCATCAGCGGAATGTCCCAGGTGCCACCCGGAAGCATCTCGCGCAGGATGTTCTCGAGCGTGCCGATGCAACTTTCGACGTGCGGCTTGTGGGTCGGCTCCTTGCTGCCGGCGGCCCTGACCGCCTGGCCGATGTCGCCGCCCGCATCCTGGGCAGAACGCGCGGTCTGGTGCTTTGCGTGGTCGAGGACGGCGTGACCGACGATCTTGCCGCCTACTTCGGCCAGGTCCGGAAAGGTTTCGAACCCCTCGGGAATCCGCTTCGGGGTGGCGATGCTGAGCAGCGTCCGCATGTACGTCGCGTGGCCGGGCGGATCGAACGAGATGTCCCATCCGACGATCGCCCGCGTGAAGACGTCGAGCGCGATGGTGACGGTCGGAACGCCCACGGGAAAGCGGCGCACCGCATCGATGACGAAGACCATCGGGAACGGGGTGTCGTCGATCTGGACGTATTCCAGGAAGCGCGTCGGCTCCTGGGCCACACCACCGCCGCCGTACCGCTGTCGAGCCGCCGCCTGGTTGTAGGCGATGCCCAGACCCTTGGCGCTCTTCGCCTTCCCGACCTCGTTGGTGAAGATGCGCCGCGTGCACATCTTCTTCTTCTTCGCCGGCTTGGCGAGCGCCTCCTGGAACTGGAACATCTCCAGCGGTTTGCCGAGCACGTAGCGCTCGACGTCGTCCTTGGCCTTGCGGAAGTAGGTGTTGACGAACTGCTTGGGCTTGGAGTGAAAGCTCAGCGCCCAGTGTCTGATGATCGCGAGGACGACGGGGTCGATCTTGCGGCGACGCGGACCAAGCCCGCTCTCCGACGCGAAGTCGGCGGGCCGGTAGTCGTTCGGAAGGCCGCGGGTGCGAACCCAGGTGCGAAAGGTCGTGTCGCTGGGCAGGCGGCCATATTCCGCCTTCAGCGCCGCGACGTCGTAATTGTCCTCGAACCAGGCATCGATGCCGCGTTTGCTGAGAGCGCATCCGTCGCCCGCGTGCCACTTCTTGATGGCGTCCTCGCGAAGCGTGAACCAACGGTCGCGCAGCCTCTTCGAACCGTCCTTCGTCTGTGCCTTGACGAGATCTTCCCGCGTCATCTCCTTGCGCCGGGCACGGTTGCGCACGGCGCTCTGGAGCGGGTCCGAGCGCAGGACGAGGCGCTTGGTCGCCATGGCGTCGATGAACTGGGCCGTCGTCGGCCACATCGGCATGCCGGTGACCGGATCGGGCATCTCGAACATCCAGCCCGCGCCGTCCCCGACCATGTGTCGGCCGTTGATCGCGGAACCGCGATAGACGCACTCGCGCCCATCCGCGACGAACAGCGAGCCGATCATCCTGGTCAGAGTGCTCACAGCGGGCCTCAGAAGCGGATCAGGGAGGTGAAGGCGGGTTCGGGCAGCAGCCGCACGCGCGATTTGCCATGGAGGTGGAGGTCGAGGTCGACGTCTACGCGGCCGCGGCAGATCAGGGCGTGCGCCATCGCCGTCCCTCGACGACGATCCGGGTCGAGCGCCTCGCGCAGCTCGCGGAAGGTCGTGTCCGGGGTGCGCAGGACCAATTCCTCGAAGGCGTCGAGGCGGTCTCCGGGCACTGTCGCGGTCTGATGGGCGTAGATGTGGCCGAAGTTGATCTGCCGCTCGCCGCCGCCCCGGATCTGGCGTTCGTACATGACGCGCGGACGCCAGCCGATCGCGGCGGCGACGCGGAATGCGGCCTCCAGCTTGGCGCGTTCCTCGGGGTCGGCGAGGTAGGAGACGTCGGGCTTGCACTCGATTGCCTCCACATGGTCTCCACCCGGACCGCGCACGTGGCGCAGGTGGTCAATGATCCACTCGGCCCGCCCGCCGCCATATGGGTAGCGGAGGCGCGCCCCTTGCGTCCGGTAGTCCAGGACCGAAGGACGCAGTTCACTGTCGACGATGAGGGCGTGCTCCGTGCCGCCTTCGTAGGGGTTGGAGAGCCCGGTCTTCGCCGAATGCTCTTCCCCGGTGTAGTGGCGGTGGGCGTCGCCCATGATTGTGCGGATCGGGCCGCCGTCGTCCGCCACGTAGATGCGCGCGCCGATCCGTGCCGCCGCCGCCGCGTCGGAGCCGTGCTCGACGAACGTGAGACGACGGCCGCCCTCGTCCTCATCGGGGAACGTCTTCGGGAAGACCTCGGACTGGTGTGGCACTGCGTTCTCCGTCTTGGCGGGGGTGTGCGGCGGTGGGTGTCTGCGGCGGCGGCCGTCCGCAGGGAGGTATGGCGCGGGGAACGCAGGTCCCGAGGGTGCGACATCCTTATCCAGGATGCCGGGCCGCCCCGTCTGGTGCGGCCCGAGCGGATCAGCCGACGTACCAGGCTGTGATCAGGCGGGTGTACGGGTCTACGTCGACCTTCAGGTTGACGGGCAGGTGACGGAGCGTGCCATCGTCCTCGAGCATGAAGGTGCCGATATGCGCTTTCCCCGACCGGTTTGCGCGACGCAGGCGCCGGCCGCTCACGATCTGCATTTCCTGGGGGATCCTCACCCCCCGGCCACGGTTGCCACCGAGGGCGGTGATCGCCTTGCGGGCGTTGCGGTTCTCGGTCGAAGCGGACATGCGGATGGTCTTCATGGTCGTGTTCCTTCGGGTTGGGCTGGGCTGGACCGCGCTTGGCTGGGCTGGGCGATCGATCTCGTGCTCGGCGCGGAAGGTCGATTGCAGGCGGGCGGAGCGGTGGCGTTCGCTCAGGTTTCCGTTGGGGAACCTGCCGTGCGGACCGGGCCACTCACGCCGCGGTTCCACCGGCGTCGCGCCCGCGTGACTTCGCGGAGATAAAGCGCCTCGCGCACTGTCATGAGCCTGCGGGCGGTCGGGCGGCGGCCCAACACCGCGTCATGCCCCGCCGTCCACACGGCGTCGATATATCGATCGTTGTCGCGGAGGGTGTTCGGCACGCGCATTGCCTGCGCCAGGAGGCAAACCATCTCGTACGGCTTGGCGGCGCAGATGTTCAGTTCTTCTAGGCGCGCCTCGCGGACGCGATCGATCACATATGTCTTCATCTCCTCGAAATGGTGCGGAGCCTCCCATCCGCCTGTCCTGCGCCGACGGTGGCCGTCCCCGCGATCCAGGCGGATCGAACCGTTGGCGATGCGTTCCGCGAGATCTCCGACGAGCATCGCGGTCATCGGCCCGGATGGCTTCCCGCCCATTCCGGTGAGGATGTTGAAGATCGCCACGTCGCGCAGCGGGTCGGTGCCGGACGGAATGCGCTCGATGAGCTTCAGGATGACGGGGACGTTCTCCGCGACCGCGGCGGGTACGGTCTCAAGCAACTTCTTCGCGGGCGACTTCTTCGCGGGAAGCCTTCGCGGCATCGGGTCTACCGCTTCAGGGACGGGGCGAACGACATCGTTCCAATCGACCGGACCTGGCTTGTGCGACGGCAGGCGGGTCGCCGACTCTTGAATGCGTCGGCGCCGACGCCACGTTGAGGCTCGGGCGACGTCGGCTTCTTTCTGGAGATGGCGAATCATTTTTGCACAATCCTCGACTGGGTGGAGGCCGCCAACTAGGTGGGCCGTCCAGGAGTGTCAATCGGTACTTGTGCAAAAACGTCTGCCGAAAGTCGAAAAATGTGCAGAAAGGTGGCGCGACCTCTCGTGAGCGGCTAGAACGCGGTCATGAATGACGATCTGCGCGACGATGACGACGGCTCGGCCGGACCGGGGACGGGCTCCGCCGAATCGGGTGACGATGCGGGCCACACGGTGCTCATCCCCTTCCTCGGCGATCCGCCGCCCCCGGCCGAGGTTGCCATGTGGGCGGCGATGTCGATGGAACGCCGGGCCAAAGCGATGCAGCGCCTGAAGACGCTCGCGCGATGGCAGGACGGCGAGGGGGACATCCCGCCCGCCCAGGCCGCGGCCGATGCCGGCGTGTCGCTGAACCGCTTCTTCGAGATGGCCAAAGCCTGGCGTGAAGCCAGGTCGCTCAGTTCGCTCGGAACCTTCGCCAAGTCATCCCGCCGCACCGATCCCCGCGAGGTTGCCCTCCAGCGGATCGTGGCTCGGGTGATCGGCAAGTGGCCGACCGGGAGCGTGAGGCAGATGGCGATGGACCTGGGTCAGGCGTTCGAGGAGGCGGGCGGGGGCAAGGTCGGTACGAGCATGCTGCGTCGCGTGGTCGAGGACGAGCTCCGCCGCCGCGAGGTCGAGGGTCAGCTGGGCAACGAGATCCAGTTCGACTGCGGTGCGTGCTCGCTGCTGCGTCCGGACGATTCGCCCTACACGCTGTTCGCCGTGCTCGACCGTGGCAGCCAGCTGCTGCTGGGGGCGGCGCTCGGCGACGTCTCGGACAGTCGGGCCGGCTATGCGGCCGCGGCGGGGGACGCGCTGCGCCGGATCGACGCCGGCCTCTTCGACGGACTGCCGTGGGTCGAGGCCGTGGCGCGCATGGCGCTGGTCGCGGGGCTGGACGCCGACCACTGGGTGGCGCTTCAGGCCCGGATGGCGTCCGCCGGAGTGAAGGCACCGGTGCAGCCGTCGACCAGCCCGAAGCGGTTCGGGCGTTACCTGAAACCGGCGGTGGGTGATCGCCTCGGCCGTCTGGACATGTGGTACGGGCGGACGGTTCCGGACGACGCGCGTGCGCCGAAGGTCGCCGATCGCAGCCTCCGCCTCGATCCGGCGGACGCGGACGCCTTCCTCGCGGTCCAGCTCGACGAGCACGACGCGGATCGTCGTGCGCTGCTTCCCCCGGCACCCGACGCGACCCTGCCCGACGATCTTCTCGTCGCGCTGAGGACGCTGGCGGGCGGTTCGAATTGACCTGACTCGCTATTCAACCGGAGGTGGCACATCGGCCCTGTCAGGCGGACCCGATCAGGGTCTCGATCATCACGTGTTCCGGGTAAGGTTGCGACGGTCGGATATCTCCCGCTTGCGTGCTCAATGTTGGCTCCAGTCGATATGACTCGCCACTTTATGCGCGAGTGACTCCTCATTGCGGCGTGCCGACCTCGACCAGCATTCTTGAAAACGATCGAATAACGGGACGGCTTCAGCCGTCCCAAATGGCATGAGGTGGGGACTTTCCTGCTAGTCAGCTTTCAGGATTGGAATGGTCGAAAGCCGCCGGCACGTGGTGTCACAACCGTTCGGTTGTGACACTTAGGGGGCGAGCGGTTCAAGGGTCCCAAGCCATGCTACCAGCGCAAGAATAGCAATTATGCATCCCGTCTCGGCACCCAAGCTTCGGCGCAACGCGCCAAGCGCGCCGCGATGATCGCTCGCGGCGATCGACGCCTCGAACCGCGGCATCAGGCGAAAGCGATTTAGCGCGGCAAGACCCAGCATGAGGGCGAACAGCGCCAGCTTGGCGAGTAGGAGCTGACCATAGAGCGTCGTCCCTAGCGCCCGGACGTTGCCGGGGCCAACCAGCAGCCAAGCGTTGATGAGGCCGGTGACGACCAGCGTGGTGACAACGATCGTCCCGACCGTGCCGAACCCGTGGAGAGCACGGTACGAGAGCGCGAGGTGCGTGGCATCGACCCGGCGCGCGGGCCGCGCCACCAGCAAGACCAATCCAAGCAGCGCACCAGTCCAGGCCCCCGCCGCGACCAGGTGGAGAATGTCGGCGGCCAGATGCACCCAGCCCACCGTTCCCTCATTCATCGCGCCATGCCCGGTCCAGGCGAGCGTCGCCAGCGACGCGCCCGAGGCGAGCGCGACCACCACCAGCCAAAGCCCGCGCCGAGCCGTGAATAGCGCCGCCAGCGCCGCCACGGCGAGCGCGGCCACCCGCAGCTTCCACGCCGTTCCGATCCCCGGCTGATCGAGCAGCATCCCGATCGCATCGCGATCGACCGGCCAGGGTGGCGTTCCCATCATCGCAGCAGCGAGCAGCGCGAGCGCGACGGCCGAGAGCAGGAGGCCGAGCACCGCACCCGCCACCAGCCAAGGGCGGAGCGCGAGCGCACTGACACGCTCGCCAGCGCGCAGACCATAGAGGCTGAATGCCGACAAGCCGAACAGGCCGCCCAGCACGCCGTAGAGCGCAAAGCGGACGCCGATCATCGGCCAGTCGGCACCCACCTTACTTCACCGCGAAAGCGTAGTTTCCGGCGATCCGGTGCGTATCGGCCGAGACGACGTGCCAGGCGACGCTATAGTTGCCGGCACCCAGCGGCGACTTCGACGCAATGACCAGCGTGCGGCCATCGGCCGCCACCGTGGCGGCGCTCGCGACCTTCATGGGCGCGTGCTTCATGCCGTTCATTCCTGTCATCATCAGGTCCGCGCCCGAGAACTTCGGCATCAGCTTCTCGCTGAATCGCAGCGTGACGCGAGCGGGCGCGGCAACCGTCGCGTTCGGTGCGGGGGTTGCGGAGACGAGCTTGGGATGCGCGTTCGCGGCACCCGCGACGACGAGAAGGGCAGCAGCGGCAGGAACAAACACACGACGCATGGAACACTCTCCAAAAAGGCGGCTACATCCATCTACGCGCCCAGGCCGCCCACCCCTCACCATGCGCCATGAGGGGTAGCGGGCGATCCCGCGTAACATGGAACAAGGGGAGCGGAGGTGAACGACATGAACGATCTTGACGAGGCGCTGACCAGGCTCGCGCGAGCGCCGGTGCCCGAACTGGACGGACTGGAGGCGCGGGTTCTCGCGCAGATCGCGACGCCTCGCGCCACCCAGGCTGGACTTGGCATAGGCGCGATCATGGTCGCGGCGCTCGCGATCGGCGTGATCGGGGCGGGCTTCCCGGCATCACCCAGCGCCGCGGCCTCGATATCCCCGTTAGGGGCAAACTCCCCGTTCGCGCCCTCGACCTTGCTTGTCGGGGCGCAATGAGCGCGCGCGCGCGGCTGATTTTGTGCGTGATCGCGGCGTTCGTCGCCGCGATCGGCGGCGTGTTCGTCGGGCGCGCGCTTTTGCCCGCCCCGGCTCAGCCAGGCGCGGAGCTGCACGACGTGCTGCATCATCGGCTCGCGCTCGACACGAACCAGGAGGCTCGACTGAAAGAGCTGGAGCAGCGGTTCGCGGTCGAACGCCGTGCGCTGGAGCTGGAATTGCGGGCCGACAATGCGCGGCTCGCCGAGGCGATCGAGGCCGAGCATGGCAACGGCCCCCGTGTCGCCGCAGCGGTCGATCGGAGCCACGCCGCGATGGGCGAGCTGCAAAAGGCGACGCTCGCGCATATTTTCGCGATGCGGCAGCTCTTGCGACCCGACCAGACCGCGCAGTTCGACCGGGCGGTGGTGAAGGCGCTCACCGACGACGCCCGTTGAGATCGAGGCGATGAGCCTCGACTGGACGGCGCTTTCCGATGGAGAGCTGGCGACGCTCAGCCTTGCGGGGCGGCAGGCCGCGTTCGCCGAGATCATGCGCCGCCACGGGCAGGCGATCTTTCGGCTGTCCCGAGGGTGCATCGGCGATGCCGACGAGGCGCTGGACTTGTCCCAGGAGACGTTCGTCGCCGCGTATAGAGCGATCGGCCGCTATGACGGCGCGCGTCCGATGCGGACGTGGTTATCGGCGATCGCGCTCAATAAATGCCGCGACTGGACCCGCAAACGAAAGGTGCGGCGGTTCCTGTCGTTCGCGGTCCCGATCGGGGCGGACGCCGAGGCTGTCGTCGATACCGGCGTGGCGGTCGATGACGCCGCGGGCGACCGGCAGGAGCTGGACCGGGTTCGCCGCGCCATTGCCGAGCTGCCGGCGACGTTGAAGGAACCCTTGGTGCTCCACACCATCGAGGGGCTTAGCCAGGCTGACACTGCGGCCGTCCTGTCCATCAGCGAAAAGGCAGTAGAAACCCGGCTTTACCGCGCCCGCGCGAAGCTGCGGGAAAAGCTGGACGCGAGGTAAGGGGTAGCGACCAGGCCCGCGTATCATCGTTGACCACACCAACGCGTCCAATCGACCAGGAAGCCCATGACCCGGACCATCGACCGCCGCCAGCTTTTGCGCGGCGCAACCCTCGCAGGGGGCGGACTCGCTTTATCGGCCTACATGCCGGCATGGGCGCAGACGACTTCCGGCGGCGTCGTCAAGCCGATGCCGACCGTCTCGGGTGACGACATCACCCTTCGCGTCGCGCACCAGATGATGATGATCGACGGGCGTGAGAGTCACGCGATCGGCATCAACGGCACCGCGCCCGCACCGCTGATCCGGTTGCGCGAAGGGCAGAATGCCCGGCTGACCCTCACCAACGCGCTGCCCGACGAGCAGACCTCGATCCACTGGCATGGACTGATCCTGCCTTTCCAGATGGACGGCGTCCCCGGCATCAGCTTCCCCGGCGTCGATCCGGGCAAGAGCTTCACCTACGAGTTTCCGGTCAAGCAGGCCGGCACCTACTGGTATCATAGCCATTCCGGCTTGCAGGAGCAGATGGGGCATTACGGCCCGCTGGTGATCGACCCGGCGGGCGAAGACCCGATCGCGCCCGACCGCGAGCACGTCATCATGCTGTCCGACCACAGCCAGCTTCACCCGCACGTCATCTTCCGCAAGCTCAAGATGCAGGGCGGCTATTTCAACTATCAGAAGCAGACGATCGCCGGGCTGCTACGCGGCGAGGGCCAGTCGGCGAAGGAGCGCGCCGACTGGGGCAAGATGCGGATGGACCCGACCGACGTCGCCGACGTGACCGGCTCGACCTATACCTATCTCGTCAACGGCCACGGCCCCTTGGACAACTGGACCGGGCTGTTCCGCCCCGGCGAGCGGGTGCGGCTTCGCGTCATCAACGCTTCCGCCATGACCACCTTCAATGTCCGCATCCCCGGCCTGAAAATGACCGTGGTGGCGTGCGACGGCCTGAATGTCCGGCCAGTGACGTTCGACGAGTTCCAGATCGGCGTCGCCGAGACCTACGACGTGATCGTCACCCCGACCGACGATCGCGCCTACACGCTCGTCGGCGAGAGCGTAGATCGCTCCGGCATGGCGCGCGCCACGCTCGCGCCCCGCGAGGGCATGGCCGCGGCGGTCCCGCCGCTTCGCAAGCGCCCGCTCGCCAGCATGAAGGACATGGGCATGGGCGGCATGGACATGAGCGGCGGTTCAATGGCCGGCATGGATCATGCCGCGATGGGCCATGCCATGCCCGCGACGGGTGCGGCGACTGGCGCGATGGCGGGCATGAACCAGGGTGGCGCTCCCCAGGCGGGTGCGGCCGTCGATCACGCCGCTATGGGGCATACGATGCCCGCCGAGGGAGCAGCCGCAAGCGGCATGGCCGGAATGGACCACGGGGCCATGCAGGGCGGCGCTAGCGGGCAGATGGCAGGTATGGATCACGGCGCGGGCGGCATGAATCACTCGATGCGCGACTTCTCGAATGCGCCGGGGGTCAAGAAGACTCCGACCGTGCAGACCATATCCCCGATGCCGATGGATCGTATGGGCGAGCCGGGCCAGGGGCTGGAAAATGTCGGACACAAGGTGCTGGTCTATCGCGACCTGATGGCCGTCGACCGCAACCCCGACGTGCGCGCGCCTGATCGCGCGATGCAAATCCACCTCACCGGCAACATGGAACGCTATATGTGGGCGTTCGACGGCGAGAAGCTGTCGGAGGTCAAAGACCCGATCCCATTCCTTGAGGGCGAGCGGGTGCGGGTGACGCTCGTCAACGACACGATGATGGGTCACCCGATCCATCTTCACGGCCACTTTTTCGAGCTGGTGACGGGGCATGGCGAGTTCGCACCGCGCAAGCACACCGTCATGGTTCAGCCGGGCGGGACCGCGACGTTCGACCTTACCGCCGATGCCGTCGGTGATTGGGCGTTCCACTGCCACATGCTTTACCACATGCACGCCGGCATGATGCAGGTCGTGACCGTCCGGCCACGCGGGGGAGACGCGGCATGAAGGCGCTTTCCCTACTCGTCGCCGCGGCCCCGATCGCGCTTGCGACCCCCGTCACCGCGCAGGATCACTCGATGCACAACATGCCGGGGATGACCATGCCGGCGAAGCCGGCAGCGAAGCCCCAGGCGAAGCCAACCGCCAAGCCGCGCCCCCCCGCTCGCACGAAAGCAAAGCCCGCACCAAAAAAGCCGTCGCCAGCTCCGGCCGCGGCGGCCGACCCGCACGCGGGCCACACCATGCCCGGAATGACGATGCCTGACGCCCCGACCCAGGCAGATCCCCATGCCGGGCACGTCATGCCCGATAGCGCGGCGGTAGCGACGCCGGCCAATCCTCACGCGGGCCATGACATGAGCGGCATGGCGGGCGGGATGAGCCACGATATGGGAACGGGGGGAACCGCCCTTCCCCCCGGCAACGCACCCGCCCCGGCCGCGCCCAAGCCGAATTATGCCGATCGCGTTTATTCGCCGCAGAAGATGGCCGATGCTCGTGCCATTCTTCGCGGCGAGCATGGTGGGAGCACTTTCTGGCAGGTCAATTTCAACTTGGCCGAGGTGCAGATACGCGACGGGAGCGATAGTTTCCGCTGGGATGGCGAAGCGTGGTTCGGGGGCGACATCAACCGGCTGACCGTCAAGACCGAGGGCGAAGGCGAGTTCGGGCGAAGCGTTGACGATGCCGAGGTGCAGGCGCTCTACAGCCGCGCGATCGGCCCCTACTTCAATCTCCAGGCCGGCATCCGCTATGACTTCAAGCCGAACCCCTCGCGCACCTACGCCACGCTCGGATTCGAGGGACTGGCACCCTATTGGTTCGACGTGGAGGGCGCGCTGTTTCTGTCCGACAAGGGCGACGTGCTGGGGCGGCTTGAGGGCTATTACGACCAGCGCATCACCCAGCGACTTGTCCTGCAACCGCGCGCCGAGCTTAATTTCGCGGCGCAGGACGTGCCGGAGAACGGTATCGGTTCGGGCCTGAGCGACATCGAGCTGGGGCTTCGCCTTCGTTACGAGATCAAGCGCGAGTTCGCGCCCTATATCGGCGTCTCCTACGATCGCCGTCTAGGCGACAGCGCCCGCTTCGCGCGCGCCGATGGCGAGGGCGTTGGCGGACCCAGCTTTGTTGTCGGCGTTCGGACGTGGTTCTGAGGGGCCGGCGCGCGAGGCTTCACCAGCTAGCGAGCAAGACGCATAAGTGGCTCGCGATCATTATCGGCATCCAGCTCCTCCTCTGGTTCACCAGTGGGACGGTGATGAGCTTCCTGCCGATCGACAAGGTGCATGGCGATCACCTCGTTGATCGGAAGACCGTCGCCCCTATACCGGCGGGCATGGCCTTGGCGTCGCCAGCGGACCTGACGAGAAGCGTCGGAACGCCCGTCACATCGCTCACCTATCGCATGTTGCTCGGGCGTCCCGTCGCCGAGCTGTCAACGGCCAAGGGCACCCGGCTTGCCGATGCGACCACGGGGGTGCTCCTGCCGGCTGCTAGCGCCGCCCAGGCCGAGGCCGTGGCACGCGCTGCTTGGCGAGGGGAAGGTCGACTGGTTGCTCGCGTGGAGCGGATCGAGCGTGCCGCACCCGAATATCGTGGCGCGCTCCCCGCATGGCGGATCGCGTTTGACGACCCCAACAACACCCGCGTCTTTGTCGCCAGTGACACAGGACGGATCACCGCTGTCAGGACAGGCACCTGGCGGCTTTACGATTTTTTCTGGGGTCTCCACATCATGGACTGGAAGAACCACGAGGACTTTAACACGCCTTGGCTGCTCGCTTTCGCGATCGGGGGGCTGGCGTTGTGGATAGGCGGCGCGGTTCTCCTGTGGATGCGCTGGCCCGTACGGCGACGCCGCAGATCGCCGGGAAGCTGACCCAGCAGCCAATCGCGTCCGACATGAGGGGTAGGTGCTCGCGCCGCGTAATTGACGTGAGAGGCATTTAACACCTCGCACCCCAGGAGATTGATGATGAAACTCGCACCCCTTTTCCTCGTCGCCGCGCTGGCGACCCCGGCTCTTGCACAGCAGGCGAACCACCAGGGCATGAACCACGGCAACATGGCCGGCATGAACCATGCGATGCCAGCGACCGCAGCCAACCCCTACGGTCCGGCCGAGATGAAAATGCACGAGAAGATGATGGCGGCGATGGGGGCCGACGCCGGCGAAACGTGGACGCGCAAGATGATCGAGCATCATCGTGGCGCGGTGGAAATGTCGCAGATCGCGCTTCGTAGCACACAGAATGCCGAGGTTCGCCGCGAGGCGCAGAAGGCCATCGCCAGCCAGAATCGCGAGATCGCCATGTTGAACGCTATGCTTCGCAAGATGGGCAAGCCCGCTCAATAAATGCATGGCCCCGCTCCCAACCGGGCGGGGCCGCCAACCAGGCATCGACCATGACCAATATGCGCTACCTGTTTGCCGCCCTCGCGCTGGGCGTCCCCTCCGTCGCCGTCGCGGCCGATGCGATCCTCGTGCATCGCGACCCCGGATGCGGGTGTTGCGGCGAATGGGCGAAGATCGTGAAGGCGCAGTTCGGCCGCACGGTGCGGATTGTTGACGATGCGAACCGTCCCGCAATGATGAAGGCACGCAGCGTCCCCGCCGACCTTGCATCCTGTCACACCGCGATAATCGACGGGATGACCTTCGAGGGTCATGTCCCGATCGCCGATATGAAGCGCGCGCTCGCGCAGCGTCCAAAGGGTGTCAGCGGTCTAGCGGTCGCCGGAATGCCGCTTGGATCACCCGGAATGGAAGTGCCGGGACGAGCGGCGCAGTCTTTCGAGGTCGTCGCGTTCGGGCCGAACGGGCGCAGGGTTTTCGCGCGCCATTGAGACGAAGGGGAGGCGCGAACGCCTCCCCCCGCCGACTTACTTCTTGGGCGCGCCCGGCATGTCGTGGCCGGCGTGGTCGCCGCCCTTCTTCATGTCCGCGCAGCAGTCCCCTTTGCCGTCCTTGCAGCAGTCCGCCCCCTCCTTGCAGCACGCCATGTCGGCGCAGCAGGAGCCGGCCGCGAACGCCGCGGTTGGGAGGGCGAGCGCCAGTGCGGCACCGATCAGTTTCAGCTTGGTCATCAGAAAATCTCCATCGATCAAATATGTGAGGTTGTTGAAGCGTCACACGGTTCGAGGAGGCGGTGTCGCCGGCGGGATCGGAGAACCGGCCAGCCCGGTCAGTAGAGCAGGCCAAGGCGCGACCGGATGGTTGGCGATCGGCTCGACCCGCACCAGGGCTTCGCCGGGAACGGCCGTGCAAGGCGTGGCGCAGCTCGATAGCGGAGCCTTTTTAACGGGCGCTGGCGTGCCATCGCCATCGCACCCGACCATCGCCGACGCGATCGGTGCGGCTTGCGCCGCCGTTTCGCAAAACGGGCCGAGACGCACTAGCAGCAGCGCCGCGAGCACGACCAGGACGGTCGCGCGAAGCGCTCGGGCTAAGGCTGGTGCTCCCTTCGTCATCCCGGCTATCGGCACTCTCTCCGATCCAATGTCAACGAGCGTCAGTGCGCCCCGGCGATGCCGATCGCGGCGGCGGCCATCCACAGCGCCATCGCCACCATCATCACGTTTTCGGTGAGCGAGATGAAGCCTAGGGGCACGTTGCTGTCCCCGCCCACGCACGCGCACTTCAGCTCACGCTTGTCGATATAGACGGCCTTGAACACCGACACCGCCCCGATCGAGCCGATGAACAGCGCGACCGGCACCGACAGCCAGGTAAGCGCGCCCGCGATCATCAGCACGCCCGCTCCGCCTTCCGCGAACGGGTAGATATAGGAGTAGGGCACCCAGCGCTTGGCGAGCAGATCGTAGTTGAGGAACATGCTCGAAAAGCTCTCGATGTTCTGGAGCTTGAGCAGCGCCAGCACACACATCGAGAAGGCGATGAACCATTCGATCGCGCGAATTGTGAACGGCGTGCCCAGCACCGCGTAGCTGGCGGCGAGCGCCATCAGCGCCGTCATCGTGAACAGCGCGATCACCGGTCGATAGGTAAGCGCCTTGGGGTCGCGGACGGTCTTGCCGAAAAAGCGGCGCAGATCGTCATAGCCGCCTACCCGCTCGCCACCGATGAAGGTTTGCGGCGTGGTCTTGACCCCGTGCTTTGCTTTGAAGGCATCCGTTTCGTCGCGCGTCGTCAGCCAGTGGTCATCGACCGCATAGCCTTGGCGACGCAGAAGGTCTTTCGCCTTCAGTCCATAGGGGCAGGTGTGTTCAGACATCACCATCCGGTAGATCGTCGCCTGTTTGACGGGGGCGGTCGCCATGTCGCTTCTCCAGCTTGCTCGCCCCACCTATATAGGGTCCGTACCATAGTCCGGAGTCAAGACATGGCGAGCATCACGATTGCGGGGCTGGCGCGAGAGGGCGGCGTGGGCGTCGAGACGGTACGTTACTACCAGCGCCGCGGCTTGCTCGACACGCCCGACCGGCCGAACGGGGCCGGGATCGCGGGTGGCGTCCGGCGCTATGGGGTGCAGGACGTGCGCCGGCTCCGCTTCATTCGATCAGCTCAGGCAGCCGGATTCACGCTTGAACAGATCGGCGAGCTGCTAGCGCTGGACGCGACCGACGATCGCGCCCGCGCCCGCGAGCTTGCGACCGAACGCATTGCGGCATTGGATGAGAAGATCGTGGACCTTAAGCGGGTGCGCGCCTCGCTTCTCCGGCTCGCGCAGGAGTGCGGGTCCAGCTCGACAGGTCCATGCCCTATACTGACCGCGTTCGAGCAGGGCTGACCTTGTTGAACATAGGTGTCAAAACCGGTCGAGACTGTTGAAAAACTCGGCGAGCAGGCAGTGCGGCCACCTCGCGCGTAATATGATTGCTTGCAGGTCGCCTCTTTTGCACAAGAGGTTGCGACGGTCGGGGCGATACAAGAAGAATATTGCTCGGACCAACGCCTCTTCCGCGCCGGAGCTACTTTTTCAACAGCCTCGTTCGGTTTTGACACTACCGTTCTCGTCGCGCGTCGCGCACGATCTCCCAGGCCGATTGTAGAAATACGACCGCGATGACGCCGGCGACCACGAGGTCCGGCCAGCCACTGCCGGTCCACGCCACTAGGCCGGCCGCGACGATCACGGCCACGTTGTTGAGGGCGTCGTTGCGCGAGAATAGCCAGATGGCGCGCCCCTGAGCGTCGCCAGCTTTGCGAAACCGCGCCAGGACGAGCGCCGCGGCCACGTTGACGACCAGTGCCGCCACGCCGATGCCGCCCATGAACAACGCTTCCGGCGGTTCGGCGTCGAGCGCGCGGACGATCGCCGTTCCGATCACGCCTAGCCCGAGCGCCCCTAGGAACAGCCCCTGGACGAGCGCGACGCGCGAGCGCGCCCGCGCGCTCCATCCTAGTGCCAGCAGGCCGACGAACGTGATGGAGCCGTCGCCGAGAAAATCGAGCGAGTCCGCCTTGAGCGCCTGCGAGCCCGTCCAGAAGCCGCCGACGAGTTCGGCGAAGCCGAAGCCGACATTAAGGATGACGACGATCCATAGTGCGCGGCGGTAGGCTGGATCGACCTTGGCACGGTCCTGATCGCCCGTGCAGCCGCAATCGTCGCTCACGTCACCGCTCCGGCGGGCGCGGATCGGATTGATGCCGGGCTGAACGCTTCAAGGATGCTGCACTCGGACATGGTGCCGCCCCGGCACGAGGTCAGAAGCGCCGCCAACTCGCGCCGCAACGCGGACAGGTCTGCGATCTTGCGGTCGATCGCGGCCAGGTGCCCGGTGGCGAGTTCGTCTATCGAACCGCAGTCGCGGCCGGGATCGCTCGCCAAGTCGAGTAGGGCGCGCACTTGGTCGAGCGAGAACCCTAGGTCTCGCGCGCGCCGGATGAAGGTGAGCCGGGAAAGGTCGCGCGGCGTGTAGGAGCGATAGTTGCCCTCCGTCCGCGCGGGCGCGTCGATGAGTCCTTCCTTCTCATACCAGCGCACGGTTTCGACCTTGGTGTCGGCCGCCTTGGCGAGCTTTCCGATAGTGAGCGCCTGTTCCATGCCTTGACCCTGTAGCGGCTACAGGCTGCATATAGGTCGTTATCCCGATTCGGTCGAGCCGATGGTCGCGGCATCCGCAGCGAACAATGAGCCCGCCAGAGTGAGCAACGACGAACCTGCATGACCTTCAAGAACAACGCGCCAAGCCGACCGGCTTCAACTCACCTGTTCCTTGCCAGCGCCGCAGCGGTGCTGGCGATCGGCATCGCGAGCCCGACGCGCGCCCAGGAGACGCAGCTGGCTCAGATCGAGGCCGAAGCGCCCGAGGAGGAGGAAGGCGAGGAGATTATTGTTCAGGGGACTCGTTCCGGCCGCCGCGTGCAGGACGAGGCGATCCGGGTGGAGGTGATCGACCGGGAGGAGATCGAGGAGAAGAACCTCATGGTCCCCGGTAACATCAGCATGATCGTCGCTGAAACCGGCGGCTTGAGGGTGCAGGTCACTTCTCCCGGGCTTGGCGCGGCGAATGTCCGGGTACGGGGGCTGGAGGGTCGCTACACGCAAATCCTATCGGACGGGCTTCCGCTCTACGGCGGCCAGGCCGCCGGCATCGGCCTGTTGCAGATACCGCCGACCGACTTGGGTCAGGTGGAGGTCATTAAGGGCGCGGCGTCAGCCCTTTACGGCCCGTCCGCGCTAGGCGGCGTCATCAATCTCGTCTCGCGTCGCCCGAGTGATGAGCCGGTGGCCGAGGCGCTGTTGAACGCCACCACCCGCAACGGCCAAGACGCGACCGGCTACGCGTCAACGCCGCTGGGAGGCGGGTTCGGGGCGTCGATCACCGGCGGTGCGCATCGCCAGCGCGCCCAAGACTTGGACGGCGACGGTTGGGCGGACATGCCCGGCTTCGAGCGGTTCACGGTGCGCCCGCGCCTGTTTTTCAAAGGGGCGGACGGCACGAGTGCGCTGCTCACGATCGGCGCGATGAGGGAGAACCGCGACGGCGGCACCCTACCCGGGCGCACCGTGCCGGACGGGCGACCGTTCCAGCAGGACCAGGACAGCACGAGACTGGACGCCGGGCTTGTCGCCGAGAAGCCGATCGACGGCCTTGGCATCTTGCGGGTGCGCGCGTCCGGCGTGACGCAGGATCACCGGCACAGGTTCGGCGATGTGGTGGAGGACGACCGGCACCGCACCGCGTTCGGCGAAGCGTCGATTGGCGATCGGGCAGGGGCGACGAGCTGGGTGGCGGGCGTCGCCTTCCAGGTCGATGATTACCGCAACGAGACGTTTGCCGCGTTCGACTACACCTACACCGCGCCCGGTGTGTTCGGGCAGGTGGAGCATGACCTTCGCCCCGACGTGACGATTGCCGGCAGCGCACGGGCCGACTTCCACAGCGATTACGGCACCCGGCTTTCCCCGCGCGTGTCGCTGCTCTGGCGGCCCGACCGTTGGACGGTGCGCGCGTCAGTCGGGCGCGGCTTCTTCGCGCCTACGCCGTTCGTGGACGAGATCGAGGACGCCGGGCTGTCGCGGCTGGAGCCGCTGGCAGGTTTGAAGGCCGAGGTGGCGGACACCGCCTCGCTCGACATAGGCTATGTGCGCGGCCGGACCGAGGTGAACGCTTCGCTGTTCGCGTCGCGTGTCGACAACGCCTTGCGGCTTGACTCGACCGGGCCGGCAAGCGTCCGGCTCGTCTCCGTGAACGGCATCACGCGCACTAGCGGCGTCGAGCTGCTGGTGCGGCAGCGCTGGGATGCGTTCAGCATCACCGGCAGCTACGTCCACATCGACGCGACCGAGCCAAGCTCGGTGGGAGGACGGCAGCGGATTGAGCGCACCCCGCGCGACACCGCGGGCGTGACCGCGATATGGGAAGCGGAGGGCAAGGGCCGACTCGGCTTCGAGGCTTACTATACCGGACGGCAGCGGTTGGAGGACAATCCCTACCGCGACCGCAGCCGTCCCTATGTGGAGCTAGGCGTGTTGGGCGAGATCATCCTTGGCCGCGCCAGCCTGTTCCTCAATGCCGAAAACATCCTTGGCGTCCGACAGACCAAATACGACCCGATCCTACGTCCGACCCGGGGGTCGGATGGGCGCTGGACCGTGGACGTGTGGGCTCCGACCGAGGGATTCGTGTTGAACGGCGGCGTCCGGCTCCGCTTTGGCCGGAACTGACCCGAGCTACCGGTGTCAAAACCGGTCGGTTTTGACGCTGCAGACTCGACCACGGTATTCCGAGGGTTTGCGTGTGTCAGAACCCCGGTTCAGAATGTCAGTTTCCAAAACCGGCAACATGCCGCGGCTACGTCTGCCTTTGGGTCGGTTGCTGACAGGGCCGCCCGCAATCCCATCGGGTGACCACGTTGATTCCACGGCCAATCACGGCCGTGGAGACGAACAATGGGACATGCACAATATGATCCTGCCACGCACCGCCGCCCTGTGTGGAATGCGGGCAAGACGGTCGGCACGAAGCGACCGCTGACGCAGAAGCAAATCTGGGCGGTTCGCTTCTTCCTGGATCGGGAAGGCCGCCTCCGCGACAGAGCGCTTTTCGACCTAGCGATCGACAGCAAGTTGCGAGGCTGCGATCTCGTGAAGATCAGGATCGGCGACCTCGTCTCCGGGCCTGATATCAGAACTCGAGCGATCGTCGTGCAGCAGAAGACCGGACGCCCTGTCCAGTTCGAGCTTACGGCCGATGTCAGGGCAAGCCTCCTCGCGTGGCTCGAACGCCGCGGCGGCACTGTCCACGACTACGCTTTTCCGAGCCGCGTCGATCATGCGGGGCATCTCAGCACGAGGCAGTATGCCCGGCTCGTAGACGAGTGGGTCGATGCGGTCGGACTTCGCCGGGCCGAGTACGGGACGCACTCGCTTCGCCGCACAAAAGCATCAATGATCTACAAGGCCACCGGGAACCTTCGGGCGATCCAGATCCTGCTGGGCCACACGAAGATCGAGAACACTGTCAGGTACCTCGGCGTGGACATCGAAGATGCCCTCGTCCTGGCTGAACGGACCGAAATCTGACCCTGGGGCGGCCCATCTCAACGAGCGGTGGGTCGCTTCCATGCCAGACCGCTGCCGACCCAAAGTCGGTCGTAGCCGAGGCACGTTGCCGATCTCCGGAGCGGACATTCTGAACCACGGTTCTGACACACGCAAACCCTTGAGAGGCCGTGGTAGGTTCCACAGCGTCACAACCGACCGGTTATGACGACTTTCCCGATTGAGATGGTATTTTGGGATCATGGCTCGGTTAGCCGGTGCCACCTGAGACATCGGGAGCGACCTTGGGGTCGGGCTCCTGCGCCTTGCCGGTTGCGGGTGCCGCCTTCTGATGCGGCATGGCGGTGAGATAGGCGACGATTGCGTCGACATCCTTCTCGGCCACCGGCGCCTTGTACACCTCGCGCATCTTGGTGACGGTCGCCTTCCACTGATCCGCCGATAGCGCAGGCTGGGTCAGCGCCATACTGGCCGAGTGGCACGAGGTGCAGTTGGCGTTGATAACGTCGGCGTGCGGACCATCGGGATAGGTCGCGTCGTCGACCGGCAGGTCGACGCTGGTCGAGGCAAGCGAGAAGCCGCGGGCCGACACGCTGACGGGGGGCGCCGGTTCGGACGTCTCGGAGATCGGGGCAGACGCCTTGCGGCTGCTCGGCGCCCCTATCGAGACGAGGATGATACCGGTCAGGCCAATCAAGCCAGCGGCCATTACGCCGGGAGACGGGGTCTTCATGGATTGCTCGCTCCTCAGGCCGCAATGATGGTGGTGGTTTCGATGTTGCCGCGCATGAACCCGCCGGGGTTCCAGATCGGCTTCATCGGCTGAGCGACACCGTTGGCGTTCCAGCAGCGCACCATGATGGGGTTGGGACCGCGCCTAAGCGGCACGCGACCATCCCAGCGCCGGAAGCTATACTTGCCTTCGTCCGCTCCGAGCGTCGTCCTGTACCAAGTGCGGCCACCGTCGGATGAGACATCGACCTTGGCGACGCCGCAGTCGCCGCCCATCGCGATCCCGCCAACCGGGATGGACGCTTCATAGGCGATCGCCTGGCCATCCGGCAGGCTGGTCATCCAGCTACGCGGGATCATGCGGTTAATCGGGACGGTCGGGAAGTCTTTCTGTCCCGGCATCACGTTGGCGCCCGGCGTCGCCGGAATCTTGTAAGCCTTGGCCATCCAATATTGGTCGTCAGGGCCGGGCAGCACCTCGATCCCGTTCAGCATCTTGACCCAATAGGTCGAGTACCAGCCCGGCACGATCAACCGGCAGGGAAAGCCGTTGAGGAGCGGCAGCTGCTCGCCGTTCATGCCGAAGGCGATCATCACCTCGCCGTCGCGGGCATGGTCGAGCCCAAGCGCCTTCTCGAAGTCGGGGGCGCCAGCGACGACCGGCTGATCGAGAGCGCCGAAGCGCACCTGTACCGCGCCTGCCTTGACCCCGGCGAGATCAAGCACGTCGCGCAGGCGCACGCCGAGCCATTTGGCATTGCCCATCGCGCCGTTGCCCCATTGCGCGCCGGCGACACGCGGCTGGAACAGCCCACGGCTGTTGCCCGAACACTGGTTGACGGCGGCCATCTCGACCCGCGGCAGGCGCAGCAGTTGGGCGAGGCTGATCGACAGCGGTCTGTTGACGTGGCCGAAGACCTTGAGGCGAAAGCTCTCGACGTCGATCGAGGTCGGGATGTCGGCCCAGTGCCAGCGGACGAAGAACTGGTCGTTGGGCGTGAACACCGACTTGTCGAACACGTCCATCGGCGTCTCCAACAGCGGAGGATGGATGCGTTGGAGGATCATGCTGCCCTTGCCAGGAAAGGCGCTGGTCATCGGCCGCTCGGCATTGCCGCCAGGCAGCTTCAGGTCGACGAGCTGCTGCGCCAGCGCAGGTGCTGCGGCAAGGCCGGCGGTGCCGAGCGCCGTACGCCTGAGAAAGCGGCGACGGCTGGTTTCAATCGCCAGCGCGGCGTCAAAATTGTCCATGAAAAGGCTCTCCTGTGGCCAGCCACGCTGGCGGATCGAAGGGGCGTTCTGCAAGTGATCGGACCGACTGATCCGATCATCAGGGTGGATCAGTTCGGGGTAGCGATGCAGGGCGAGACGAACAGGTTGCCGCGCCATGCTCCGGCGAGCGTCTTGGCACCGACCAGCAGCCACATCGCCGCGAGCGCGATCGTCAGCACCGTGCCGACGATACCGAAGAAACCGAGGTTCAGCGTCGTGCCGAGCCGGAAAGTGGCGACGGTGTAGACGCCGAGCGGGAAGGTATAGCCCCACCAGCCCAGGTTGAACGGCACGCCGGCGCGCCAGTAGCGGATGGTGATGAGCGTCGCGAGCGCCAGCCACCACAGGCCGAAACCCCACAGGCAGAGCCCGGCGACGACGCCGATCCCTTGCGCGACGGTACCGACACCGACCAGCCCGTGCGCCGCGAGGATCGCCGGCGCATCCGCACCAAGCACCAGCATACCCAGCGCCCCGGTGCCGATCGGCCCCAGCGCGAGCCAGGAGGATGCCGCCATGCTCTCGTGCGGGAGCTTGTGGAGCGCCATGCGCAGGATCAGAATAGCGAGGATGCCAAACGCGACCGGCACCGAATAGGCCCACAGCACATACGAGGTCGCGAGCGTCACGATCTGCGCGTGGGGATCGGTCAGATGCGGAGCGAGCAGCCCGCCGCTGGCACCCGCCACTTCCGCTGCGACGACCGGCAGCAGCCATACCGCGGTCATGCCGTCCAGGCTGTGCTCGTGGCGGGTAAACATCAGGTAGGGGATCAACACGCCGCAGGCGAGCGACATGGCGACGTCGATCCACCACAGGACGTGTGCGACCGGCACGATGCCGTTACCGAATCGCGCGATCCCGAAGGCGAGACATCCGTTGATGATCGTCGCCAGGCCCATCGGGATGGTCCCGATGAACATCGACACGGTGTTGTGGCCGAAGATGCGCCGTGCCTCATGCCCGAACATCGCCCAGCGCGCGCCATAGAGACCGGCGAACAGGATGAAGAGCGCGATGTTGAAGAACCACAACACCTCGCCAATCGGTTTGAGCGCGGGGCCGATGCCGGGCACCTGCGGCAGCGCGAGAGCGAGGATGCCGGTGCCCATGGTCGCGGCAAACCAGTTGGGTGTGAACTGGCGGATCATCTCGCGCGGGTGATCGAGCCTGCTTAGCGGCTTGAGGCCGGTCAGGGCCGAAGGTGCGTCGGCAGTCATGCGACCTGCTCCTTGATGAGGTCCGTCAGCGCGTCGGCCGCGCGGGTGCGATAGCGTTCCTTGTGGCGCAGCGCGTGGAAGGCGCGATCGGGTAACTCAAGCGCCAGCTCGACCAGATCGCCGGCCTTGAGCGCGCGTGCGACGACCAATCGCGACAACACAGCGACGCCGGCACCGGCCTCGACCGCGGTACGCACCGCCTCGTTGGACGGCAGCGTCATCGCTACCGTCAGCTGGGCCGGATCAAACCCGCGCGTTCGCAGCACGTCCTCGAAGGTCGAGCGCGTGCCCGAACCCTGCTCGCGGACGATCCAGCGTGCAGCGCGAAGCCAGTCCTCGTCGACACGCTCGGCGTCCCTGCGTCCGACCAGCACCATCGGATCGCGTCCGACTTCCCAATGCGCCAGCGCTGGTTCGTCCACTTCGCCTTCAACGAAACCGAGTTCCGCCGCTCCGCTAAGGACCTGCGCTGCCGCGCCTTCGGTGTTGTCGATCGCCAGCTCGACCGCGATCTGCGGGTGGCGCTCGTGGAAGGCGGCAAGCCTTGCGGGCAACCAGTAGCTTGCGATCGTCTGGCTGGCGACGATCCGCAACGAACCACGGGCAAGCCCGGCATAGTCCGCCAGCATCGTCTCGGCATGCGCTGCCCGCCCCAGCACCGCGCGCGCTTCCTCCAGAAAGCCGCGGCCCGCTTCGGTCAGCTGGATGCCACGCCCGACGCGGTGAAACAGAGGAACCCCGTAGCGCGCTTCGAGGGCCGCGACCGCGCCGGAGGCAGCGGACTGCGTGACGTTCAGCACCTCTGCTGCCTTGGTGACGTGTTCGCGCTCGGCGACACCGACGAAGATTCTGAGCTGCTCCAGGGTCATGCAGCTTGTATCGCGGAAACTGATCGATACGACCAACCGTTTGATCTGTTTATTTCAATCTGGATATCGGAACGATCGGTAATCCTTCGTCTGCGATAGTCTTGAAGACTTGAAGCGATCCGCGCGCTTGCGGCGTTGGTTCGTCCATGACTGATATGATCGAGCGCAAATCCGAGCCCTACAACGCCGAGCCGACGCCCGGCGCGCTGATCGAGCGGTTCCTGACGCCGCAGGCGCTGTTCTACGTGCGCAGCCATGGTGCGGTGCCTGATCTGCCTGCCGATCACCGGATCGAGGTCAGCGGGATGAGCATGGAAAGACGCTCCTTCTCGGTGGAGGAATTGAAGAGCGCGTTGGCCACGCGGACGGTGACGGCAGTTCTCCAGTGCGCCGGCAACCGGCGCACGGATCTTCAGCAGGTCGCAAAAACGTCCGGCGACCCGTGGGACGTGGGCGCGATCGGCAATGCGGAGTGGACCGGCGTACGACTGTCCGACGTACTGGATGCCGTCGGTGCGCCGGATGCGTCCGACCTGTTTGTGGCGTTCACCGGCGCGGACGAGGTGGACGTCGAAGGCGAGGAAGCATCGTTCGGGGTCTCGATCGCCATGGACAAGGCGCGGCAACCCGACGTCCTCATTGCCTGGGCGATGAACGGCGAGCCGCTGACGCCCGAACACGGCGCACCGCTCCGCATGGTGGTGCCGGGCTATGCCGGGGTGCGGAGCGCCAAATGGCTGACACGGATCGAGGTGCGTGACACGCCATCCGACGCACCGATCCAGGCGCACGACTACAAGCTCTTTCCTGCCGATGTGACGAGCGACACCGCCGACTGGAGCCAGGGTCTGACCATCAATGCCATGCCGCTCAACGCCGCGATCTGCGCGCCCGGCTCTGGCGAAGCCCTGCCGGCCGGGGAGGTGCGGATCGAGGGCTATGCCATCGCCTATGATCGCCGCGTCTCTCGGGTCGAAGTGTCGGTGACCGGTGGTCGCGACTGGCAACAGGCGACGTTCGCCGATGATCCGGAGACGCACTGGGGTTGGCGGCGCTGGACCCTTGACGCCACGCTCGCCAAGGGGCGCCAGCACCTTGTCGTGCGCGCCTTTGACGGGGCTGGACAGGGACAGCCCGAACGGCCGGACACGATGTGGAACTTCGCCGGCTATCTGTGCACCGCCTGGCATCACGTCCACGTGCTGGTCGAATGATCGAAGCGTTAGCGGCATCGGACATCGGCTTCTGGATCGATGCGATCGGCCGGCTGGTGATTGCGACCGCGGCCGGGATGGTGCTCGGCTGGGAACGCTCGCGCGAGAACCGGCAGATCATGGGCTTGCGGACGCTGGGTCTGGTCGGCCTGGCGAGCTGCATCGCCGTGCAGGCGATCGTGCACAGTGGCTTGCCGAATGTGAACGCCGATGCCGCAGGACGGGCGATGCAGGGCATTCTGTCCGGCGTCGGCTTCATCGGTGCCGGCGCTGTGCTGCGGGTCGGCCAGGGTCAGGAAGTGCATGGGCTGGCGACCGCCGCGTGCATCTGGGTGACAGCCACGATCGGCGCGGCAGCAGGGTTGGCGGTGTGGCCGCTCATCATCGGCGGGTTGAGCCTTGCGATGCTCGTACTGTTCGTCGGCGCTCCGCTCGAACGTCGCATTCGCGAGCGGGCCAGGCTGACTCCGGCAGAGGCCGACCGGAAGGATGCCGAGCGCAAGCCGTGATCCCGCTGGTCCGCCCAGTGCCTGTCGGCGCTGAGAACCGGCCAGGCGCTATCAGGACACAAGCGCCGCATCGGCCTGGCGCCGGACCTCGTTGGCGATCGGATGCAGCTCGGCAGCGGGGCGCTCCCCCACCACACTATAGCCGATCCCGTCGACCGCCCATGTGACCCGGCCCATGGTCCCGCTGGACGTGCTGGTCATGCTTGCGCTCTTGTCGATTTGCATGGGCCTCGTCAGCACCGCGAGCTTCGACGCTTGCGGTCCATCATAAAGGAGCAGCGCCGCAGGGCCGTGGGGCGTCGCGACCAATCGCCCCCCGCCATAGCGGTAACCCGCTGTGCTGAGGTCCGGGATGGTCACGCGCTCACCCAATCGAGCGGAGGTCCATCGGATCAGCATGGCGCGCTGGTCGGGGCCGATCTCCGCTGGTCGTATCCGGTCGGCGGCATAGACACGGAAATTGTCACTCGCCTCGTTGGCCAGCGCCGCGATACCCGCGCGGGGTTCGCCACTCCAACGCGCGCTCGACCAGCCCCCGCCAAACCCGACCGTCAACAGAAGCGACGCGGCGATGGCGAGTTGCCAACGCGGTTGGCGTTGCCGTCCCCTGATGGCTGCAACGCGCATCGTCGCCGGGATAGGTTCATCCGCGATCGGGGCGAACAGGGATGCAAGGGCTCGCGCCTGCTCCGCCTGCTCCCGCAAACGGGCATGCATGTCCGGCTGGCCTTCAAGGTAGGCGTCGACCAGACGCTGCCGCTCGGGCGACAGCCTTCCATCGATCCACGCGGCCAGATCGTCTTCTCCGATCGGGCTGGTCATCGCACACTCCTCAATCGCGGCCGTTCACCCTCTCGGATGAGTGTCGCCAGACGGTCGCGCCCCCGCGATATTCGCGACATCACCGTTCCCAGCGGCACTCCTACGACGGCAGCGACTTCCCCATATGACAGACCTTCGACCGAGATGAGCAGCAGCACCGTCCGCTGCTCCTCGGGCAACGCATCAAGGGCGCGCAACAGGTCGCGGTGGTGCAGACCCGTGTCCTGATCGGCCGGGCGGCCGAGCGCAGCGTCGTCTACGAGGTGGAGCGGAACCGCCGTACCTCGCCGGATATGCTGCCGCCTTTGATCGATCAACAGGTTGTGCAGGATCGCATAAAGCCAGGGGCGAACCTCCGTGCCACGCCGCTGCCGCCAGCGCCCGACCGCGCGCTCAAGGCAATCCTGCACCACGTCATCCGCCATCGCCTGATCGCGCAACCACGACCGGGCATAGCGACGCAGACCAGGGATCAGTGATTCGATCGCGGCGGCAAGCGGGTCCATTTCAGTCGCGCTGCACCTGCACGATGCGGCCCGGCGCACCATTTACCACCTCAGCTACCGCCAGAAAACGCCGGGGTGCCGCGGTGCTGCCTTGAACGATCTGCCGGATCGGTCCCGACGCATTGACGATCGCCGCACCTGCCGGGTTGCTCATGAAGTTCGCAAGCGGCTCTACCGCACCGCTGCCGTCCGCATTGGCGGTCAGCACGAGCATGTAAGGCTTTTTGGGCTGTAAACCGGTAACGGCACTCTGCACCACCTGAATGATACCCTGGTCGAAGAGGGTAATGCTGCTTGCCGCGCGGCTGCCGCCAACCGGCCCCATATTCAGATGCAACGCCTTGCCGGCCGTGCCGAGCGGTTGAAGATTGTCGGTGCCGGGGCCTGTCGGAACAGCGTTGGGGACATAGGCGATCGCCTGCGGTGCCTGTCCGACCGGCACGGTGGCAACGACCTTGTTGCCGGCGGTGTCGATCGCGGCAAGTTCATCGGCATTCTCCAGCCCGATATAGATGCGCCGGCCGTCGCCCGATGGCCAGACGCCGTGCGGCATCTTGCCGACCGGGATGGTGGCGACAAGCGCGAAGTCGGACGTGCGGAACACCTTCACCGCGTTTTCCCCGCCCACCGTGACATAGGCGAACTGTCCCCTGACCGTGCGGGCGAAGTTGACGTGATTGGTGATCGGTCCGGTATCCAGCACCTTGAGGATCGCGAAAGGCGGCCTGGCATCGAATGCGACCGTCTTGCCGATGTCCTTCAGCGTGAACCACACCTGCTTGCCGTCCGGCGTCGCGGCGATGTTGGGACAGAACGGACTCGGCTGCGCCACCTGTCCGACCTGCGCGTGGGTTGCAACATCGAACACGGCCAGCACCGGATTGAACGAGGAACAGACATAGCCGTATCGGCCATCGGGAGAGAAGATCGTCATGCCCGGACCACCGGGCGTCTTGATACGCCCCGTCTCCTTGTACGTCGTGGGGTCGAGCACGGCGATGTAATCCTCGCCGCGTACCGTAACCCACACCTCCTTGCCGTCCGGTGTGAAGAACGCCTCATGCGGACTGCGCCCGACATACGTCGTGTGCTTGACGGTGTTGGTGGCGGTGTCGATCCACGACACGGCGTTGGATCCGATCGACACGACCGCCAGTGTTTTCCCGTCCGGCGAGAAGCCGAGGCCGTGAACCAGCACCTGCCCCTTGTAGAGCGGGGAAAAATTCATCGGCTGCGGATCGCCGAGCTTGATGACGCCGAGCAACCTGTTGTCGGCCGGGTCCGTCACCGACACCGTGTTGGAGAATTGTTCGGATGCATAGACGCGGTCGCGGTGGCTGACAGGCACGTCCTTGGCGTTCCACGGCGCCTGCTGGGCCATGGCAATGCCCGGTGCGGCGCTCATCAGCAAGGCGGCCGAGCGCAGGAAGGTCCGGATCATGTCAGTGCTCCATATGGCTGTGGTGGTCGCCGCCCTGCGTCGGGGCTGGCGTCGAACGGGGTAGCGGCTGACCGATCGCCAACTTCATGGCGGCGATCTCCTGCTGCTGATCGATGATGATCTCCTGCGCAATGCGCTTGAGCTGCTCGTTATGGCCGTAGCGCAGCTCTGCCACCGCCATATCAATGGCGCCCTGGTGATGCGGAAGCATCATCGCGACGAAGTCGCGGTCGACGTCGCCGGACGGCTTGACCATCATGCCCGCCATCATCCGGTCCATCGCGGCAGATATCATGCTGGCGTATCCATCGGCGGGGGCGGCCGCGACTGCGCCGGTGAGCAGAACCGAAGCGGTCAGACCCAGCATCCAATTTCGTCTACGCATAAGCCTCCGGCGCATCAGTCTCGAAAGCGTAGACGACGCCCGTCGGGGTTTATTCCATGGGTGAGCCAATTATTGATCCTCAGCAAAACAATGGTCTCATCGTGACCCTGCCGTTGGTTGACCAGGTCGCCGTCGGACAGCATATGCTCAGGCAAGGCGATGGATTTCCGCCGGGCCATTCGGCCGAACCGCCCTCGCAAGGGCCGATGATTCCTACCAGGCGCCGCAAGGCAGCAAGGAGGAATCGTGCGCGCGACATTTCGCAATCTCTACGACCAGTTCAACATGGCAGCGTTCATTCGCGATCGCCGCACCCATGCCATGTCGGTGCTGCGGTGGGCTTTGATCCTGATCCCGATGGCCGCAACGGTGGGAACGCTCTGCGCAGCCTTCCTGTGGAGCCTCGATGCCGTGACCCGGCTTCGCTTTGCCTTTCCCTGGCTGCTCTACCTGCTGCCGATCGGCGGGTTCATGGTCGGACTGCTCTACCATCTGACAGGGCGCTCGGTCGAAGGCGGTAACAACCTCATCGTCGAGCAAATCCATGAACCAGGGGGCGGTGTGCCGCTGCGCATGGCCCCGCTCATCTTCTTCGGCACGGTCGTGACGCACCTGTTCGGGGGATCGGCGGGGCGTGAAGGCACCGCCGTGCAATTGGGCGGCAGCCTTTCCAGCGGCTTCGGCCGCGCACTCAAGCTGGATGCGGAAGCGACACGCATCCTGCTGAAGACCGGAATCGCGGCGGGCTTCGGCGCGGTCTTCGGGACGCCGATCGCGGGCGCGGTCTTCGCGCTGGAGGTCCTGGCGATCGGCCGGGTCGAGTATCGTGCGCTAGTGCCATGCCTGGTCGCGGCACTGGTGGGTGACTGGACCTGTCTTTCCTGGGGCATTCATCACGGCGCCTACCTTGTCGATGCGACAGTGCCGGTCGACGCTCTAATTGTCATCAAGGCTGGCGTCGCGGGCGTCGTATTCGGGTTGGTCGGACTAGCTTTTGCGGAGGCCAATCATGCGCTTGGCGGATGGCTGAAGCGCATGGTGCCTTATGGCCCACTACGACCCGTCATCGGGGGCGTGGCCGTGATCGCACTGGTCGGGCTGTTCGGCACGCGGGACTATCTCGGTCTGGGCACGCTGGCGGCGACGCCGGACGGCCTGACCATCGCCAGCTTCTTTGGTCCCGACACCCATCCATGGAGCGGGGCGTTGAAGCTGCTCTTCACCGTCGTCACCCTGAGCACTGGCTTCAAGGGCGGAGAGGTGACACCGCTGTTCTTCATCGGCGCGGCGCTCGGCAATGCACTCGCGCCCATGTTCGGAGTCCCGACGGGGGTCTTCGCGGCGATCGGCTTCGTTGCGCTGTTCGCGGGTGCTGCCAACACGCCGCTTGCCTGCACGTTCATGGGGATCGAGTTGTTCGGGGCGGCCTATGCTGTGCCGATCGCGGTCGCATGCTTCGTCGCCTACCTTTGCTCGGGTCATAACGGCATTTATCTGTCGCAGCGCGTCGCAGTCCCCAAGGTGCCTGCTGCGCACCTCACACCCGATGCGACCCTGCGTGATGCCCGCACGCACGGTGCTTCCCGCCGACGCTCGCGCGTCTGATCCTGCTTCCTATCGAAAGGCCCGTTATGCCTGATCGTTTCAACGTCCAGCACCGCGAGGTTGGAATGCTGCGCATCTATTTGAAGCCGTCTGACAAGGTCGGCCCACGTCGCTTCTGGGGTGCGAAACCTTTTTATCGCGAGCTGATCCGCACCGCGAAGGCGGACGGCATCATCAACGCCGTCGCGCAGAACATGCATTACGGCTCCAGCAATCGCGGCCCAGCGGCTTTCAACCGTTCCGATCCTGAAAGCTGACTGGCAGGAAAGTCCCCAATGTCGGTCACCACGGTCCGCGCCGGAAGCGAGGTGAACAAATGGCCGCTTCCGGGAAAGCGCTCGGTCAAGCTGAACGTCGGGAACTGGTCGGCACCTGCCGTCCCGAATGGGAACGGCCAGTGAGACGACCATGTCGACGGCTCAGTCGATCCGCTCCCATTAGGCCCGTTTTCCCAAAACCCGTTCCCGAAACCGTTTTCCCAAAATGGCTTGGTCGACATGGAGTTAAGGGAATGGGGGAATGTCCGATCGAAGTCGGGCGCCCACCAAGACCTGGCGGGCAGTTACCGGAAGTCACGGGCAGGGAGCGGTCCTGCGAGTCACTCGTGCGTGGAACGGCGAGTCATATCGACTGGAGCCAACAGTTCAACGCGCAAAGGCGATCGTCGCCTGACGAGCGATAAGCTGCCAGCCCCCCGTACGCTTCGCCCAGATGTCCGTGAATGGCCGCGTGACCTGCTTGCCTGCACCTGGTCCATTGATCGGGATCATCGTGTCGTATCCCATGACGATCGTCACCTCGGGTTTCTCGCCGACGAAGGTGATGTGCTTTCGAAAGTCCCGGTAGTCGAGGAAATCACGCTCCATCACCGCGATGACCTCCTCACGTTGTAGGACCGTGTTGTTTGGCGAGTTCACCACGAAGTCATCAGCCCAGACCGTCCTGACGCCATTTGCATCGTGCGCCATCATCGCTTTGCCCAGCCGCCCGTAGGCTTGGCCGATCTCTGGCGGCATTTGAACGCCAGGAGCAAGCTGTGCGTACACAGGTGTTGCGGCAACAAGAGCCAAAAGCGGTGCGGCGATCCTGTACATCATGTCTTCTCCGATGCGCTTTTCCCATATTGGCTCTGCTAGGGGGGCATCGCAACAGAACTGAACACGCTGGCGGGCGGTTAGTCGATCCAGATGGCCCCACCCATGCTACGCTCTGCGTTGTGGGCGGCGATCGCGGCGCGGATGACGGCGGCGGCGTCCGCCTTCGATAGCGGCCGGTCTTTGCGCGAGCGCAGCAGGCGTTCGGGGCCCCTCTCCGCACCGGCCTTGTAGATGGGCTGCACCTTGCCGATGCGGTTGCCCAGGACGCGCGAGAGCCGGCGTCGGATCGTCGACGCAGGGGACGTTTGCCCGATCGCCCCCGCAGCGCCCGGATCGGAACCGATCATGCGCTCGTCGATCTCAAGGGTCTTCAGATCTGATCGACCGCGCGCGAGCGCGATCAGTGCGGCGTCAGTGGCGGCATCGGAACGCATCGAGGCCCCGACTATCGCGGCGTCGTAGGCGCGAACGACGAGCGCGACCGAGGGCGTGACGAGGTCGTCGCCGTCGAGCACGGGGAGCCGGATCCAGCAACGGCCGACGACGACCACGCCGCATCCGGCGGGATCGACCTGCATCTGCCGCGCCGCGATCATCATCTTCCAGACCGTCGTCGCCTTGGGCGCGGCCAGACCCCGCGCCTCACAGGCGGCTGCGACCGCCGCGGTCGCCTGGGCGATGGTCGCGGTCGGGCTCAGCCCTGCGATGGCGGCCTCGGCGGTCGCCTTCACCTCCGCGTCGAGCTGCCGCGGGCCGACCGGACGCGGCTTGCCCTTCGACCGTCCCGATTGGGCCACGCTGTCGGCGGACGGCTGGGACCGCCATGCGCGTACCAGCGCCTTGAATTGGTTGATGCTGAGGTCGAGCATCGCGGCGTGACGTCGCACATCGTTGTCGTCAGGTGCGGCGAGCGCGACGAACGACCTCACTACGGCGATCCGCCGACGGACCTCGACACGACGCATGGGGTCGACACCGGAGAGATCGATGTCGCCGTCGTCCGACGCGGGGGGCGGTGCGGCCGAATGGTCATCCGTTGCAGACACGGCGATGCCGCCCGCGATCTCGGGTTCTACCATCTTTTCCACTCCAATCGTGATGTCGGATGCGTCGTCGCATCGGCGCGGTAGGCCGCGGCCGCAGGTCCGGCCTGATGGCTCTCGGTCTCTCCGTCGGCTTGGCGGACTAGGCGGCGCCTATGCGGATGCCGGCATCCGCCGCATTCCGGCGTCGTGGACGCTCAGGTTGCGGATCGATCGCCCGCCGGTTGGCGGCCGTCGTGACGCCAAGCCGGGCACAGGCCCTAGACGGAGCCTGCCGGTAGCCGTTCGGGACGCTCAGCCAAGCGTGGTTCTTAAATCATGTGCCCATTCAACGAAGCATGGCCCGGCGGGTGGGAGACCGCGTCAGTCGTCCCGGTTACAGGCCGGGCACGATCAATGGATGTGGTCTGCACGGTCGAGATTCTGGTCGCACGTCGGGATCGCCCGATCAGCGAATGGTAGTGACCACAGGTCGGAGGCGCTCGGCAACGGATCGTCAACGGATGCGCTTTACGCCCGTCTCGATTCCACCACCGGGGACCAGCCCTTGAAGACCGATATCCACACCGCGCATGAGTTTCGCGGCGACCTCTATCGCGAAGGTGAAGAGAGGGCCGACCTGCTGAAGCGCATCAAGGCGCATCTGGCGGAGACGTTCCCGGGCATGAAGGCGACGATGCGCTTTGGCGGTGATTGGTATCACTCCAGCCTGACCGTCTCAATCTTGGGCTACTCCACAGCCGACCTGTCGGTTCGGGAGGAAGGCTCCGCCGCGCGGCGCCTCATCGATGCCGAACTCAAACGGTTCACGCGCCACGACTGGGAGCCGCATTACGGACTTCGCAACGTGTCGCTCTACACCAGCACCCAGATCGATCCGTCACTGCACGCGGCGGCGTTGCAGGATGCACCATCGCTGCAACCGCGGCTTAGTTTCGCAGAATTCACGCGGCAGGCTCGTCCAGGCGACGTGTTGGAACACATCGCCGGCGTTCTGCCCCATCAGGGCGCCCGTGTGGAGATCGTGGCGATCTCGTCGCGACGCCTGACCACACGCGCAGCTGACGGCGCCGAGAATGGTGATGCCCGGCGAACGCCGATCCAGGGCGGGGCATGCTTCCAAAGCGACGGGGAGACCGTCTGCTTCCGTCACAGCGGCTTCGCGTCGGTCGGCGGCTACAGCCACATGCGCTGGCTGCGGGCAGCCTGATCGACGGTAGGTCTTTCGCCATCGCACGGGAGACGGCGGCCGCCGACCTCACCGACGATGGTCGACAATGGGGTGACGGTGCGATGTGCAGGACGATCTTGACGGCGGGGCGGCTGGACATGCCGGAAGAGCTCGGTCCTCGCGGCGAAGTCCAGAGGTTCGTGAATCTAGGTGAGCGCAGCCGCGTCGTGGCGCGTCGCTGGGGCCGAGGCGGACTCGGGATCGAGTGGATGGACATGACGCTCGGCGTCACGTCGAAGTCGACCGATACCAGGATGACGTACGTGGCCATCGACCGGGCGGAGATGCTCCGTGGGTTCGCCGATGATCTGGCGACGCGGCTCTGCGCGATCCCGATGTTCGGCTGTCGCTGGCTGACGGGCGGTCCGTGGACGAAGGTCGCCCCGGGCTGGGCGCTCGGCTTCTTCGACGACGACCATGGGTTCCTCATCGCCGCGGCGGTGGACGCCGGGGGGCCGCGGCCCGTGGTCGCTGACTGGCCGAAGGCGCGCGAGTGGCTGATGTCGGAGAAATGGGAGCAGATGAGGTTGCTGCGCGCCGCAGGAGATCGGTCTATGATGGACGCATGATCTCCATTCCAGTCGATCCGGTCCTCGAGACGCAGGTTGCCGAGGTGCTCGGCCGGGCGGGCCTGACCACCGAGGCGGCCGTCCGCATGTTGTTCGTCCACTTGGCCAAGCATGGATCGATGCCGGCGGGGCTGATCCCCATGCGGGTCGTGCCATCGTCCACCGCCGCGGCTACCGACACGATGATGCGCACTGGACGCAACCGCGAAGACTGATGAGCGTCGCCGAATGTGAAGGTTTTGACACCTCGATCATGCGGCACCTGGATGGTGCCAACGTCGTCGTCCTTCTGGACGATGGTGGTCTTGAGGTATTCCACGGGCTCGACCTCGCAATCGAGGAAGGCCGTGAAGAGGCGTTGCCCGAGGTGGATGACGGACCGCGGGCGTCCGAGCTGCGCTACTACTGCATTGTCCGCCCCCGCGCGACGCCCGAACCCGACGTCTGGATCGGCTCAGGCGCGGTCGTCACGATCATCGGCATGGCTTCGGGCGGCGCCACGGTCACCATGGCAGGTCGAGGGATGTACGACCGAATTGGCGATGGCGCGTTTCAGATCGAGTTCGAATCGTCGCCTGCGATGACGACATGGAGAGCGTTGTGGTCGCCAGACGCCGAATAGGGTTGGGTGAGGAGACCGGCGGGCGTAGCGACGCACCGGGGTGTCAGACGCCATGCTAGTCGGAGGAGTGGAAGCCGTGACTGCGTGGTCCGAACTGCTGGACGGCCTTGTCGAGAACGTCGCGGCGGCGCGTGAACGGCTGCTGAGGTCATGCCGGTCATCCTGATGGCCCAGGATCAGGAGAAGTGGCTGCGCGGATCGATCGACGACGTCATGCAGCTGCAGTCCGGCTATCCGTCGCAGTTGATGTCGTTGGAATGATCAGCCGGCGTCACGTGAGCCCGACCAGCCATTTGCCGTTCGATTCCTCCGACAGATAGCCGAAGGGAGTTCGTTAAGGTGGTCACCGGAGACCACAAAGGAGGTTCGGGCGGCGGTCATAGCAGGATTCGTCTTGCGTCTTCGGCGATCCGCTTGTGTACTGCGGCATTGCGGGTGTGGGGACACCCGGCGCAGGGGGATGAATTACAAATGCGAGCAATGCATACGGTCGCTGTGGCGGTCGCCGTCCTGACGTCATCGCCAGCCATGGCAGACGAATTCTTCGCGGTGACCCCGACAGGTGCCACCGAGATGATCTTCGCCGAACCGCCAACCGAGGTGATCGGCAAGCTGTCGGCCAAGTGCATCGACGGCAGCTGGAGCGTGACTTCATCGACTAGCACGGAGGTCGTGTGCGAAGCGCCGATGAATTTTGGCCAGTCGTTGATGGGCACGCTGTTGATGGGCAACAGCTACTCGACGCCACCGCGACGTTTCTTCAAGTACACGGTGTCCACCGTCGGCGGCGTTTCTCGCGTGCAAGCATCGGGGTGGATGGAGCTCCAGATGGCCTTCGGCCAGATGAAGCGCACTGATTTCTCAGGACCTCAGTTCCACAACGGGGCGATGAACTTCATGAGCGCGGCGGGCGGCAAGCTACCGAAGGGCACCATGTTCCCCAACCACGCATTCCTCGGCGTCGGTCTTGAGCCTGTTCGGAGCGGAAAGACGTCAAGCATGCGGATCACCTCGCTGCAGGATGGTTCAGCCGCTGCACAGGCAGGCGTGCAGGTCGGCGACCAGATCACCTCGATAGCGGGCAAGCGCTTCAAGGACGGCGACGACTTCCAGGATTCGTTGGCGAAGGCGGCGAAGACGCCCACTTACGGCATGGACGTGTTGCATGACGGCAAGCCCCTGAAACTGACCGTGACGCGGGCATACCGTCCGGCATACGCCGAGGAGGTGGTCGCGGTGGCCGCGACGCCGGTTGCAGTGACCATGGCCAATGCCTCTGAGCTATCCGTCGCCGATGAACTGACCAAGCTCGGCAAGCTGAAGGCTGACGGGCTCATCACCCAAGCCGAATTCGATCAGCAGAAGGTCAAATTGCTGGCACGCTGATGCGGTCTTCGACGGCGATTACGTGGCCCTCGGCGATCCGGGGGCTGTCGGGGGGGCTGACGACCTTCCCCGACATATTCGACGTGGCACCGTCGATAAAAACGGCTTCATCCGCGCATCGTGAGATCTCAGCGGCAGACCATGGTAGCCACACGGATCGCTTCGTCGGCTACGTCGAGGACGGTGGCGATGCTGCGAACCACGCGCTCGTATCTCCGCAGATCCTCGATCTCGTCCTCGATCCCGGGAATGGCGGCCGATACCGCACAAGCGTGCCGCGATATCTCCTCCGTCTGTGCCGCCAGCAACAAGCGTCCGGTCGCCGTCACGCGGGCGTTCACCTCGACGATCTGATCGGAGAGCGCCCCGATCGCCGCAGCGGTCGGGGCGGAGTCGACCGACTCCTCCAACCGCCTGACCAAGGCGATGAGGTCGCGGTGCATCGCCTTCAGGTCCGGGTTCTCCCCATCCATCGGGACTCCGCCGTAGCCATTCGTCATCGCGTCTCTCCCGCCTTCTCGACCGCCCGGTATGTGGCTTCCGTCCGCGCGACCCTATCATTCACGTCCTTCAGCACCTCGTCGAAGGGGCGCCGCGATCCCGCGGCGGCGGCGGTGTGCGCGTCAGCAAGGCCGAGAAGAGACGATCGAAGGCCTGCCAGCGCGGCGAGCTGCGCGTCGCGCCTGTCGATGCCGGTCAGATAGTCGGCGACGATCTGGCGCTGCCTCGCATCGGCCTTGTCGGTGGCAGCGACCGAGTAGGTGCGTTGGTATGCGGACAGTGCCGCGGTCCAGTTCGACGCCACCGTCCCGCGCAGACCTTGCGCATCGTCGGCACCAACGGCGTCGGCCATGGCAGCGAGGAGTTTGCGTACGTCCGGGTCCGTCCGCCGCAGGATGTCGCGTGCACTCGCCTGCGCCTTCATGTCCACCAGCGCGCCCGCCAGCGCCGCGAAGCCGGCGGTGATCCCCGGATCAAGGTCGGCTCCGGTCGAGCTGGCGTTCAGCTGCGCCCCCAGTTGCCTGAAGGCGTCGGTCTGCACGCCACCGCGACCAGCGTCCGTCAGCGTCGCCAGCAGGTTGCCGTAGCGCGCAAGATCCCCAAGCGCCGCCCGCCAGCGGGCGGCGACCTCGCGTGGAACGGCCGGAGGGAAGCGACGCTCCGACAGGCCGATGGCGCCTGACCGGACGAAGCGATCGACCTCGACCGAGCGTGCAATTCTGTTCGCCTCGGTGAACGTGGTGCCCACGTCCGCCTGCAGTCCCGTCGCCGCCCGGCCGAAACCGCTCAGGTCGGCGGACGGCGTGGTCGCGCACGACGCGGTCAATAGCGCCGGCAGCAGGATCATGGCCCGGAACCGCCGGGCGGACGGTCGACAAATGATACGCGGCGAGCCGGTTCTCATGCTGGGCACCCCAGATACGGCGACAAGTTGGAGAAGGATCGCTTATCCAGCCTCGGGAATAGACCGAGGCGAGAGCGCAGTTCGACTTCGTCGAGCGCCACCTGCGCGGCGCAATGGTCGAGCGCACGCGGTGCGGCCGTATCCATGATGAAGGCGGCCATTCGACCGTCCTGCGTTACCAGGACCTTCCAGTAACCAGACGGAACGCGGTGGCGCTCATCCGCCTTCGGCATCGGCGCGACAACGCGTTCGAACAGCGGCCCGGTCAGTACATAGACGGCGATGTTCTCCGCGCGGGCGAGATCGTTCTCCCGCGCCTCCAGTCGCTGCCACGCGCCTTGGTTCAACGCCGCACCCTGCGGCGTGATGTTGGACAGGATGTTGGTGTCGGCCGCGAAGGGCGTTCCCGACTGACCTGCGAGCGGCGCCTGATGACCGCGGTCGATACCCAGCGCTCTTGGTGCGCCCTCGTAGTCGTCGGGTTCGAGTGCCTCGTCGGGATCGAGCCACGGATCCGCGGCCCACTTGCGATCGCCCGAGGGGCCGATGGAGGCCGGCGTCACGCGGTAGGCGACCCAATCGGCCATCTTGGTCAGGTCGTTGGAGGCGAGGGTGTAGATCTCACGCACAACGATGTCGTCGATGTCAGCCGCCCCGATCGGACAGCCGTGAAGGCAGTGGAAGGTATGGAGTTCGCCGGTGTTCCGCGCTTGCGCCGGACGCGCAGGCAGGCACTGTCCGAGGACCAGTATCGTTGCGAACAGGATCGACCGGAATGATCCGATGGTGTCACTGGGCATGCGGAACATCCTTGACGGTGTAATGGCCCTTCGCCTTGTCGTGGGTGCGCAAGTTTTCCGGGCGATACGGCGCCGACAGCCCGGACTGATCCACTTCGGCAGCCGCCAGGCGGTCTAGAACGGATGAATGCAGCGGCGCGTTCGTCTTCAAGGTGCGCCGCTTCTTCCTTGCGAAGCGGAAGACGATGCCTCGCGTCTCGTCATGCTGCATGCCGAGCGCATCGGGATGGAGGCGCAGGACGGTGGGATCGTACTTCAGGCCCACCGCGCTGGCGGCTCCGAGCATCCAGTCGAGCGCCACGTCGGAGAGGCGCGACTCGTCCTCTGGATAGCTGCCACCGATGTCGGAATGGTTGCCAGCGAACCACAGCTGCTCGAACCACGCTGGGTCGCCACCCCGCCATTGACCAGGGATGCCCCACGGGACGCGGGCGAAGGATGCACGCGCCTCGTCGATCGACAAGGCGTGCCGCGCATACTGCACCTTCTCGTCCAGTTCGGTGTCGTACATCTTCATCCGTGCGCTGGCGAAATGGATCGTCCGCCACCACCGGATGCCCGGCAGCCCGAAGGCGACCTTGAAGCGGGAGGCGATGTTGAAGCCGAGACCGATGCCGGTGAGCGTGGCGGTGATGATGCCGAACCACCGCCAGTATTCGCCCGTGACCCAGTATGCGACGACGCTGCATGCGGCGACCATTACCAAGGCGATCATCGTCAGCATTGCGATGGCGACCGGGTTGGCCAAGGACGCGACGGTGTCGAACACGCCGAGGAACCAGGGACGGGCGTCTCCGCCCTCCGAACCGCCTGAGTTGTAGGTTTTGCGAAAGCGCGCCGCCAATAGCGCGCGGTGACCGAGCAGTTCCTTCTGCCGATCGGTCCGATCACTTTCCGGGCGCGAGTTCGTGTAGTTGTAGACGGCAACCGCCTCCTTCGCGATCCTCAGCGCGGAAGATGCATCGCGCTTGAGCGGCGCGCCCTTCTCTCCGGTCGTCGGCACTCCGCACAGCTTCAGGACGCCGCCCAGGCACCGCATCGTGTATGCGCCGCGGCTGAAGCCGAAGAGGAAGATGCGGTCGCCAGGTCGCCACAGGCGGACGAGTGCGGCGTAGCACTCTACGATGTTGCGCGTGATCCCCATGCCGGTCGCCTGGCTGGCTAGGTTGTACAGCGATCGCGCGAGCGCAGCCGGTGAGTCGATGCCGCCGGGCAGGGTTCCGAGGCCGGCATCGTAGAACGCGGTCTGGTCGGCGGGATTGACGCAACTGTCGGGCGCGACCCGGGTCGCGCGATACAGCTTGTAGATGTTGCTGCGACGCTCGTCGACGAGCACGCCGCCCCGTTGACCGGTGCCGTCCGAGAATATGACGATGTTTCGTGCCATGTCAGCCTTCTCCCACATCATCGTAGATCATCATGCCGCCGGACCCATAGTTCGGGCAACCAAGGCGCCGATCGATCCCGGTCGCCGCTCCGTTCCGTGAGTCCGGCGACGGAGGATCTCCGGATGTCGGCGGATCGCACTCACGCGGCCCCCGACGGTCCGACCACGTCGGCGATCTCGGCTGCGATCTCCTCGACGGTGTGGGTCGCCGTGCTACGCGCCAGTTTGTCCGCGAGAGACGGGGAGAAGCCGATCACCTGCTTCTTGGTCACGTCGTGCCAGATCGGCAGCAGCACCTGATCACCGGAGACGGCCTTCGTCACCAGGCCATCGAGTTCGTATTCCGGCCACCCCTTCCCGAAGAACGACTTGGAGAGCACCACCACACCGAAACGGCTGCTGCCGAGCCCACGATCGATCTTGCGCCGGAGGCTGTCGCCGATCCTGAGTTCGAACTCGTCGTACCAGACGGACAGGCCGGCATCACGGAGCGCGTTGGCGAGCGGCCGTACGATCTCGTCTTTGTCCTCCGAGGCGTGCGAGATGAAGACGTCGAATACACGCCCGTCCGGTGCCTCCGGCGTTGGTGCGAGTTCCTCCTCGGCGTCCCGGACGAGCGTGGGGATGCTGCGCAGCGGCGCCTCGTTGATGGTCGGCAGCGGGCGCAGAGCTGCTGCGGGGATCACGTTGATGCTGGACCTGACGGAGCCGCGCATTCCCTGCATGTCGACCGTGACATGCCATGTCCCGGAGTTGGGAATCTGCAGTCTGACGGGCGACTGCTTGGCCAGACCGCCGACGTAGCGGTGCTGCCGGCCGGCCTTGTAGTTGCTGAAGTTGGACCCATCCATCAGGCGCACATTGGCGGCACTGCCCTGCAGGGTGACGGCGACGACGCTGCCGCGCTCGACGTGGCCGAGATTGTAGTGGGTGAAGTTCATCCTCGTCGGTCCTTTATGCAGCCAGGCGGGTGGGCAAGGGCGACGCGGCGTATGCAAGAACCGTCGGCGCCGGCATCGTCTCGAAGAACAGAACCTCCTCCTCGTTGAGACGGATGTGCTGGTGCGGCATGACAGGGATCCGCTCGCCGGCGCGCAGCAGGAAGAGGCGCCGGTCGTGGCCACGGGCCGCCCGGCGAAGGAGACAGGACGCGTTGATCATCTCGGCGTCGATGCCGATCAGTTGTCCATCCACGTCCACGATGTGCCGAAGCTCGATGCCACCCAGGTTCACGACCGAATCTCCTATGCGATCCACGATCGTGACATTCGCATGCAAGGATGTCAGAACCTGTCACCCACTCGTGCGATGACACGAATGATCTCGCCTTTCGCCATGGACGTCATCTGCGCGTTCGGTCGGACGCTTCCCGGTTCAAGCCGCCATGGCAGAATTTGGAGGTTATCAATCATCGAGTCGGGAGGGGTGGTGCGGCGAACCGCGACCCGAGTCAGAACGCATTGCCCCCATGTTCGCGCAGCAGGCACAACGCGTTGACCAGCGTCATCTCTTGTACAGTCCGGCACGGCGTCTCGAGCAGCAGTGGGCTGGCGAAGACGACCGCCGATGCCTGCGCGCGAGAAACGGCGACATTGATGCGATTGAGCGAGAACAGGAAAGCGATGTCGCGCGGTAGTTCCTCGCCGCTCGAGGTGGTCATGGAGACGAGACACACCGGCGCCTCCTGACCTTGGAATCGATCGACCGTGCCGACGCGGACCGCGGGCGGCAGCGCCGCGCGTAATGCGTTGACCTGCGCGTTGTAGGGCGCGACGACCAGGATGTCGGAATGATGGACGATGCGGGATGCGCCGTCGCGACCGCGATAGGTCGCACCGAGGATCCGGGTGATCTGGTCACGAATGGCCTCGATCTCCTCGGGGCTGACCTGCGATCGTCCCGTATGGGTAATGGTTCTGACGCCGGCACCGATCATAGACATGCCGTCGAGGGCGCTCAGCGTCTGCATCCCCGCTGCCTCGTCGGACTGCAGCCTTTCCTCGTAGACCGCTGCGGAGATGTATCCGCACACCGCCGGATGCATGCGACGGCTGATCGGCATGAAGATGCCGCGATCGCCCGGGACGATGCGGTGCCCGTCGATGAGGTATTCCAGGCATGATTCGCCGCTGCGACCGGGATGCGTACCCTGGAGGGGTTGCGGCAGCTGCATGGGGTCACCGACGAGCACGATGTTCCGCGCGGCGCGAGACATGGCCATGATGTTGGCGAGCGAGACCTGCCCCGCCTCGTCGACGATGAGATGATCGAACTCGGGGGCGGGATATCGGGCGAAGTGCCACGCGGTGGCGCCGACGACGTGGGCGGCGGCGATCTCGGGCGCGTCGTTGTCCGAAACCATGACGATGCCCGGATGGGTGTCCTCGTCGCCATCACCGGTCGATTTCTGGGCGATCCGGCAGGGTATGCCTTCCGCTGCAGCACGTGCAGCGACCGCCTCCAGCAAGTTGCCGATCGCCTTGTGGCTGTTCGACGACACGGCGACGCGGCGACCGGATCGAACCAGGTTCACGATGGCAAGTGCGCTGACGTAGGTCTTGCCGGTGCCGGGCGGCCCCTGGATCGCCAGGATCGTTCCGTCCATCGCCGCGATCGCTGCTGCGGTCTGGGCTGGCAGATCGCCATCGGGATCGATCACGCCGCCAGGCCGGGGGCCATCGAGGAAGCGGGGCTGGGCCTGGGACAGCAGCTGCTCCACCGGTCGCGCCCGCACGTCGTTGGCGATGATGGCGTCGGTGACCGCGGCGATCGCGGTGCGCAGGGTGGCGTTCGCGATCGGTTTGGCCGGGATCAGGTCCAGGTGATCGGGCAAGGGCCCCTTGGAGGTCGAACGACGCAGCACCAGCGTGTTGGCGTCGGTATCGATCGAGCGCAGGTCGATGTCCTCGGGCATCGCCGCCGGCTTGATGCAAGGCTTCTTGCCCGAGCGCAGCTTCGTCTCCTGCGGCGGGAAGCGGTAGGTCCGCTCGAACGACTTGGCCGTGACCTTAACCGGCGGTGCGATCGCCTCCAGCCCCTGGATGCATTCGAGGTCGTCGATCAGTTCCTCGCTCTCCTGCGCCAGGCGATCGAAGATCGCCCACCATGCTGGCTTGTCCTCGCGCTTGTGGAAGAAGTTGAGGTCGAGCAGCAGATCGGCGACCGCGTCGCCGAGGCGCGCCCGCACGGGTTCGAGGCGGAAGCGCAGCGCCTCGATCTCGGCGTCCTCGGCATCGACGTTGGACAGCGCGCCGGCGTTGGGAACGTCACCCAGCTGCGGCCAGGGCATATCCGTCGGGCGGACGTCGCGGACGAGCCAGTCGCGCAGCAGCTGGGTCGAGATGCAGTCGGTGCGATTGTAGTCGTGGATCTTGGCGAGCAGGTCGTCGTCGCCGGTTTCCCGCCACTTCTCGTAGAAGACGACGCTGGCACCAGCGGTCGCGACGTCGGCGTCGCGCTTCTCCATGTAGAACGCTTCGAGGTCCTTGATCGAATAGCCCTTTTCCGAAGCGATCAGCGCGCCGGACACCACCTTGAACAGATCGACGAAGCGCCGCTCGCGCTGGAGCTGATCCATCGCCGCCTCCCCGACGCGGTGCTCGGCCGTGAGGCGGCGCAACGCCGCGATCTCATAGTTGGCGTAGTGGTAGATACGGGCCCGGGGGTGGCGGCGGAGATGGTCGACGAGGAAGTCGAGCAGTTCGGCGACGGCGCGCCCCTCCGCCTCGCGGTCGTGCGCCCAGAAGGCGCGGAAGGTCCACTCGCCTGCTTCGCGGTACCAGATGCCGTGAAGGTATTCGAGGCCGCCCTCGTGGTAGGGATCGCCCTCGATGTCGTAGAATATGTCGCCGTCATCCTGCTCGGGCAGCAGGCCGAAGCCCTTGCCTGGCACGAAGTCGCGCAGATGGAAGCCGGGCGGTCCGCCGGCGCGACGCTTCATCTGTAGATGTGCCTGGATGCGGAGGCGTTCCTGCGTCTCGGGCGCCAGCCTGGGTATCCTTTCGGCATGGCTGGCGAGTCCGGTCAGCGTCGTGATGCCCGCCGCCTCGATCTTCGCGCGCTGTATCTTTGTTATGCCGGCCACGAGCGCGAGGCTGTCGTTGCGGTCCCATTCTTCTCGGCAGTGGTTCTTCCATCTGCAGAGCGCGCATGCCGACACCGGTTCCGGCCGGGTGACGGGACGTTCGCGAAGGAATGTCTCGAACACGGTGCGGGCGTGCCGCGCGTAGGCGGACACCTCGGCGAGCCGCACCGTGAAGCGCGAGCCGTCGCCCAGCTGCAGATGCGCCGCCTCGGGTTGGGCGCCCTGCACGGCGGCGATCAGGTCCGAATAGAGGGCCAGCTGGAGGACGTGCTTGGGGTCGGGTTTGCGCTTCAGCTTCGTGTCGACGACCTCATATGAAAACGGGCCGAGGCCGGACGGGCGATCGACCCGTTCCAGGAAGTCCGAGTATCCCCCCCAGGCGCCACCGAGGAGCGCGCCCTGGAACACCACGTCTGGCCCGGCCAGCAGTGCCTCGCGCGTTAGTTCCACGGACCGTTCCAGCGGGATCCCGTCCTTCGGCACCTCGACCACCGAGCGGCCGGATCGCTTCAGCTCCGCGAGGAAGGCAAGCTCATGGTCATCGCCCTGACGCTGGAGCAGTTCCGCCTCGTCGCCATCGGCAGCGGGAGTGATGTCGCGGAACTCCATGTATCGGAGATCGAGCGTGGTCGCGTGGCGGCAACCCTTGAACCGCATGAGGTCCGAAGCCGAAAGCCTGATCTCGCCGTCCTGCAGTCGCATCGGTCGTTCCCCTTCGAGCCTATTCAGCGCACATAGGGGTGACAGAAGCTGTCGTGGAGTCGCCATGTCGTTCGCGAAGGGTCAGGATCTGCTGCGTCTGGCTATGATGGCGACGCGGCGGCGGGGTGTGTCGCTGATGGAGATCGAGGAGGAGTTCGCCTGCTCGGAACGAACCGCTCAGCGGATGACGGACGCCTTGCAGGCCGCGTTCCCGCAAACCGAGCGCCGCGTCGATGAGGATCGTCGCGCACGATGGCTTATCCCGGCGCGCGCCATCGCGCCGCTGCTGACGCCGTCGGCCGACGAACTTGTCGCCCTCGCGGAGGCGATCGCCCAGCTCGATATGGCCGGGCTCAGGAAGGAGGCGGCGCATGCGCGCGGTCTCGAACGCAAGGTCCGCGCGTTGATCCCCCCGGAGCAGGGGACGCGGCTGGACGTCGATACGGAGGCGGTTCTCGAAGCGCTCGGCCATGCGGCGCGTCCCGGTCCGCGGCCCGCCGCGGATGAAGGGGTGGTCGAGGCGATCTACGAGGCGCTGAAGGGGCCGAACCTGCTACGGATCATGTATCGGCGACGGGACGAGGACGAACCGCACGAGAGGGTGGTCGCGCCTCACGGTCTCCTTCTCGGGGTGCGCCGCTACCTCGTCGCCCGCGACACCGCCAAGGGTCCGCAGGCTAACCTGCGGCACTACCGGGTGGAGGAGATCCAGCGTGCGGACCTGCTCGATGGCATGTGCGAGATCGATCCCGGGTTCAGCCTGAAGCGCCACGCCGAGAAGGGCTTCGGCTCCTACGAGAGCGCGGACGAGTTCGGCGAGGTGGTCTGGCGGTTCACATCCGACGCGGCCGCGCATGCCAGGCGGTTCGTCTTCCATCCGACGCAGACGACTGAGGAGATGGCCGATGGCTCGCTGATAGTGCGGTTCATGGCATCGGGTCATCTGGAGATGACATGGCACCTATACGCATGGGGTGATGCGGTCGAGGTGATCGCCCCTTTGGCCTTGCGGGAGATGGTGGAGGGACACCGGCGGCGGTTCCCAGCGCTACCATGACCGTTCACCGCTGTACTCGATGCGCCGAGATATAAAGGACATCAGCTCATCGGCGTTGATCGCAGTGCCGACCCGTCCGCCGGGCCGAAGGTCAGTGACGCCGCAGATCCACGATCTTCGCGTCTGACCGTTGGCCATAATTTCCGTTCCATTCCTCGATGGCACAGACAGACTATAGGTCATGATCGACCAGCTCCGTTCGGCGCGTGGCGCCTACTTCTCCCGCCGTGTGAAGCGGATCACCAAGAAGGCGGTTCGTGCGATGTTCGATGAGTTGCTTGCGGATGCCGTAAACGCTGCGCGGCCGGTGTTTCGCATTGAGCGGAACCTGGACGGTGACGCTCGCTATTCGGCGCTCTGCTTCGCCCACGACCGCCCGGTGCCATTCCTGGATGAGGGCAGCGGCAAGGCCGACCGGGTGCACGGGTTCCTTCTCATGGTCGAGATCGGCACCACCGTGGCGATCCTCAGGTCGGGGCTCGATGCGACGGCGGCGTTCCGGAAGGCATGCCTCGCTCCCATCGGGCGTCGGCGCGTCGAGACGGCCATCGCGCGGCACGATGCGGTATTCGAGCGCCTGAGTCTCCGCAATATGACGACGTCGAGGCTGGCGTTGCGATCGAAGACGCTCGAGTCGCAAGACCTCGAGAACGCGATAGCCTCGGCCAGCACCGGCCGATTCATCCCGCAGAACTACCGTGTGCGGCGCGATGGGGGGAGCTACACCGCGACACCCAGTACCGGCCGGATCGCGATGCGTGCCGAGAAGGCGGATCTCGTCGGCGCGATCGCCTGGGTTCGTGACATCGTCGACCTCCTAGCGGACGGCGCCGACGCATCGGCCTTCATCACCCGGTTCGCGCGCCCCGCGGACCTCGACGGCATCGCGACGGGTGTGCTGCCGACCTACTTCGCGGTGGACACCATGGCTCTGGCCGATGCGATATGGGAGGGCGACGAGCGCATCCGCCTCGTACGTGAGAACGGAGGTCTATGGCACGAACTGGGCAGGGCCGATGTGGACGCGATCATCGCAGACCTCGCTGGCAGTTTTGAAGTGCGGCCGGCGGCATCGCCAGGTCATCACGACTTGCTCGATGAGGCTGGCGTGGTTGCGGGCGCCTTGAGGTTCAACAAGGCGAGGATCGCGCTCAGGGGGCTGGAGCGTCCGCTTCTGGCAGGTGTCTTCGTGGAGGATGCGTCGTTCGGCGTCGGCCAGGATCCGAAGCGGGTCCCCATCGTCCGCCACATCGATGCCGAGGACATGTTCGTGGTACTCTTCAGCGATCACGCGCTGGCCTACGTCCAGGGATCGTTGTTCCGGGACGAGGACATCGTCGGTGGAGGTACCACGTTTATGCGCCACTTGATCGCCGAGCCCGCACTCGCCGCGACGACCAGCGAGAAGGGAGGATTTGCGGTCGGACAGACGCAATTCTCGCCGGGGTCGGTGTTCCGGACCGTCGTGGATACGATCGCGCGGGAGGACGTCCTCGTCTGCGACGACCTGGGCGACGAGTGGGCGGACTTCATCGGGGTGGCGACCGCGACCACCCCGGTGACGATCAGCTTCTACCACGCCAAGCATGGCGCGCCGTCCCTGAGCGCATCCGCCTTCCACGATGCCGTCGGGCAAGGGATCAAGAACCTCGGACGGCTGGGCATGGCGGGCGACAGGATGACGTCGAAGCATGACGGTTGGGACGCGGCATATGCGAACGGCGGCGTCGTCACGGACATCCGGAAGCGGATTCGCGGCGGCACGCGCGACGAGGTGGCCGCCAAGATCGCCGACGCGACTGGGGCACCGGACGTCCAGCGGCGAGTGCTCATCGTGACATCGTCTCTCAGCCGGATGGATGTGGAGGCTGCGTTCGCGGCGGTAAGAGCGGGCGGAGCGCCGAGGCCGCACTTCGTGCAGCTGTACTGGCTTCTTGCAGGTTTCTTCTCGTCGTGTGCCGAGATTGGTGCCGTCGGGTTCGTTGTTTGCCGGCCCTGATTGGCGCTGCATTCGGAGTGTCCGGGAGCATGATGTCCTGCCGGAACTAGCGCAATGTCGATCGGTGGCATTTCGAACCACACGGTTTGGAGCGCTATCGCGACTATCCCAGCCTGGCCGGTGTGCCTGGTCGGTCGTAGTGGCATCGTGGGTGCGCGCTGCAGCCGATCACGGTCGCACCCCCTTCGTCTATCCGGTCCGCCAGTTCGCCTGTTATGCAGACCGGGCATTGCCACAGCCTTGTTCCATCGACGCTCTCGAACCGGACGTCGTCACCTGCGAGATCGCATAGTTCCGCGATGTAGCGGGACGGCTGATCGCGATCGTAGAGCAGGAACGTGCCGCGGCTGGCCCGGGTCAGCGCGACGTAGAACAGTCGTCGCTCTTCCGCGTACTCGAACGTCTCCGGGCGTGGGATCACGAGGTTCAGCAGCTCGTCGTCCTCGATGCGGCTTGGTACCCCGTAGTCGCCCTCGCTAACGTCGAGCAGGATCGTGTAGTCCGCTTCCAGGCCCTTCGAACTGTGGAAAGATTTGCCGGTCACGACGATGTTAGCGAACTCTGGAGAATTACCGTGAAACGGGTTGAGCAGGTTGTAGCGCCACAGCACTAGCACCTTCAGCTTCTCCCCATCGTGGCGCCGCCACTGTTCGGCGTTCCCCGACAGGAAGGTGTCCAGGCGGTCGAGAACCCTATGGCAGGCATCGGCGAATGCTGACTTGTTCTTACCCGCCTTGACCGGGATCGCACGGATCGAGCGCGGAATCGCCTGACGCGAGGACCGCACCGTCTTCTTCAGCTGCGCCGGGTTCCGCTGGATGAAGGACGCGGCCGCGTCGGCCAGCATCTGGTTGCAGCGGTACGTGCGCTCGAGCCGCCCCTGCCACGACGCCCCGAAGTTCGTCTCGAACTGGGTGAAGATCGTGAGGTCGGAGCCGGTGAAGCGGTAGATCGACTGCCAGTCGTCGCCGACGGCGAACAGCTTCGTGAACGGTTTCTGATGCTTCAGCGCCTTGATCAGCTTGGCGCGGGGATCCGATATGTCCTGGAACTCGTCGACGAGAATGAGCGAGAACGGGCTGCGGTAGCGACCGGTCTCGACCATTTTGACGGCATCTCCGATCATTGAGTCGAAGTCGATGCGACGCTGCTGGTCCAGCCTGCGCGTGTAGGCGTCCGTGATCTTCGTAACGACCCTGGCGAAGCGCTCGGCGCGGTTGCGGTCGTGCAGCGACTTCGCCTTCTCCAGCAGCATGTCCAGGGTGAGGTCGCTTGCGCGGATGTGCTTGATGCAGACACCGATGATCTTACGGTAGTGGGCCAGCACGAGCGGGGCCGCCGCCCTCAGCGTATCGTCGGCCGACCTTTCGGCCAACTGGATCCCCCGATCGACGAGTTCGTCGCGCAACCGGTCCAGCAGGGAGCCGTCACTTGCCTGCGCCGAAGTGGTTTCGAAGAGATCGGCACCGATCCTGGCGTATCCGGCGCGCTTCAGGTTCGCATGCTCGACGTAGTTCTCGAACGGCGACGTACCGTTGGCGTTGATGGCGAAGTGCTCGTGGAGGGTGCCCGTCGCCGGGTAGTAGAAATCCGGTTTCAGCCAGCGTGGGCTTCCATCCTCGTCCATGGTCTGGGTCTGGCGCTCATACTGGAAATCGACGGTGTGCATCCATAGCCAGTTGGCGATGCGCATTTCCTCCAGCGATTGCACGTAATCGCCCGAAAGGGTCGCGATCGCCTTTGGGCGCTTGCCGTTGTTGTCCGCCATGTAGTCGCGGTATTCCTCGGGCGTCTTGAATTCCGCCGGCGGTATGTGCGCTTTCGGGTACAATAGGAGGATCTCGACCCAAAGCCTGCGGAACTCCTCATCGTTCTCGACTAGATCCTTGATGATGCCATCGACGAAGCGCGCCTCGCCAGTCGCGCTCTCGACCCAGTTCACCATCTGCGGGGGCCGTCCTTCGACTTCCTTTATGATGCTCAGCCCGAGCGCGTGAAAGGTGGTGACCCGGCATTTCAGATCGCCCGACTCCAGTCCAAGTTGCTTGGCGATCCGCACCTTGAGTTCCTCGGCCGCCGGCTTGCCGAATGCCATGACGAGTATCTCGCCTGGTTCGTGCAACTGCTTTTCCAGCACGTAGGCGACCTTGCCCACCATCGTGGCCGATTTTCCTGAACCGGCTGACGCGACGAGGAGATTGCTATCCTCAAGCCGAATGCACGCCTCGCGTTGCTCGTCCGAAAGAGGGAATTCGCCGAGACCATCGAAGAAAGGCCGGAAGGCGTTTAGCTCATGGGTGACGAACGCTTCGTTGTACTTCGTGCGCGCATCGGGATCGGTGAGCAGGCCGATCGCATTCGGCAGATGGCGCCGTACCGTGGCGGGGATCAGCGCAGCATCAAACAGGGGATGGGACAAGGCCCGCGCGGCGTTTCCCGGCACGGCGGCGATGGCGCGGCCGATGTCGGACTGCGCTAAATACTGCCGATGGGCGTCGACCATGCCGCCAACGATCCTGTCGACCTCGCGCAATTGCTCCTTGTCGTCATCGATCAGACTGCCAAGGTGACCATTCACGAATGCGAGCAGGTCGTCCCGAAGACGTCGAGCGGCATTGCCTGTCAGACCGGTCAGCGCCTCAATCCGTGACGACGTCCTGATTTCAACGGTATGCCAAAGCAGCGCCTTCGAAGTGTCGATGGCGGTGATGTCTAGGCACGCGATCTCGTCACCACCAAGCATCATGCGAGCGTCATGTCGGCTATCGAGAGCCAGTTTCCAGGCGCCGCCGCCGAACATGCGGGCCCAGATGCCCGGACGGTAGGTCTGGGCACGCCCCAGCATTTCTATCGCCTACCGCGGCTTGGTCACAGGATGGTCCCCGCGCGCAGTCCTGCCGCGTCGACACGCGTGGTCCAGGAATTCGCTGAGCCCCTCGGCCGGACCGGTCTCGGCACGGTAGATCACGCTTCGACCGATCTTCTCCGACGAGACGAGGCCCGCTCGTTCGAGGATGGCTAGGTGGGCGCTCATCGTGTTCGGCGTCGTCCCGATGGCGGTGGCGATGTCGCTCGACGCCATTCCCTGGGGCAGCGCATCGACGAGCGCGCTGAACGCCGCGAACCGGCTCGCCTGCGACAGCGCCGACATGACTTGAAGGGCATGCATCTTTTCCACTCCACGGTTCTATGCGGGCGCCGCCCCCATGCAAAGCACTCCCTCATATCGTTAGCACGGCGCTAACGCTACAATAATTCGCGAAGCGTTGTATTATTTTGTTTCGGTTCCATATTCGGTGGCGCCGGCGCCTGTCGCCTCCGCCGGCCCGACGGACATCGGCGACGATGGAGTGACATATGAACGCGATTGCCGCCGAGCGCATCGACGCCGGCCATGGACCCGAAGTAGGTATCGCCGCCCTCGAAAAGAAACCGATCGGACGCATCGGAGCGCTGTTCCCCGATCCGCTCGATGACGACGCCGACGACGACGAGGTGGTCGTGACCACGCGACGCGCCATCGGCCGCGTCGCCCTCGTGGCGACCGAGACCGCGAGCCGGTTCCAGCGCGAGGCGGTCGGGCACGATCCGATGAGCTGGATGTTCTCGCCGCGTCGCGTGTTCGACGGTGCCGCCGCCATCGACGCCTGTCGCGACCGCGACGCCTGCATGCGCGGCATCCTCGTCCACGGTCTCGGGCTCGGTCTGGATGTCGAGCGATCCGCGGTCGACGCGCTGCTCGCGAGCGACGGCGAGGACGACGACTTCGACGAGAGCGAGTTCGACTACCTTTACGGGGGCGGTGCCGGTGCCGGGGGATCGAGCCAGAGCGACCGCGACGCCGTCGCCCGCTCGACACGCCTGCGCCTGTTCACCGCGACCATCGCGGAGACGCGCGAGAATCGGATGCTGCAGGCGTTCCACGCCTCGGTGGCGCGGAGCGCGGCGGAGGTGCGCGCGCGTCTGGCCGGGCGCTTCGGCCCGGACCTCGCCGATGCGGCGGACATCCGCCTCGGCATCCATCCTTCGGCACCGCTCGTGATCGCTCTGGTGCCGAGCCCCGTGGCGGCGATGATCGTGCAGATGGGCGAGGACTGCGCGTCCTCGGCGGCGCGCACCTTCGCCGTCGACATCCAGCAGGTGATCCAGGCCTGACGGGTTGGCGATGACGGTGTGAGTGCAACTTCGGCCAAGATCGCCCGGCGATCGCTGACCGAGATCGCACCGTCCATCCAACCCCAGCGCTGTTCAGCACGGGGAGACTGACATGAATCTGCAAGTCGAGGTCGGCCGCCCCGCGGCCGGCAACGGGGACGCGCGCGTCCTCCATCCGCTCCGCCTGCACGAGGGTCCGACCGGTGACGGCGTCGGTCGCGGTCGTCACGTCGGCGTCGCGCTGGACGTTGAGACCACCGGGCTCGACCCGGCCACGGGCAAGATCATCGAGCTGGCGATCCGCCGGTTTCGGTACGACGCTGACGGCGTCATCACGGACATCGACGAGGCGTTCGAATGGCGGGAGGATCCGGGTGATCCGCTCCATCCCGACATCACCGCGCTCACCGGGCTTACCGACGCCGACGTGGCGGGTCGCGAGATCGACACCGACGACGCCACCCGGCTGCTGAGGTCGGCCAGCTTCGTCGTGGCGCACAATTCGGTCTTCGACCGCCGCTGGATCGAGAACCGCCTGCCGGACGCGCGCGGCCTTAGCTGGTGCTGCTCGATGCGCCAGGTCGACTGGCGCGCACGCGGGTTCGACGGCCGCGTCTTGGGGTATCTGCTACTGCAGTCGGGCTTCTACCACTGTGGCCACCGCGCCAGTTCGGACGTCGACGCGCTGATCCAGATGCTGCGCGGACGCGACGCCGAAGGGCGCACCGCGCTCGCTGAGATGATCGAGCGCGGTGGCAGGTCCAGCTGGCTGGTCCGTGCCCGCGGGGCCGCGTTCGACGTCAAGGATCAGTTGCGCGCCCGTGGCTATCGCTGGTTCGCCGACATCAAGATGTGGGCGAAGGAGGTCGATGACGACGACCTCGTCGGCGAACAGTTCTGGCTCGCCGCCAACGTCTACGCGGTCGAGGCCAACGCCAAGGCGCTCTGTCCCGAACTCGTCCGCATCACCCCGAGAACACGGTTCGCCTGAGCGAGCAGGATCGCACCCCCGGACCAAAATCGAAGGAGAACATCATGCCCGGCAAGAAGAAGAGCGCGTCACCCAAGTCCAACAGTTCGGCGCTGACACCGATAACCGGCACGTCACTGGCGCCCATCCTGGAGTCGCCCCGAGCCTTGGCGAAATTGCCGGGCGACGGCGGCAGCGTCGCCCGCGAGCACGGCGTCACCCTCGTGACCGACCGCCCATACGCGACCAGCGACATGACGATCCCGGCAGCCGAGATCTATTTCGTCGATGGCGCCAAACCGCGCGGGACCGGCCCGTGGCTTGGCGAGGCCGATAAGGTCGCCTGGCGGGATCCGGCCAGCGGGTACGAGTGCATCATGCTTCGCGACAGGAAGGAGGCGTACCTCAGCGGCTACGTCGGCGTTCCCGAAGGGCATCCGCTTTGGGGATGGGACCAGGACGCCGTCGCGCCGGACCTCGGCATCGAGGTGCACGGCGGACTGACCTATTCGCGCATCTGCGACGAGGACGGTCCGTCGCCGCAGCGCGGCCTCGTCATGGAGTCCCGCCGCATCTGCCACGTGCCGGTGACGCCGAAGATGTGGGAGCCGCTGAGGCACGGAAGCGAGTATCGCGTCGAGAGCGGCGGGCACGTCTGGTGGTTCGGCTTCGACTGCAACCACCTCTACGACCAGGTCCCGATCCCCGATGGTCGCCCCCGGTCGTTCCTGGCGGCCGAGACCGCGGCGGTCTATCGGGACGACGCCTACGTGGTGCGGGAGGTCACGAACCTCGCCGCCCAGTTGCGCGCCATCGCCGACGGGAAGCCGGTCCAGCCGCGCGAGGGTCCGCCGCTTCCGGCTATCGGCCTCGATCCGCGGAAAGGGGGCTGACCATGGTGGATCGCAACCGTGCCGGCGTGGACCTGCCGTGGGGCTGGTGGCTGCGCGCAAACGGCTCCAAGCTGGAGGATGAGCAGGGACGCACCTTCCGCAGCGTCCGCGATGCGTTCTGGAACGGGCGGATGGACTTCCCCGACATCCATTTCGCCCCGGAGCAGCACGAGCTGCTGTTGCGCGTACTGACCTCGATCGACGACCCGTGGACCGGAACCATCGAGCGCAGGCATGACCTGTTCGACGGCGATATGGCCATGTGGCGATTCTACATGTGCTGGCTTTCCAGCATCGGCCTGCTGGAGACCGCTGACAGATTTGGGCGTCCGGTCAGTTGCCTGGAGGCACCGCTCAGCACCGAGGGTCGATCGGTCATGCTGATGCTGCAGGCGACGCGCGAGCCGGAATGGGAGGATCTGCCCCTGCCGGAAGTCGTCGACGCGGTTGTGGCGCGAGGCCGAGGCTCGGCTCACGAGGATCGCGACCGCGCGCTTCGCTCCTTCGAGCAGGCCATCGGTCGCCGCCGCCATCTCTTCGCACGCGAACAGGTCGGGCGAACGCATCTCGTCACGCTGACCGGCATGGCGGCCGGCGCCGGCGTGCGAATGCCGACCCTTCGCGTCTCGTGGTCGACGTCGTTCACGGATGCCGAGGTCCGCGACGACTTCTTCGGCTGGTTGGCGACGCGCGTGCACCGTTGGGACGACTGGGGTGAACTCGCCCACTGCAGGGGATCGGACGTGCTCACGCAGCACCTCCTCGGCCTGATCGTGGCGTCGCATGCGCCGGGAGGTGAAGCATGATCGCCGATATGAGCATGGCCGAACTGACCATCGCCGACGAGCGGACGCTCGCCCGCGACGCGGCCGGAGCCCGGGCGCGCAAGGAGGGTCTGATGCTCGACCGTTTGGTCGAGACTATGCGCCTTGCGAGCTTCCGCTCCTACCTGGTCGCTACGGTCCACTCCATGTCGGCGATCGTGCCTGACGTGCTGGCCATGGCCGGGTCTGACGTCGGGTCCGCGCTGCAGCGGATCCGGCCCGGCCACCGGTGGCCGGGGAGCACGATGGTGCGCAAGGTGCGGCGCCGTCCGCAGTCCCCGCCATTGTTTCGCCGGGTCGCCCCGTCCCCGTCGTTCGCCAACCCCGGCACGTCTACCTATCCCCTGACGCCGCTGGTCGGTGACGCGATCATCTCGGAAGGAGCACCGGGAGAGTGGATCGAAGCGTCCATCCTGGGTGACTCCCTCGAGATCGTCCTGCGCAGCGATGGCTACGAACTGTCGACCCATGCGGGTGCTGCGCATCTGAAGCTGGCGGGGTCGTTGCCCGCCACCGTCACGGCCGCATGCGTCGGGCGTCCGCTCGTCGAGGTCGTGGATCATCCGCTTCTGCGCGCGGGTGGTTTCGTGATCGAGCGGGCGGCGCAGGTCGCGGGTTCGACGCGGCTTTCATTCGACGTCGGCCGGGTCGACATCGAGATGCCGTGGCGACCCTGACCAGCGACCCGGAGGGGGGCACGGTGGTTCGGCACGATCGGTCCGGCCAATGACCGTGCGGAAACTAGCCGGCCAAGTGCAGGATACCTTTGATTTGCTGCAGGTGGGCGGCTCGGCTCGTTGCCGAGCATCATTGTCGATCCACGGTGAGTTCGATCGATGTTTCGTCACAACCCGCATCCCTATTGGGATCGACGACGAACGATGCCGTCTCGCCTCTCGACAGTCGCTTCGTGAACGAGAACGGCAGATCCCCGTCGACAAGCGGCGCGCGTATCCCATTTGCTTCCGCAATGATCCCATTGCCGCACCTTGCTGTGATCTGGAACTTCCCGACGAACCGATAGTCGCCGTCCCGAGGCGCGATGAAGGTGACACCGGCAGTCTCGCCGTTCGGTCCGGGGTGAAAAAGGGTCTGCCCGTTGACGAATCTCATGCCCAAGTAGGTGAATCCCGGGACGATCCACTTGGTCGCGGTTGAGCGGGTCATACGGCCGCCCAGTCCACCTGAGCTGATATATACGAAGTTCAGCGGATCGGCTGCCTGACCCCTGAGCGAATACGTTGGCGGCCTCGATCAGTCCATTAAGGCCGCTGGCTCGCGGACCCGGACGGGCGGCGGGCTTCAAACGGAGTTGCGGGGGGTTGCTGTCCGAGCGGATCCATGTCGCAGATCTCTCTTCTTCGGAAGGCCGGCGGTCCGAGCTTCTACGGATATCCTATTGGCGGTGTTGACTTCCGATCCTACAACCTCGGCGAGAGGGGGCAATGACTTGAACGATGACGAGCAAACCGTGTCGGCGTCTGAACTCGAAATCAACGAGGTCGAGCCGGTTGTCGATCAGGCCGCGGCCACGGCTATCTCAACCGGGGATGAGATTCAGATTCTCAAAGATGCAGGCGATCTCACAAGCACGGTGGCCTTCGTCAGCGACATACCTGAGCCCGCCTATGATGCAGCTATGGGTGATGGGCAGCCGGCAACCGGAGTGACCGACACCCGCTCCACCCGGGCGAGACGTTGGACTCGGCTGGAGTCGATCACCGTCCGGAACTTCAAGGCGACGCAGGACGCCGTCATACCGCTCGGGCAGGTGACAATCCTTGTCGGCCCGAACGGCTCGGGCAAATCCTCCGTTCTGCAGGCGGTTCACTGGGCCGCACGCTCGGCGAGCTACATCGCCCACCGGAACACCACGGAGATGATCTCGTTCGAGCGGCTCGACTACCTGCCGAGTAGCGAGCCACTGCGCACCGCCCACAAAAGCGAACTCAAGACGGACAAGACTTCGACCCCGGTGGAGGTGATCTTCGGTCACGTTCCGATCGGCGAGGAGCGTTCGCAGGCGACGGTCAGGATCCGGGCGGCTCGCAACCGTGGCGGCATCACCGCCTACATGGAGGGCGGCGCGGCGGTGACGCCATACAAGCAACGCGTCCAGTTCATAACCGCCTACATACCCGGCCTGGCCGGACTGTCCGAACGCGAGAGCATCCTGGCGCAGCCGTCCCTCCGCAGGCAGGCGGCTAGCGGCGACGCCGGCGGCGTGCTGAGGAACATCCTGCTCAGCCTGCGCAGCCGACGCGTTACCGAGACCGACGGAAACGGTGGCGTGGCGCGGCTCGATCAGCTGAACGCCTACATCGGCACCGTGCATCCCGGCATTCAGGTCGACGTGTCGTTCGACGAGCGCGAAGACTATCACATCTCGGCCACGTACACGTCTCCGGGCCTCGGCAATCAGAACCGGCCGCTGGAGACCGCGGCCACCGGCCTGCTGCAGGTCATCCAGATCTTCGCGTATCTGATTCTCTTCGAGCCGAAGATCATGCTCATCGACGAGCCTGATGCCCATCTGCATCCCGACAAGCAGGAGAGGCTCATTGAGGCGCTTGAGCTCGCGGCGGCGGATACGGACACCCAGATCATTTTGACCACGCACAGCCCCCACATCGCGCGGAGCGCAAGCCCGGCGGTCAAGCTGGTATGGATGAACGACGGCCGGATCGAGACGGACGACGGCGAGGCGATCCGTCGCCTCCTAGGTTGGGGAGGCCTCGACAAGTCCGCGTTGTTCTTCGTCGAGGATGAGGACGACACGGCGCTTCGTGCGATCCTGCGTCAATGGCCCGAACTGTCCCGGCAGCTCGCGGTGTGCCGCTGCTTCGGCATCGAGAACCTGCCGAAGGACAAGCTGCTGAACGGCTTGCTCGTGGACGGACAGCTCAAGATCAAGGCGATCATTCACCGGGACGGCGACTTCATGTCGCCGGACGAGGCAACTACGTGGGCCGAACGCTTCAAGACGGACGGCGCGTTTGCATGGGTTACGGCCGGATGCGACGTCGAGGCCTACTTCTGCGCTGCCGCCCACCTCGTGGCCATCTATGGTGTAGATGAGGCTGTCGCCGAAGGCTGGCGTGTCGCAGCGGCCGCCAAGGTCGGGCAGGCAAAGGACACGTTCTTCGCCAAGCGGAAGGTGGTCAACTGGGAACTCTTCCCCAACGGCGGTTCACCGAGTTCGGACGCGCTGTGGGATGCGGCCGGCGGCGCCCGGCCGGAAACCGTCAAGGGTAAGAAGCTCTTGGCGGCCTTGAAGGTCGTCGTGAAGGCCGATGGTCACGACGACAAGCTGCTGAACTCCTATCGCATCGTGCCTGGTCACGAAGTAGCGCCTGATCTTCGGCAACTGCTGGAAGCGTGTCTGGCGCCAATGCCGGTCACCGCCTAATCGGAGCGTCGGCATCGCTGCTATGTAAAGCGAAGTTCTGCGCTCCGGTGGAGTCGGAAACGGCGTCACCGAGGCGGCTTCCGAGCATCATGGCGACGATCGCTACGGGGCAGCTGATATCGAGCCTGAAATCAGCGCCCCGGAGCGAGATGCTTATCGTCTGCTAGTCCAGCTACGTCGTCCCGGGAACTCCCGTGAATCGGCCAGGCATGAAGACATGTTCAATGTCGTCGTTGATGGCATACCGGTCCATGTTTGGCCCTCCATGGAATGGAGGGCTTGATCGTACGCCTGCGTCCGCGCACCTCGGCGCCATGACTACGCCATCTTCCACGGACCAGCTGTTCTCTTTGCTAGTGGAGCCGTCGTGGCGTGACGCCCTGAGGGCTGAATTCGATCAGCCATACATGGCAGAGATAGCCAACGCCCTGGAGGCGGCTGAACTGTCTGCGGAGAGTGGCGACGCGAGGGTGGCGCCTTGCCGGTCCGACATCTTCAGGGCGCTGAACCTCGTATCGGTGGATAAGGTGAGTGCCGTCATAGTCGGGCAGGACCCGTATCCTAACCCCGGTGACGCCGATGGCTTGGCCTTCAGCGTGCGTCGCGACGCCAAGCTGCCGAGCGCTCTCTCCAAGATCCTGGCCGAGGCTCGGCGAGACCTTGGGTGGAACGGGAGGAAAAGTGGAAACCTGAAGCCGTGGGCGAAGTCGGGCGTGTTACTTCTCAACGCGGCGCTGACCAACCTCGTCGGCTACACGTGGGCGCATGGCGACCTCGACTGGCCGAGGTTCACTCGGGCCGTGCTTGGCGTCATGGCGCGGCGGGAACGCAAGACCGTGATCCTTCTATGGGGAGGCAAGGCTGGCGAGTTCAAGTCGGTCTTCGACGGCACCGACCACAAGGTGCTACTCTCGGACCACCCCTGCGCCAGCCGGAAGTTGGTCGAAGGCTCGACGGACGTTCCGTTCAACGGAAGCAAGCCGTTCAGCGCAGCCAACGCTTTCCTGAGGGATGAACGCCTTCCCGAGATCGACTGGTCCTTGCCGCCGGCTGGCCCACGTCCGGCCCGCGGGCGCCGTGACGCCTCGTCCGGGCAACGAGCGTCGACGAGGCGGCGGCGATCCTCCTAGCGCTTTCGAGAGCTGGGAGGAGACGACCCCGGGCGGGTCCAGGGGCTGACGGATAGGTCTTCGAAGCGCTCCGTTCTGAGGAGACCCTTGCTGACCGAGTAGGTCGTCGGGCACGATCCACTTCGATCATGCGGAGGAGCGGTTCGATGTTGACGATGAGTTCGGACCCGAAGGTCGTCGGTCATGGATTCGAGACATGGCGTCGAGCGCTCATAGAGACTGGCGTAAGGGACGGCCTACTATGGCGCCTGCCCGAGCAACGCATCGTCTTCCGCAACCAAGCTGACAACCGTAGCGAAAGTTTGGGCGAGCGGACGGCGCTTGGGACCGACCCGACGGGCGGTTACTGGGCCGTGCAGATCAACGAGGCCGACACACCAGGCAACGCTAACGTGACCACGGGAATCGCCGTCAACGAGCAGGGAGCGCCCTTCTTGATAAGGCAGGGGCGGCTCAATTCGCCCATCGCGGGTAATCCGCACATCCTGGAGGTTGACTTTCGTCGTCTCACAAACCTTGAACCGACCCCCGTCCTGAACGGCGATACCAGCGGGAAGAAGCGGGAGTGGCACATTGTCACGCGGCTGGACGTCGATGCGGAGGACATCAGGGATGCGACCGGCCGCTTCGTCGATCGCTGCGCCTTGGCGCGACTGCGCGACGCCGAGGTCGATGGCGATCTGCCGGACACCGCGCCTGTGGAGGGACTTGGGCGTGACGAGCAGGCTGAAGGCTACACCGTCGGGCCAAGGATCGCGGTCGATGCAAAGGAGGTGCGGCGGCTGCAGGGCGAGGTGTGGCAGCAGCTCGCCCTTCTCCTTCGTTCGGCTGGCATCCTGATCGACAAGCCGAGGCACGCTGCAGGCTACGAAGTAGACGCGGTCATTGCCGCGCCCGCCGGTGCCCTCCTAGTCGAGATCAAGACGGGTAATTCGGCCGCGGATGTCTACGGTGGGATGGGCCAGCTTCAGCTCTATCCAAGGCTTCTGCCGAGGCTTGGGGACCATCGACTCGTCCTGCTGCTCCCGGGCCTGCCTCAGCCGGCGCTCGTTCGCGCGATCGATGAATGTGGCGTTCTCCTCCACACCTACCGACGCCAGTCCCCAGATGCGTATGCCAAGGTGGAGTTCGACGATGCCTTCCTGGGTCTGTGTGGACTGGACTGATGAGATCCGACCATACGACGTAGAGCAGACCGATCATCGCCGATCTGCCCGTAATGGCCACGGTGGCGTCGCCCTGTGGCGCAGTCGGGTCGGGGCAGCGAAGGTGCCAAGTAGCACTTTTTCCGCTAACCGCTTTTCATAAGTAGCAATTTTCCGGCTAAGCCGCTATAAACGCTCGTGTCACTTGCGAAGTCCTTAAGTAGCAGTGTCACCCAGTCAAACATTGGCACCATGCCCATGATGACCAGCTCCGTTCTCCCTATCGAGCCAAGACGAACTAAAAATTCGAGTCGTTTCCTGATCGTCCGCACTTCGTAGATTAAACGGACCAAACAGCATTTGCGGAGCGTAGGATCGTCCCCGCTCAAGCTCTCACGCATCAACGCGCTGAACGCATCCATCATCTCCCGGCGTTACGCGTTTGGTGGTCTCGCGCTTCACAGCCGGCTTCAGCCCTACGAACATGCCGCTAGAATCAGAACCGCCGACCCAAACCGGTTCGTCCTTAATCCGATCCTCCAGATGCCGGGACTAACCCCCTAGTCGGCGACGCCAAGGTAGAGAAGCAGCAGGAAGAACAGCGTGGAGGTGATCGATACCACATGCAGCAGCGCGACCGTCCGCCATACGGCACTCAATCGGCGCAATTCGTAGCCGTAGCGGAGTTGCTTGTAAATATGGACTGGCGGCACCGCGAGCAGCGCGATCCAGGCAAAGGTCCGCCCCGCCCCGCCGAACGCATAGCCGAGCAGAGTCAGCACCACGACCAGCAGCGACATGAAGGCGATCGAATACGTCGCGAAGACGGTGTGGTCGTACAGCCCGAACCTTCGCCGCCACGCGAACATCAGCCACAGAAACGGAAGCGTCAGCGGGATCAGCGCCCAGCTGTACTTATAGCCGGCGCTCTTCATCTTGTAGATGAGCAGCTTGGGATTCTCGCGGGCATGTTCGACCTTGACGAACAGCCAGTCCAGCAAGTCCTGATCGACCGGTTCGCCCAGCGAGCGGGCGATGAGCCGTGGGCTGGCCGTGTTGAGGTCGGGCAGCATCCGCGCGGCGGTGGTCAGCTTCGCCAGATCCTTGCGAAACCGGGTCAACTGCGTGTCGATCGATGCGACCGGCCGGCCGGCGGCCACGGCCGCGGTGCGATCACGCTCGAGCATGGCGATCGTCTCGGTCTTGTCGCGGACCGCCTGCCCGATGCCCCGGTGGACGCTACCCAGCGACGGCGTCGCCTCGCCCACCGCCGGAACCATCCCGCCATCCGTCCAGCCGGGCACGTTGGACACGATGGCAAACATCAGGAACACCGAAAACAGGAACATCGCCATCGGCGTGACGAACTTCGTCCGCTCGCCATCGATATATCGTCGCGTCAACTGACCGGGACGAAAAGCGAGGAGCGGCAGCGTCGACCAGAACTTGCCGTCGAAATGGAAGACGCCGTGCAGCACGTCATGTGCGAAGCCGATCAGGTCGCTGTGGAGATGCGAGGATTGCCCGCATTCCTTACAAAAGGCCCCAATCCGCGCCGAGCCGCAGTTGAGGCAACGCCCGGCATGGAGATGGTGCCGGTCGTCGGCCGGGGCGTGCGAGCCGCCCTCGATCTCCCGTGCGATCAATCCCCCGGTCGCCAGCGCGCCCGCATCGTCTAGCCCCTGCATGTTTCACCCCCGCTGAGCGGCCATGCTAGATCACCTGTTGCACTGCGGCAATCAGTCGAATTCGCATTCGACCATGACCCATCAAAAGCAGCGTACCGGTGCTGATACCCGGCTTACGGCTTACCGTCGTGAGCAGAGCTTGCGAGAAGCTGGGACGAGGTGTGTGTGGTCGTGGCGCGACGCTGACGGGGCTGTTCCATAGGCATCCCTTCCATTCCAATGGAAGGATCGCACCATCAAACCGTGGGAACATCCGACGAGGCAGCAGGGGGAGACGCTTCGCTCGATCTGTGTCTCTGCGGCCGCCCTAGCCCTGCATCAACGCCAACCAAGTGCGGCTTCTTGCGGACGAATGCCGCTCCGCAGATGCCGTCGACACGGGGAACCAATTCTGCTCCCTGACCAAAAAACGCCCCGGCTTTCACCGGGGCGCTTCCAGTTCATCAAACCGGCAGGGTCCCGCCCCGCCGACCCGCGATCAATACATGTGCTGGCCGCCGTTGATGCTGAGCGTCGAGCCGGTCACGAAGCCGCCTTCTTCCGAACACAGGAACGCGACGCCGCGCGCGATTTCGCTCGCCTGACCCAGCCGGCCGACCGGAATTTTCGCCACGATCTTTTCGAGCACGTCGGCAGGTACCGCCGCAACCATGTCGGTATCGATATAGCCCGGAGCGATCGCGTTCACGGTCACGCCGAACCGCGCACCTTCCTGCGCCAGCGCCTTGGTGAAACCGTGGATGCCCGACTTGGCGGCGGCATAGTTGACCTGACCATATTGGCCGGCCTGACCGTTAATCGAACCGATGTTGACGATCCGGCCCCATTTGCGGTCCCGCATGCCGGGGAAGGTCGCTTTGGCAAGGTTGAAGCAACCGCCGAGGTTCGTGCGGATCACGTCGTCCCACATGTCGTAGGTCATCTTGAGCAAGGTGCCGTCGCGGGTGATGCCCGCATTGTTCACGACGATGTCGGCCGGACCGATCGCTTCCTCGATCGCCTTCACGCCCGCCTGCGTCGCTTCGAAATCGCCCACGTCGAACTTGAAGGCGGCAATGCCGGTGCGATCACTGAACGCCTTCGCCTTTTCGTCGTTGCCCGCGTAGTTGGCGGCAACCGTGACGCCCATATCCTTGAGCGCGAGGCTGATCGCCTCGCCAATACCGCGCGTGCCGCCGGTGACGATCGCTACCCGTGCCATGCATTCTCTCCTACGACTGTTTCGTCCCTGCTAGGCGGGGTCGACCCAGCCCGCAAGTTCGCGCGCGATAATGTTGCGCAACATTTTATTGCCTGTGGGCTCGGCGTTCAGGCAAGGAAGATAGGCAAAATCGGTGCCGCCCGCTGTTTCGAAGCTTTCGCGGCCACGGATCGCCAGTTCCTCCAGCGTCTCCAGACAGTCCGCCGAAAACCCCGGCGCAAAGATCGCGACGCGGCGCTTGCCCGCCTTCGCCAGTTCGACCAGCGTTTCGTCGGTGGCCGGGCCAAGCCACTTCGCCGGGCCGAAGCGCGACTGGAAGGCGATGGTCAGCGGCCGGTCGAGCGCTTCGGACACCAGCCGCGCCGTCTTCTGGCAATGACAGTGATACGGATCGCCGAGTGCCAGCGTGCGCTTGGGCATGCCATGGAAGCTGGCGACGATCGCATCGGGTTCGAAGGCGAGCTTGGCCAGATCCTCGCGCAGGGTCGTCGCGAGTGCATCGATATACAACGGATCGTCGTAATAGGGCGGCAGGGTGCGGATCGCCGGCTGCCAGCGCAACGTCGCGAGATGGGCAAACGCCTTGTCATTGGCGGTGGCGGTCGTTGCTGCGCAATATTGCGGGTATAGCGGTGCCAGCAGGACGCGGTCGCAGCCCTGTTGCCGGAGCGCGTCGATCCGGCTGGCGATTGAGGGATTGCCGTAGCGCATCGCCCAGTCGATCACGACGCCGTCGCCGAACGCGCCCTGCATCGCGTCGGACTGGGCGCGGGTGATCGCGGCAAGCGGCGAGCCGCGCTCGCTCCACACCTGTTGATAGGCGTGCGCCGATTTCTTCGGACGGGTGTTGAGGATGATGCCGCGCAGGATCGGCTGCCACGCGATCGGCGGGATTTCGACGACACGGCGGTCGGACAGGAATTCGGCCAGATAGCGCTTCACCGATCGCGGCGACGGATCGTCGGGCGTGCCGAGGTTCATCAGCAGTACGCCGACGCGGCGCTGGGGAATGGCGGGGTGATTCGACGGCAGGTCCATGATGCCGTGTAACGCTCTAGCTCCGGCTTTGGTGCAAGGGGATTTGGTTCACGCGGATGCGCGGAGGACGCAGAGGGGTTGCGTTATTGGCTGGCGTTTCGCGACCGGGAGACCTCTTCGTCCGCTGCAACCGAATATCGAAGGCGCTTACGCGCGAAGCGTTTCCAAGAGCACCTCTTCTCCGCGTCCTTTGCGCCTTTGCGCGAACATCCGCTTCTGCGTTCTTCCCGATCACCCGAGCAGCGGCAGCGTCCGATACCGCCGCCCCGTCGCGGCGTGCAGCGCGTTGGCGATGGCGGGGGCGACGACCGGCACCGCCAGTTCGCTGACGCCGCCGGGATCGCCGTCCGATTCGATCAGTTCGATCATGATGTCCGGCACATCGGCCAGCCGGGGCAGATGCAACCCGCCAAAGCCCCGCACATCGGGCAGGTTCGCATCGAAGCCGGTGGCGGCACCGGTCGCCTGCGCCATGCCGAAGATCAGACCGCCCTCAATCTGTTGGCGCACCAGATCGGGGTTGATGATCCGCCCGCAATCGACCGCGACGACCAGCCGGTCGACCTTCACCCGCTGGTCATCACCGATATGCGCCTCCGCCATGCAGGCGATCGCCGATCCGCGCATCCGGTGGCAGGCGATGCCCTGCGCGCTGCCCGGCACCCCGCCCTGCCAGCCGCCCATCGTCGCGACCGTCGACAGGCAGCGGGCGAGCGCCACGTCGCCGCCCAGCATCGCGATCCGGAACGAATGCGCCTCCATCCCGGCGAACCCCGCCAGTTCGTCGAGGAAGCATTCGGTGAAAAAGGCGGTGTAGCTATGCGCGCCCGAGCGCCACCAGCCGGCGGGCAGGCCAAGATCGGCGGGATGGTGATCGACCGCGACGTTGGCGACGCCGTAAGCCGGCACCGCGCCCTCGGTGGCCAGCGCATCGCCCCGGTCGCCGGGCAATGCCATGCCGAGCGACGCGGCGACATCGCCGCCCAGCAGCAATCGCGCCAGATCGCGCCCGGTGCGCGGCGCGGCAATCTGCGCGCGCCAGCCATGGATGCGACCGCCCCGGCCCAGCCGGGCGGTCATCCGCGCGGCGGCGGGCGTACGATAGCGATCGGCCAGACAATCCTCGCCGCGCGACCACGTCAGTTGCACCGGCCGTTCCAGCCGGCGCGCCAGCACCGCCACCTGTTCGGCGGCGCGGTGGTCGAGATTGGCCCCGAACGACCCGCCGGCGATGGTCGGGTGCAGGACGACGCGGTCCTCGCCGATACCGATAGCGCGCGCGGCGGCGGCGCGGGCCAGCGTCGGAGCTTGCGTGGGCATCCACAGCGTCAGCGTGCCGTCATTCCATTCGGCGGTCGCGCAGGTCGGTTCGATCGCGGCATGGAGCGCGGCGCGGACGCGATAGGTCGCGGTCTGGGTCCGCCCGCCGGTGAACGCCGCATCGATATCGCCAGCATCATGCACCCGCGCGCCCTCCCCCGCGAGCGCGGCGTCGAGGGCGGCCGCGATCGAGCGGTCGTCGATCAGCCCATGCGTTTCGAAGCGCGGGGCCATCGCGTCGACCGCGCGATTGGCTGCCCACCAAGTCGTCGCGGCGGCGGCGACCCAGCGATCGGTTTCGATCACGCTGACCACGCCGGGCACCGCCTCCGCTGCCGGTTTGTCGGCGCTCAGCAGCTTCGCATCGCCGATCGGCCCCTGCCGGATCGAGGCGAAGACCATGCCCGGCTTGCGCACGTCGCCGGCGAACGTCGCGCTGCCATCGACCTTGGCCGGGGCGTCGAGCCGGGGGGCCGGCGTGCCGGTCAGCCGTTTGTCGTCGCCGGTCCGCAAGGGGAGCTCGCCCCCCGGCAGGCTCTCGCGCGCCGCGCGTTCGGCCAGCACGCCGAAGCGTTCGCGGCGGTCGCCCATCACGACGAATCCATCGGCGGTGCCGCAACTGCGCCAGTCGCCGTCCCAGCCCCGCGCCGCCGCCTTGCAGAGCAACACCCGCGCCGCCGCCCCCGCCGCGCGCAGCGGCGCTTCGAACCGGCGGACCGAGGTCGACCCGGCCGTCAGCATCAAGGCGGCCCGCTCGGCATGGGTCGCGCGCGTCGCTTCGGGAAGCAGCGCCAGCGCGTCGCCGAACAGGATGCCGGCGGCCAGCGGATTGGCGTAGAGCGGGTTGATCGGTGCCGCCTCGACCGCGACCGTTCGCCAGTCGGCCCCCAGTTCGTCGGCCACGATCTGCGGCAATGCGGTATAGACGCCCTGCCCATGCTCGGTTTGCGGCACCGCGACCGTCACCTGTCCGTCGCTGCCGATCTTCAGATAGGCGCCGAACACGCTTTCGCCCTCGGCAGCCGCGAGATTGACGCCATAGCGGCGCGGCCACAGCCCCCATGCGACGATCAGTCCGACGCCCGCCCCGCCGCCGATCAGCAGGTTGCGGCGGGTGATGGTCGGACGTTCGGAAGCTGCCATAGGAAAGGCCGTAGCAAATCCTCCCCGGCACGGGGAGGGGGACCATGCGTAGCATGGTGGAGGGGGTTGGCCTGCTCCACGACGGCTGCTCCTGCGGACGTCCCCCTCCACCATCCGCTACGCGGACGGTCCCCCTCCCCGTGCCGGGGAGGATCTTGTGTTCCCCTCCACGCGCTTCCCCGATATTACCCGCCGCCACACAGCCGGAGCCTTCCCTTGATCCTTTCCACCCTCGCCGCTGCGACCGGCGATATCGGCATGGCCGCCGGCCATATCCGCTACAGCGATCTGGGGCTGGACCCGGTCGCGCTGAACCTCGGCTTCTTTCAGCTCAAATGGTATTCGCTGGCCTATATCACCGGCATCCTCGCCGGCTGGTGGTATATGCTCAAGCTGCTCGACCAGCCCGGCGCACCGATGGCACGGCGGCATGCCGACGACCTCGTCTTCTATGCGACGCTCGGCATCATCCTCGGCGGGCGGATCGGCTACGTCCTGTTCTATGCGCCGGAAATGATTACCGATCCGATCAAGATCCTGCGCCTGTGGGACGGCGGCATGTCGTTCCACGGCGGCATGGTCGGCCTGATCCTCGGCATCTGGTGGCTGTCGCGCAAACACAGCCTGCGCGCGCTCCGGGTCACCGACTATGTCACCTGCGTCGCGCCGATCGGCCAGTTCCTCGGCCGGCTCGCGAATTTCGTGAACGGCGAGCTGTGGGGCAAGCCCAGCGACGCGCCATGGGCGATCGTGTTCCCGCGCACCGTCGCCGGTGGTCTCGATCCGGCGCGTCACCCCAGCCAGCTGTATGAGGCGATGGGCGAAGGGTTGATCCTGTTCCTGATCCTCGCCTTCCTCTTCTGGCGGACCGATGCGCGGTACAAGCCGGGCTTCCTGCTCGGCACCGGCATGGCCGGGTTCGGCGTGGCGCGGTTCGTCATCGAATTCTGGCGCGAACCCGATGCCCAGCTGGTCGAATTCGCACAGGCGACCGGGCTGCATATGGGCCAGTGGCTGACCCTGCCGATGATCGCGGTCGGCGCGTATCTGATGGCGACCGCCAAGAAGCGCCGCGTCCGCGTGGAGCCGATTGCGGGCACGGAGAGCGTGGCATGAAGCTCCTCCCCGGCACGGAGCATCGGGTCGGCCATGCCCCGCATGGCCGAGGATCGTCCGGGGGACGATCCGACCCGATGCTGGGGACCATGCGCAGCATGGTGGAGGGGGTTCGCCTGCTCCACCACGGTTGCGTCTGCGGATACCCCCTTCCACCGTCCTGCGGACGGTCCCCCTCCCCGCGCAGCGGGGAGGATTTCGCGTGACCGACGCCGCCCTGCCCGAACGCCTCGCCCGCGCGATCACGCTGGCCGGGCCGATCAGCCTCGCCCAGTTCATGGGAGCGGCCAACGCGCACTATTACGCCACACGCGACCCGCTCGGTGCGAAGGGCGATTTCACGACCGCGCCCGAGATCAGCCAGATGTTCGGCGAGCTGATCGGCCTGTCGCTGGCCGACGGGTGGGATCGCGCCGGGCGACCGGCGGCGCGCTATGTCGAATTCGGTCCGGGTCGCGGCACCCTCGCCGCCGACGCGCTCCGCGCGATGGCATCGGTAGGCTGTACCCCCGGCGTCCATTTCGTCGAGACCTCGCCGACGCTGCGCGCCGAACAGGCGAAGCGCGTGCCGCAGGCCGAATGGGCGATGGACGGGGTCGGCCTGCCCGACGACGGCGCGCTGCTGGTCGTCGCCAACGAATTTTTCGACGCGTTGCCGATCCGGCAACTGGTGAAGACGGCGGAGGGCTGGCGCGAGCGGCTGGTCGCGTGTCAGGATACGCTGTTCCTGCCGATCGTCGGCACGCGCGGTTTCGACCCGATCATCCCCCCGCATCTGCAGGGGGCGCCGCTCGGCTCGGTCCTCGAAACCGCCCCGGCCGCCGTCGCCATCCTGCGCCAGCTGGCCAGGCGGATCGTCGCGCAGGGCGGCTGCGCGCTCATCATCGACTATGGCTATAGCGGCCCAGCGATCGGCGACACGTTGCAGGCGGTGCGCGGGCACGGCTTCGTCAACCCGTATGAAAACCCAGGCGAGCAGGACCTGACCGCGCATGTCGACTTCGCGACGCTCGCCGAAGCCGCGCGGGCGGAAGATGCCGTGGCCTATGGCCCGATCGAACAGGGCGCGCTGCTGAAGGCGCTTGGCATCGATGCGCGGGTACAGGCATTATCGGCGCGGTCGCCCGACCGCGCCGCCGAGTTGCGCGCCGATCGCGACCGGTTGGTGGAGGACGAACAGATGGGCAGCCTGTTCAAGGCGATCGCGATCACCAGCCCCGGCTGGCCGGTTCCGGCGGGGTTCGCATGACCCCGGTGCTGCGCGCCGCGACCGCCACCGATGCCGCGCTGCTTGCAAGGATCGGGGCGGAAACCTTTACCGAAACGTTCGGCACGCTCTACGACCCGACCGATCTCGCCGCCTTCCTGACCAACCACACACCCGACAAGTGGACCGGGGAACTGACCGATCCGCGCTTCCATGTCGTGCTGGCAATGGCTGATGACGACGCGGCCGGTTACGCCAAGCTCGGACCGCCGTCGCTGCCGTTCGAACCGCGCGGACGGCCGATCGAGTTGCGCCAATTCTATGTGCGAACCGCATGGCAGGGCAGCGGCCTCGCCGCGCGAATGATGGAGCATATGCTGGCGACGGCGCGCGCGACCGGTGCCGACGAACTCTATCTGTCGGTGTTCGTCGACAATCATCGCGCCCGGCGGTTTTACGAACGCTATGGCTTCGAACGGGTCGGCAGCTACGATTTCATGGTCGGCAATCATCGCGATGTGGACGACGTGATGCGGGTGGCGCTGTGACGGACGAGCAAGTGAACGGCGTCGACGTGGTCCGCGCCGCCGCGCTGGATGGCGTGGCGCACGGCTTTCTCGGGCGGCGCGGCGGCGCGTCGACCGGGGTCGTCGCGGGCCTCAATGTCGGCCTCGGATCGGCCGACGATCCGGCGGCGGTCGCGGAAAATCGCGCGCGTGCCGTGGCGGCGGTGCTGCCCGGCGCGGCGCTGTGCGGGCTGTATCAGACGCATTCAGCCTCGGTCCTGCGGGTGCTGACCGCCTTTCCCGATGCCGACCGGCCGCAGGGGGACGCGATGGTCACCGAACGGCCCGACATCCTGCTCGGCATCGTCACCGCCGATTGCGCGCCGGTGTTGCTCGCCGATCCGGAGGCCGGCGTGGTCGGTGCGGCCCATGCCGGGTGGAAGGGCGCGCTGGCGGGCATTACCGACGCGACGATCGCGCAGATGGAAAAGCTCGGCGCGCGCAGCGGCCGGATTGCCGCGGCGATCGGCCCGTGCATCGCGCGGGCAAGCTATGAGGTCGATATGGGCTTCGTCGAACGCTTCTGTTCGACCGATCCGGCCAATGAGCGCTTCTTCGCCGAAAACCGCCCCGGCCATGCCCGGTTCGATCTCGAAGCCTATGTGGTGCACCGGCTGGCGGCAGCGGGCGTGCGGCGGATCGAGGCGCTGGGGCTCGACACCTATGCGCAGGCGGACCGCTTCTTCAGCTTCCGCCGCGCGACACACCGCGGCGAGGCGGATTATGGCCGGCAGCTGTCGGTGATCGGGCTGGCGCAACAATAGCCCCTCCCTGGCAGGGAGGGGTTGGGGTGGGTCGGCGCGCGAGGGAGCGTAACGCCCGCCCCCGGCCTACCCACCCCCGGCCCCTCCCTTGTCAGGGAGGGGAGCAATATTTGGTTTCCGTCGTAACTATCGCTACGCTCTTCCGAAAATGCAGGAGAGACTCAGATGCCCGACGAAACCGAAGCCGACCTGACCGGCGTTCGCCCGCGCCGTCGCCCCAAGCCCCCGGTCGACACCGTCGGCGGTCGCCGGCTGAAACCCGCGACGCTGATGATGGGCCATGGCTATGATCCGGTCCTGTCCGAAGGGTCGCTGAAACCGCCGATCTTCGCGACCTCGACCTATGTCTTTCCCAATGCGGCGGCGGGGAAGCGCCATTTCGAGGGCGTGACCGGCAAGCGGCCGGGCGGCGCGGAGGGGCTGGTCTATTCGCGCTTCAACGGCCCCAATCAGGAAATCCTCGAAGACCGGCTGGGCGTCTGGGAAGCGGCGGAGGATGCGCTGGTCTTCTCCAGCGGCATGTCGGCGATCGCGACGCTGTTTCTGGCGACGGTCCAGCCCGGCGACACGGTCATCCATTCGGGACCGCTCTATGCGGCAACCGAAACGCTGATCGGCCGCGTGCTCGGCCGCTTCGGGGTGAAGTATCTCGATTTCCCGGCCGGCGCGACCCGTGACGAGATCGAGGGCGTACTGCGGCAGGCCGACGGTCCGGTCCCGCTGATCTATCTCGAAAGTCCCGCCAACCCGACCAACGCGCTGGTCGATATCGAAGCGGTCGCGGCCGCCCGCGACGCGGTGTTCGGCGACGGGGCGGAAAAGCCGCCGATCGCGATCGACAACACGTTCCTGGGGCCGCTTTGGCAGCAACCGCTGCAACACGGTGCCGATCTGGTCGTCTATTCGCTGACCAAATATGCCGGCGGACACAGTGACCTGGTGGCCGGCGGCGTGCTGGGTTCGAAGGCTCACATCAACACGATACGGTCGATGCGCAACACCATCGGCACGATTTGCGACCCGAACACCGCGTGGATGCTGCTGCGCAGTCTCGAAACGCTCGAACTCCGCATGAGCCGGGCGGGCGAGAATGCCGAAAGGGTCTGCGCGTTCCTGCGCGATCATCCGAAGGTCGAGCGGGTCGGCTATCTGGGGTTCCTGAAGGATGCCGGAGGCATGGCGCGGCAGGCGGATATCTATGCCCGCCACTGCACCGGCGGGGGATCGACCTTTTCGCTGTATCTGAAGGGTGGCGAGCGCGAGGCCTTCGCGTTCCTCGACGCGCTGGTCATCGCCAAGCTGGCCGTCAGTCTCGGCGGGACCGAGACACTCGCCAGCCATCCGGCGGGGATGACGCATCTGTCGGTACCCGATGCGCGCAAGGCGGCGCTGGGGATCACCGACAATCTGGTGCGAATCTCGATCGGGGTCGAGGATGCCGACGACCTGATCGCCGATTTCGAACAGGCACTCGAAGCAATCTAACTCCTCCCCACTGCGTGGGCAGGGGGACCGCCGTGAAGCGGTGGTGGAGGGGGTTTGCCGCGCAACGCAACCGACGCGTACGCCGACCCCCCCTCCACCAGCTTCGCTGGTCCCCCTCCCCGCGGAGCGGGGAGGATTTAAGCTCCGCCTATACCTTCGATCACCTTGCCCGTCCCGCCGCAATTCTGGCACTCGCCCCCGTCGATCGTGCCAGTGCCTCCACAACGCGGGCATGCATCCTCACCCGTACCCGGCGTGCCGGGTGCGGCGTCGTCACCGGGGTTCAGCGGTTCGGCCATATCGTCTCTCCTCCACGAAGCCGCGACAACGGTCGACAGCGCGGGTAAGGTCCGGCATGACGCGACCCCTCATGCCGCCCCGTTTCGCCTTTACCGTCACCGCCACCTCCGGCCGCGCCCGCACCGGGACTATCGCCATGCAGCGTGGCGAAATCCGCACCCCCGCCTTCATGCCGGTCGGTACCGCCGCCACGGTCAAGGCGGTCAAGCCGCAGGACGTGCGCGCCGCCGGTGCCGACATCCTGCTCGGCAACACCTATCACCTGATGCTGCGGCCCAGCGCCGAGCGGGTGGCGCGGCTAGGCGGGCTGCACGCCTTCATGGGCTGGGACCGGCCGATCCTGACCGACAGCGGCGGATATCAGGTGATGAGCCTGTCCGAATTGACCAAACGGTCGGAGGATGGCGTCGAGTTCAAGAGCCATCTGGACGGCACCCGTCATCTGATGAGCCCCGAACGATCGATGGAAATCCAGCGGCTGCTGGGCAGCGACATCGTCATGGCGTTCGACGAACTGGTGCCGACGACGTCGACCCCCGACGTACAGGCCCGCGCGATGGAGCGGTCGATGCGCTGGGCGCGTCGCAGCCGCGCGGGCTTCGATTCGGGTGAGGAGCACGCCTCGCGCGCCGCGCTGTTCGGTATCCAGCAGGGTGCGCTCGACGAACAACTGCGCAAGTCGTCCGCCGACGCGCTGATCGATATCGGCTTCGATGGCTATGCGGTTGGTGGCCTTGCCGTGGGCGAAGGACAGGAAGCAATGTTCGGCGTGCTCGATTATGCACCGGGCCAGTTGCCGGTCGACAAACCCCGCTATCTGATGGGCGTCGGCAAGCCCGACGATATCGTCGGCGCGGTCGAACGCGGCATCGACATGTTCGACTGCGTGCTGCCGACCCGGTCGGGCCGCACCGGGCAAGCCTTTACCCGCTCCGGCCCGATCAACATCCGCAATGCCAAATTCGCGGAAGATGTAGGCCCGCTCGACCCTGAATGTGCCTGTCCCAGCTGCGGCAATTTCAGCCGCGCCTATCTCCACCATCTGGTCCGTGCCGGCGAGATCCTCGGCGCGATGCTGATGACCGAACATAATCTCTATTTCTATCAGGCGCTCATGGCCGATCTGCGCGCCGCCATCGCCAGCGACACGCTGCACGTTTTCGCCGACGATTTCCGGGCACGCTACACGGCCGGCAAGCGTTGAGCATAAAAGAGGGAGAGGATCATGACCGATAAGCCCGAACTGAACGAGGTCGCCGCCGCGGCCAAGGAAGCAAAGCGCCTCGCCGACGCCGCGGCCGATACCCGGCAGCCGTCCAAGGGACAGGCATGGCCGCTGGTGCCGATCGGCGTCGGCATCGGCATCGGATCGGCCGCGCTGGCCGCCGCGCTGCTCTATGCCAATGCAGGGCGCAAGAAGGGCTGAGGCCCCGTTCGTCATTCCCGCGAAGGCGGGAATCCATAGCCGCCAACGATGCTGCATGATCGGCGGCGCCAGCGTTTATGGACTCCCGCCTGCGCGGGAGTGACGAACCTTCGGCGGTCAATCCATATTTCGTAACCGACGATACGTTGACACTTCGGGGCGACGCGGCCCACACCTCTGGCATTCCATCCGCCCGGAGAGTTCCCCCATGCGTTTCGGCCTCGCACTGCTGATCTCGACCGCCCTGCTGTCCCCGGCATATGCGCAGCAACGCCCCGCCCCGGTGGACCCCGCCGGGGCCGCGGCGGCCGCGGCGGTCCCGCCGATCGCCTATACCGAACGCACCCTGCCCAACGGCCTGCGCGTCTATGCCGTCCGCGACACGTCGAGCGCGAACGTATCGGTGCAGGTGTGGTACGATGTCGGGTCGAAGGACGATCCCGCCGGGCGGTCGGGCTTTGCGCACATGTTCGAACATCTGATGTTCAAGGCGACGCGCAATCTGGTGCCCGAACAGCTCGACCGGCTGACCGAGGATGTCGGCGGGTACAACAACGCGTCGACCGCCGACGACTACACCAATTATTTCGAGGTGGTGCCGGCCAACCACCTGCAACGGCTGTTGTTCGCCGAGGCCGACCGGATGGCGACGCTGGTCGTCGATCCCAAGACCTTCGCGTCGGAACGCGAGGTCGTGAAGGAGGAGTTGCGCAGCCGCATCCTCGCACAGCCCTATGGCAAGCTGTTCGGCCTCTACGCGCCAATGGTGTCGTATAGCCGCCACCCCTATGCCCGGCCCGGCATTGGATCGATCGCCGATCTCGACGCGGCGACGATCGACGACATCCGCGCGTTCCATGCGACCTATTACCGGCCCGACAATGCCGTGCTGGTGGTCGCCGGCAATTTCGATCCCGCACAGTTGAACGGCTGGGTCGACCAGTATTTCGGCCCGATCGCCAAACCCGCCCGCCCGATCCCGCGCGTGACGATCGACGAGCCCGTTCGCCAGCAACCGGTGACGAAGACGGTGTACGAGGCGAACACGCCCTTGCCCGCCGTCCTGATCAGCTATCCCCTGCCGCCCGCCAATCATCCCGACCAGCCGGCGCTGAAGGTGCTCGACGCGATCCTGTCGGGCGGCGACAATTCGCGGCTGCACCAGTCGCTGGTCTATCGCGACCAGATCGCGCAGGACGTCGGCGTCCAGCTCGACGCCAAACAGGGGCCGGGCACGCTGTCGCTCTATGCGATCCTTGCCGGCGGCAAATCGGTGTCGGATGGCGAGGCCGCGCTCAAGCGCGAGGTCGCCGGCCTGATCGCGACCCCGCCGACGGCGGCCGAACTGGCCGAGGCGAAGAACGAGATCACCACCGCCGAACTGCTGTCGCGCGAAACGGCGGAGGGCAAGGCGTCGGCGTTGGCGCAGGGCGTCATCGTCGAGTGCGACCCGCAGGCGGCGGACAAGGGCCTTGCCGCGATCGGCCGCGTCACCGCCGCCGATGTGCAGCGTGTCGCCAGAACCTGGCTGGCCGCCAACCGCGCGGCGACCGTCCGCTATCTGCCCGACACCGCCAAACCGGCGAACGCGACCAGCGACCCGATCGCCATCGCCAGCAGCGTCGTCACCACGCCGCTGGCGGTGCCGCCCGGCATCGCGGTGTACACCCCCGCCCCCGAAGGCCAGCGCATCCTGCCCCCCGCCCCGGCCGCACCGGTGCAGGTCGCGATCCCCGTGCCGATCGAACGGCGCCTGCCCAACGGCATGCGGATCGTGCTGGTCGAAAAGCGCGGGGTACCGATCATCACCGCCGCGCTGGTCGGGGGCGGTGGCGCGGTGGCCGATCCGCAGGACCGCGCGGGCGTCGGCGAACTGACCGCGGGATTGCTGACCCAAGGCACCAAGACGCGCTCGGCGACCGAGATCGCCCGCGCGGTCGAATCGCTGGGCGGCAGCATCGGCAGCGGCGCGGGCTGGGATTCGCAGAGCGTGACGCTGACCGTCGGATCGGCACAGGCCGCGCCCGCGCTCGCCATCCTTGCCGATGTCGCGCGCAACCCGGCCTTTGCACAGGACGAGATCGAGCGGCTGCGGACCCGGACCATCGACGGCGTGTCGGTGGCGCTGACCGATCCGGGGCAGTTGGCGGGCCTGGTCGCCGATCGCGTCGTGTTCGGCGCATCGCCCTACGGCCATCCGGCAACCGGCACGCCGACATCGCTAAAGGCGATCACGCGCGATGACGTCGTCACCGCCTATCGTCGGGCATGGCAGCCGGCGGAGGCGACGCTGGTACTGGTCGGCGATCTGACGGCGGACGCCGGGATGGCGCTGGCCACGCGATTGTTCGGCGACTGGACGGCGCAACCCGGCTCTGCCGCCGCGCCCGCGCCGGTATATGCCGCGCCGCAACCCCGCGTGATCGTGGTCGACATGCCCGGTGCCGGACAGGCGGGGGTGGTCGTCGCCCGTCCCGGCATCGCGCGGGACGACAAGGATTATTTCCCCGCCGCCGTTGCCAATGCGACGCTCGGCGTCGGGTTCTCCTCGCGGCTCAATCAGGAAATCCGCATCAAGCGCGGCCTCGCCTATGGCGCACGATCCGAGCTGGACGCCCGGCGCCGGGGCGGTGTCATCGGCGCGTCGACCCAGACCAAGAACCCGTCGGCACCCGAGGTGGTCAAGATCATCACCGACGAGTTCCGCCGACTAGGCAGCGAACCGGCACTCGAGGCCGAACTGGCGACGCGCAAGGCGGTGCTGACCGGCAATTTCGGGCGGACGATCGAACGGACCAGCGGTATTGCCGGCACCATCGCCACCTATGTCGCCGATGGCGTGCCGCTGGCGCGCATCGCGACCTTCCTCCCCTCGGTCGAGGCGGTCGGGCCGGCGGCGGTCCAGTCGGTGGCGGCGCGGGTGATGGACCCGAAGGCGGCAAGCATCGTCGTGGTCGGCGACGCCAAGCAGTTCCTCGAACCGCTGCGGGAGGCCTATCCGCAGCTGGTGGTGATCCCCGCCGCGTCGGTCGATCTCGGAAGCGCGAATCTGGGCGCCAAATAATCCTCCCTGCTCCGCGGGGAGGGGGACCAGCCACAGGCTGGTGGAGGGGGATGTCCGCGAGCGGTGCGCTTGTGGCGATCCCCCTCCACCACCGCTTCGCGGCGGTCCCCCTCCCCGTGCCGGGGAGGATTTCTTCACGAGACGGGCAGATATTTCGGTTACAGGCCAGCACGATGGCGACGTTTGCGACCCTTGTCCGGAACCGGTGGATAGCAATCGGCATCGCCCTGTTCTTTGCCGGGACCGTGCTCGCGACCTTTTACCCGCGCGAACCGCAACCGGCACCCCCGCCCGCCCGATCGGGCTACGAAGCCGACGACCATTTTCCAGGCGCGGCCCTGCTGTTGCTCGACGCCCCTGTCGGCCACGGCGAGACGGGCACGACCGCCCTGCCCCCGCTACCCGTCCCGAACGACACCACCGACACCTCGATCCGCGCGGCCCAACCATTTGCTCTACGCGGCAGCCAGATCGACCGTGCCCGCGCGCTGCAGTGTTTGACGAGCGCGATCTATTACGAGGCCGGCAACGAACCCGATGCGGGGCAGCGTGCGGTGGCGCAGGTCGTCCTGAACCGCGTGCGGCACCCCGCCTTTCCGGCGACGGTGTGCGGCGTGGTGTTTCAGGGTTCGGATCACCCGCGTTGCCAATTCAGCTTCGCATGCGACGGCGCGATGGCGCGGACGCCGGCTCCGGCAGTCTGGCTGCGCGCCCGGCGGGTTGCGGCGCGGGCGCTGGCGGGCGAGGTGTTCGCGCCGGTCGGGCTGGCGACGCATTACCATACCTATGCCGTCACCCCGTCGTGGAACCGGACACTGGTGATGACCGGCGTGTTCGGCGCGCATTTTTTTCATCGGTGGAAGGGCGGATGGGGCACGCCCGCCGCCTTTCGCGACCGCTATGTCGGTGGCGAGCCGCTGCCGGGGCCGCCGCAGGCCGTGCCGCTGCCCGCGACGACGGTACCGACAGTCACGATACCACCCCCGATCGCGGCGCTGCCCCTGCCTGCGCCGGTCGCGACGGCGACAGCTGCGCCGGCCACGCCACCGGCGGATTCACAGATCCTCGACCGGTGGAAGGATTCGGGTCGGCCGCTGCGCTGACGTGACATTCGCGTGTCCCGCGCCTACCTGCACCGCGAACCATCGGAGAGTTTCCCATGTCGCTGACCGTCGCCGTCCAGATGGACCCCATATCGGGCATCAACATCGCGGGCGATTCGACCTTCGCGCTGATGCTGTCGGCGCAGGCGCGCGGGCATCGGCTGTTTCATTATGCCGCCGAAGACCTGAACCAGTCGGGCGATCGGGTATGGGCGCGGGCACAGCCGGTGACGGTGCAGCGGGTGACCGGCGATCACTTCACGCTCGGCGATCCGGTCTTACTCGACCTCGGCGAACAGGCCGATGTCGTGCTGATGCGGCAGGACCCGCCGTTCGACCTCGGCTATATCACAGCGACGCACCTGCTCGAGCGGATCAGCGACCGGACGCTGGTCGTCAACGATCCGGCATCGGTCCGCAATGCGCCGGAAAAGCTGTTCGTGCTCGACTATCAGCGGTTCATGCCGCCGACGCTGATCACCCGGTCGGTCGACGAAGCGCGCGCGTTCCTCGCCGAACATGGTTCGGTCGTGGTGAAGCCGCTGCACGGCAATGGCGGCAAGGCGATCTTCAAGATCGACAGCGATGCGCAGAATCTGTCGTCGCTGATCGAGGTGTTCAACACCGCCTACCGCGAACCGCACATGGTGCAGGCGTTCCTGCCCGCCGTGGCGCAGGGCGACAAGCGGATCGTGCTGGTCGATGGCGAGGTCGCGGGCGCGGTCAACCGCCTGCCGGGCGCGGGCGAGATCCGGTCGAACCTCGCGGTCGGCGGCACCGCTGCCAAGACCGAACTGACGGAGCGCGAGCGCGAAATCTGTGCGGCTCTCGGGCCGGAGCTCAAGCGGCGCGGGCTGATCTTCGTCGGGATCGACGTGATCGGCGGCGAATGGCTGACCGAAATCAACGTCACCTCCCCCACCGGCATCGTCGCGATCGAGAAATTCGACGGCACCGACGTTGCGGGCATGATCTGGGACGCGATCGAGGCACGGGTGGCGGCGCGGTAACGGCACGAAAGCCGCGTCCGCACGTTCCCAGACCCCATGACGACCTTCATCCTCGATGCCATCGCGCGCGGCGGCTATATCGGTATCTTCCTGTTGATGGCGCTGGAAAATGTCGTGCCGCCGATCCCGTCGGAGGTCATCATGGGCCTTGGCGGGATGGCGGTCGCGCGCGGCGACATGGCGATGGTGCCGTTGCTGCTATGGGGCACCGCCGGGACCACCGCCGGCAATTACTTCTGGTACGCGATCGGGCGGCGGTTCGGCTATCATGGGCTCAAGCCGTTCGTCGATCGCTGGGGCCGGTGGCTGACCGTCGAATGGGAAGATGTCGAGAAGTTGCACCGCTTTTTCCGCAAACATGGCGGCAAGACGGTGTTCGTCTTCCGGTTCATGCCGACGTTCCGCACGCTGATCTCGCTGCCCGCCGGCATGGCGTGCATGCCGCGCTGGCGCTTCTTCCTTGCGACCTTCACCGGCAGCATCGTGTGGAATGCGGTGCTCGCCTATGCCGGGCTGTGGCTGGGATCGAATTTCGAACAGCTCGACCATTATGTCGGCCCGGTCGCGATCGGCATGTCGGTCGCGATTGTGCTGTTCTACGTGTACCGCGTCGTCACGTGGAAGCCGCGGGCGCAACGCTGACGTCGATGGTGTGCTGTACCGGCCGATCAGAGCGCGCGCTGGCGCAGCGCGTTACGCGAACCAACGCAGCCCCACATGAAAATCGCCCCGGTGTGACCCGGGGCGATTTCGTTTCCGTACCTGCGCGCCCGATCAGGCGACGGGCGGGGCGGCCTCTTCTTCCGTACGCACGCGCCGGCGGCGGCGCGGACGGTCGGCAGCATCGTCGCCGGCCGACAGCGCCGGCGGCAGGCGATCGGCTTCGATCGACGGTGCCGCTTCCTCGACGGAGGCCGGCGCAGCTTCGGCGCGGGCGCGCGGCGTGCGGCGACGGACCGGCTTCGCTTCGGTCGCTTCGGCAGCGACCGGAACGGGTGCCGGTTCGGCCACCGGAGCCACGTCGATCTGCTGCTCGGCCTGCTGCGTGCCGACTTCGCCCTCGACACCGCGCCGTTCGCCGGAATCGGTGGCCGGCTGCTGCATCCGGCCACCGTCGCGGCGCAGGCGCTCGCGCGGCTGGCGTTCTTCCCGCGGCGCGCGCTCTTCGCGCGACTGACGCTCTTCGCGTGGCTGACGGTCGTCACGGGGGGCACGGTCGTCGCGAGCCTGACGTTCTTCACGCGGCTGGCGATCCTCACGCGGGGCGCGGTCGTCGCGGGCCTGACGCTCTTCGCGCTGGCCGCGGTCTTCGCGCGGCTGGCGATCGTCCCGGACGTAGCGATCGTCGCGCTGGGCGCGGGGCTGGCGGTCGTCGCGATTGCCACGATCTTCACGCGGGCGATCGTCACGCTGGTTGCCGCGATCGTTGCCGGCCTCGTTCTCGTCGAGATCGAAATCCTCGTCATCGGCACCGTCGAAATCGTCGCGGGCGCGACGCTGTTCCTCGACGCGCGAGCGACCGGCTTCGAGTACGCGGAAATAATGGTCGGCGAACTGAAGGTAATATTCGGTGTTCACCCGATCGCCGGCGCGTTGGGCGTCGGCGGCGAGGTTCTTGTACTTTTCCAGCAACTGCGCCGCATTGCCACGCGCGCGATTGTCGATGCGATTGCCGTTGTCGCGCGAATTGCCGCCGCCGGTTCCCGGCTGACGCTGAGTACCGCGACCGCGACGGCGGCCGGCCTGACGATTGTTCATCAAGGGTTGGTTGTCCTGTCCTTACCTGTCCGTCGATCTACCGATCGCGGATGCGAGCAAATCCGCAAGGCGATGCACGGGCACCGTCCGCCTGCCATGACCACCGGACGACAGTGGCGCACATGACGATGGAAGGAGCCACGCCCCGCAATCAACGACCTGGTCGATGGTGCCTGCCCCAAGCCGGTCTTAGCGGCTGCGCACGGCTTCTCCAAGGAAAATATGGCTTCGAAGCGCCGGATTTCAACCGGCAATCACACAGCGCGGCCGGTCGCCGAGGTCGCGTACCAGTCGCGCCGACAGGCCGGCGGCACGGACCAGCGCGAGGACGGCATCGCCCTGTTCATGCCCGATCTCGATCGCGGCGATCCCGCCGGGCGCGAGCAGGCGCGGCAATTCGGGAACGATGCGGCGATATTCGTCGAGGCCGTCCGCCCCGGCGAACAATGCCGCCGCGGGTTCGTGGCCGACCACCTCCTGCGGCAACGCCGCCGCCGTCCCGATATAGGGCGGATTGGCGAGGATCAGGTCGAAGCGTTCGTCGATCCTGGCGGTCCAGTCGCCCGGCCGGAGGACGACGCGATCCGCCAATCCCAGCGCGACGGCATTGCGGCGGGCATAATCGAGCGCCGTTTCCGACGCGTCGATGCCCAGCCCACTCGCCTGCGGCCATTCGGCGAGCGCCGCCAGCAGCAGCGTGCCGGGTCCGGTGCCGAGGTCGAGGATGCGGACGGGCGGGCGTGCCGCGAAATGGTCGACCGCCGCCTCGATCAGCGTCTCGCTATCGGCGCGGGGCACCAGCACGCCGGGACCGACCGCGAGATCGATCGTCCAGAAGGCGCGGCTGCCGGTAATATAGGCGACCGGTTCATGGGTCAGTCGGCGTTCGATCAGCGGCTCGAACGTCGTCGGCACCGGATCGTCGAGCCGGGCAAGCAGCATTGCCTCCCGCGTGCAGCCTAGCGCATGGGCAGCGAGGAGTTCGGCGTCGAGACGGGGGGAGTCGGAGACGGGGGCGACCCGCGCCGTTGCCTCGGTCAGCGCTTTGCGGAGCGTGGTCATGGGTTCACGCGAAGGCGCGAAGACGCGAAGGACAGAAGAGGGATTTCGCGCAGAGGCGCAGAGGCGCAGAGAGAGTGTGCTCCGGGCGATCTTCCGCGCCGTAAGGCGCCTTCCGACTGGATCGTGATGACGGTTGAGAGGGATCGCTGTGCAATCAGCCTTCGCAACCTCTCTGCGCCTCTGCGCCTCTGCGCGAAATCTAACCTTCTTCTTCGCGTCTTCGCGCCTTCGCGTGAACCAAAATCAAGCATCCAGCGTCGCCAGCCGCTCCGCCTCGTCCTGCGCGATCAGTGCGCCGATCAGTTCTTCCATCTCGCCTTCCAGTATTTCCGGCAGGCGATGCAGCGTCAGGTTGATGCGGTGATCGGTCACCCGTCCCTGCGGGAAATTATAGGTGCGGATGCGTTCGGACCGGTCGCCCGATCCGACCATCGACCGGCGCGTGCCGGCGCGTTCGTCGGCAAGGCGCGCGCGTTCGGCCTCGTACAGCCGGGTGCGCAGGACCTTCAGCGCCTTGGCCTTGTTCTTGTGCTGCGATTTTTCGTCCTGCTGGATCACGACCAGCCCGGTCGGCAAGTGGGTGATGCGTACCGCCGAATCGGTTGTGTTGACCGACTGCCCCCCCGGCCCCGACGAGCGATAGACGTCGATGCGCAGGTCACGCGCCTCGTCGATCTGGACGTCGACTTCCTCGGCTTCGGGCAGCACGGCGACGGTCGCGGCGCTGGTATGGATGCGCCCGCCGCTCTCGGTCGCGGGCACGCGCTGGACACGGTGGACGCCGCTTTCGAATTTCAGCCGCGCGAACACGCCCGCGCCGGTCACGCTGGCGACGACTTCCTTGTAACCGCCCGCGTCCGATACCGATGCCGAGATCAGTTCGACCCGCCAGCCGCGATTGTCGGCATAGCGTTGATACATGCGGAACAGGTCGCCCGCGAACAACGCGGCCTCGTCGCCGCCGGTGCCGGCACGGATTTCGAGCATCGCCGCGCGTTCGTCGGCGGCATCGCGCGGCAGCAGCGCCAGCGCCAGCGCACGTTCGGCCGCGTCGAGTTGCTGGCGGTTGGCATGCAGTTCCTCGAGCGCCATCGCGCGCAGGTCGTCATCGGCGTCCTGCGTCATATAGGCGAGGCTCTCGCTCTCGGCGCGCAGCCGCCGCACCTCGCCCGCCGCCTGTGCGACGGGTTCGAGCTCGGCATATTCCTTCGACACCGCGACGAAGCGGTCGCCGGGCAGGTCGCCCGTCGCCATCTGCGCCGCCAGTTCGTCGCGCCGCGCCTCGATTTGGGCGATGCGTTCGGGAGCGATGGTCATGGATTATTGAAACCCGCGCTAGCCATGTCCCAGCCGAAACGCTCCCCAAGTGCATTCCGAATTAAGTCGTTGATTCGGTCCTGCTCGTAGTTTGGGGCGTTCGATCGGAAATGGCTCATACTCAATACTGACTGAACAGAAGAGCCCTGCCGTATGAACAGTACCGATCCAGTCTTATCCTTCTTTGCAAGCTCAATTCGTCGCTTCGCGTTGCCTCGATACGCAAGGATACTTGAAATTCCTGCTCGGCGTAGAAGAGCGACAGCTTCGACAGCGTCTTTTTCGAGATCGGGCTTGTCGGGTATGACGGTGACAGTTGGATAGACGGCCTCAGGCTCCTGCAGCAGCATCGCCAGCCGCTCAATCCCCGCCGCCCAGCCGACGCCGGGCGTCGCGGGGCCACCGAGGCTTTCGATCAGCCCGTCATAGCGGCCACCGGCCAGCACCGTCCCTTGCGCGCCCAGCCGGTCGGTGACGAATTCGAACGCGGTGTGGCGGTAATAGTCGAGCCCGCGCACCAGCCGGTCGTTGCGGGTCCACTTGACCCCCGCCGCGTCGAGACCGCCGGTGACCGCCGCGAAGAAGTCGGCCGCCTCCGCCGTCAGAAACCCGTCGATGCCCGGTGCCGAATCGGCGATCGGGCGGTCGCGCGGGTCCTTCGAATCGAGGATGCGCATCGGATTCTTGTCGAGCCGCTTGAGGCTGTCCTCGGACAGATCGCCACGATGGCCCATGAAATGCTCGACCAGCGCGGCGCGCCATGCGTCGCGCGTCTCGGCATCGCCCAGCGTGTTGAGCTGCAGCGTCACGCCATCGGCGATGCCGAGTTCGTGGAGCAGCTGATCGGCCATCGCCAGCAATTCGACATCGGCCATCGGCTCGGCCGCGCCGATCACTTCGGCGTCGATCTGATGAAACTGGCGATAACGCCCCTTTTGCGGGCGTTCGTATCGGAACACCGCCCCATGCGTCGCGAGCTTGAGCGGCGCATATTGCTGCCAGCCTTCGGTCAGGTACGCACGGGCGATGCCGGCGGTGAATTCCGGACGCAGTGTCAGCGAATCGCCGCCGCGGTCCTCGAACGAATACATTTCCTTCGACACGACGTCGGTCGTCTCGCCCAGCGAGCGGGCAAACACCGCGGTCGATTCGAACACCGGCACCTCGACCCGCGAGAAGCAGTACAGGCGGCGGACGCGTTCGAACGTTTCGGCGACATGGGTGAAGCGCCGTTCGAAATCGCCGAATATGTCCTGGGTGCCCCGGACGGGGCGGGGGGTGGTGATCTTGGCCATTGGGCGGCGGTATTTATGGTCTTCGCCGTCCGAACGCCAGCGATTAGCGTGAGGGCACGACGTTCGCGCCTGCCCGGTCGGGCGGCGACGTCGCGAACGCGCACCATTGACCATGTCCGCCCGACTGTGGCAGTGGCATCGCCTCCATGCCGCAGCGTGCGGGCGGGTATAGTACAATGGTAGTACAGCAGCCTTCCAAGCTGAATACACGGGTTCGATTCCCGTTACCCGCTCCAATCCCCTATCGCGGACCGAACAGGATCACCGCGCAGCCGGCGACACATAGCGCGGCCCCGGTCAGGTCGAACCGGTCGGGCACCAGCCCTTCGACCGCCCAGCCCCACAGCACCGCGCTCAGGATATAGACGCCGCCATAGGCCGCATAGGCGCGCCCTGCCCCGGCGGCATCGCTTTGCGCCAAGACCCATGCGAATGCCGCCAGCGCCGCGACGCCCGGCAGCAGCCACCATGGCGAATGGTCGAGCCGCCACCATGCCCAGAAGGCGAAACAGCCGCCGATTTCGAGCAGCGCGGCGATAGCGAAGAGGATCGGGGTCGGGATGGGCTTTTCCCGGGAAACACCGCCGCGCCGAAGCGCGGGCGGTGGTGGACAGGGCTGGATTCGAACCAGCGTACGGGAAACCCGGGCAGATTTACAGTCTGCTGCCTTTAACCACTCGGCCACCTGTCCAGCCGCCACCTGAACGGGCGGGCCGTTCAAGCGAGCGCGCCCATTGCCGGTCCGCAGCGGCGCTGTCAACGCCTTGCGCCACTTTGTCGGGCAACTTAGCGTCGCAGCCCTGACTTTTTTGATGTGAGGGCACCCCATTGCGCGCAATCCTGCTGGCCACCACCCTGATCGCCGCTCCGCTGGCGGCACAGAGCGTCGATCGCGACGCCGTGAACCGGATCATCGACGAGGGCACCAGCCATACGCAGGTCATGCCGATCGCCCAGCACCTGACCGACCGGATCGGCCCGCGCCTGCCCAATTCGCCGGCGATGCGCGAGGCGGAACGCTGGACCGAGGCCAAGTTTCGCGAATGGGGTCTCACCGCGAGCAAGGAAGGGTTCGAGTTCGGGCGCGGCTGGACGATCGAACGCTCCAGCGTCCGCATGGTCACACCGCGACCGGTACAGCTGACCGCGATCCCGATCGCGTGGACGCCCGGCACCAACGGCCGCATCACCGCGCCGGTGATCGTCGCCCCGATCGCGGAAGAAAAGGACTTTGCCGACTGGCGCGGCAAGCTGTCGGGCAAGGTCGTGATGGTCAGCAAGCCCGGCACCGGATCGGAACCGGATGAAGCGCCGTTCCGCCGCCTGACCGGCGAGGATCTGGCCAAGGCTGATAGCTGGCGCGAGCCGGTGTTCGACCCCGCCGATACCGATCGCCGCGCCAAGCGGCTCGACTTCGCGCGCAAGCTCGATGCGTTCCTGAAAAGCGAGGGCGCGGTGGCGATGGCGACCATGTCGTCGCGCGACGGCAAGCTGCTGCACGGGTCGGGTTACCTCTTCACCCGCGAGGTCGCGCCCGCCTTGCCAGCAATCGAGATCGCGGCGGAGGATTATCGCCGGCTCGCGCGCCTGTCGGTCGACGGCGCGGCACCGACGATCGAAATCGACACGCAGGTTCGCTTCGACGACAGCGACGCCACTGCCTACAACATCATCGCCGACCTGCCCGGCACCGATCCCAAGGCCGGCTATGTCATGGCGGGCGCGCATTTCGACAGCTGGGTCGCGGGCGACGGGGCCGCCGACAATGCCGCGGGCACCGCGGTGGTGATGGAGGCGGCGCGCATCCTCTCGACGCTGAAGGTCCGGCCGAAGCGCACCATCCGTTTCGCGCTGTGGAATGCCGAGGAACAGGGGCTGCTCGGCAGCCTCGCCTATGTCGAACAGCATATCGCGGCGCGGCCCGAACCGGCGGGCGGCAAGGATGGCGGGCTGGCGCGCTTCTATGGCTGGACCAACCGCTTTCCGATCACGAAGAAGCCCGGCTATGATGCGATGACCGCGTATTTCAACATCGACAACGGATCGGGCAAGATCCGCGGGATCAATGCCGAGAACAATGTCGCCGCGGTGCCGACCCTGCGCGAATGGCTCAGCCCCTTCGCATCGATGGGCGCGACCACCGTCGCCAACCGGCGGACCGGATCGACCGATCACTATTTCTTCCAGTCGGTGGGCCTGCAGGGATACCAGTTCATTCAGGACCCGCTCGACTATGGCAGCCGCTTGCACCATACGAGCGTCGATACCTACGATCACCTCAAAGGCCCCGATATGCGGCAGAACGCGATCATCCTCGCGTCGATCCTGCTGAGCGCGGCCAATGCCGAACGGCCGCTGCCGCGTCCGCCCCTGCCCACCCAGCCGGTCGCCACCGACCCCTACGCAATCCCTGAGAAAGACTGACATGGCCCGCAAAGGACACCGCCCCAGCAAGGCTTCACCGCAGCGTCCACGCTTCTGGGGCCGGCATGCCGCCTTTGCCGCGCTCGACAATCCCGAGCGGGTGATCCGCAAGATCTGGTGCACGCATGAAATGGGCGCGCAACTGGTGCTGCCCGAGGGGGTGCCGGTGGTCTATGCCGAGGTCGCCGATCTGGCGCGGCTGGTCCCGGCCGATGCGCCGCACCAGGGCATCGTGATCGAGGCCGATCCGCTGGAGGATATCTGGCTGGCCGACCTGATCGAACAGGGGCGCGACGACGACCGGCCGATCCTGTTGCTCGATCAGGTGACCGACCCGCATAATGTCGGCGCGATCCTGCGGTCGGCGGCGGCGTTCGACGCGCTGGGCATCGTCACGCAGGACCGCCATGCCCCACCCGAATCAGGCACGGTCGCGCGATCGGCATCGGGGGCGCTGGAAAGCGTGCCGTGGGTGCGGGTGGTGAACCTGTCGCGGGCGCTGGTCGAACTGGGCGAGGCCGGATACTGGCGCGTCGGGCTGACCGGCAAGACCGATACGGCGCTGGCTCAGGCGCTGGGGCCGAAGCGGGTCGCGCTGGTGCTGGGGGCCGAGGGCGAGGGCATGCGGCAGAATACCGAGGCGCATTGCGACATCCTCGCCAAGCTGCCGATTTCGGACCGGGTGGAAAGTCTGAACGTGTCGAACGCGGCGGCGATCGCGTTGTATGCGGTGGCGATGGCGAAGGGAGACTGACGAAGCAGCGAAGCTGGTTCGCAGCCCTCCCAAGCCCGGCCGGCGGGGCAAAGCTCCCGACCGACGCCATGGGCTTTGCCCATGGCGGGTTGTTGTTTGGGGAGCCGGGTTCTCGACGGACGCTTCTCGACTTCGCTCGAAGCTGCTCGAACTGAACGGGGGGTGCTCCCCTACTCCCTACCCCCCAACGACCCCGTTTGGTTCGAGTAGGGATCGAGCATCGTCGAGAGCCCGTATCGAGAACGGGGTTCCGCATACGCAGCCCGACATGGGCGAAGCCCATGTCGTCGGTCGGGCCGATCGCCCGCCGACCGGGCGGGGCATGGTGCGACCGGGGCTATCGCTGTGCTGCGTCTCTAATCTTCATCTGCAATGGTCACGGTGAGGCCCTCCAGCCCCGCCTCGAACCTCACCTGACACGACAACCGCGACGTATCGCGCCGGTCATCGACCGCATCCAACAGATCGTCCTCATCCTCGCCCATCGGCGGCAAGCGGTCGATGAATGCCGGGTCGACATAGACATGACAGGTCGCGCACGAACAGCCGCCGCCGCACAGCGCCAGCAGTTCGTCGAAGCCGTTGATCTTCAGCACTTCCATGACCGACAGCCCGGCCTCGCCGTCCACGGTTCGTTCTTCCCCGGCGCGGGTGACGACGGTAAGCTTGGGCATCGTTCGTTCTCCTGTCGCCGCCCCATGCCGGGACGGTCGATGCTTTTCAAGGACCGGTCATGGGGCTTTCCGCCGAACAATTGCGCAGCTCACTCGACGCACTGGCACGGATCGAGCCGGCGTTCGCCGCGGCGCTGGCCCATGCCGGCTATCCCGAACCGCGCATCCGCGACCGGGGCTATGCGACGCTGCTGCGGACCATCGTCGGGCAGCAGGTCAGCTACAAGGCGGCGGATGCGGTGTGGGCGAAGCTGGAGGCGGTGCTGGTCGACGCTACCGATCCGGCGCGCATCGCAGCGACCAGCGACGAAGACCTGCGCGCCGCCGGGCTGTCGCGGCAGAAGACCGGCTATGCCCGCAGTCTTGCCGAGGAAGTGCTGAGCGGGCGGCTCGACCTCGCGCAACTGCCCGCCGACGACGAGGAGGCGATCGCGCAGCTGGTGCGGATCAAGGGGATTGGGCGGTGGTCGGCCGAAATCTATCTGCTGTTCGCCGAGGGGCGGACCGATGTCTGGCCGGCGGGCGATCTGGCGGTGCAGGTCGAGATCGGACGGATATTGGGCCTGCCCGAACGGCCGAGCGAAAAGGCGATCCGCGAACTGGCGGAGAAATGGCGGCCGCATCGCAGCGCCGCGACGGTGTTCGCGTGGCACCATTATATGTATGATCCGGCCACGCAGACGGCGAAGAACAGCGCGATTTAGGGCGCGCCGGGCAAGGTGCAGCAAGCTGCACCGCGCCGCCCGAGGCGCGCCCGGCCGGCGGCGCGAAAAGCGCCGTCCGACGACACGGGCTTTGCCCGTGGCGGGCCTCCCAAAACCGCGGATTTCCACCAAAGGTCACAAAAGTCACACTTGCGGACGTTTCGCCCAAAGTGTGTCGGTCAGGCATCGAAGATAGGACTGTCAAAGAACGGCGGCGACCATGGCAGGTCGGGCGACTGTAGGACAGCGCCCCGCGCCGGTCACGGCGTCGCGACGACCATCACGGTCAGCACCGCCGGTTCACTGCCGGCGATCTGCAGCAGGTGGCGGCCGGGCTGGAGGTCGAAATCGACCATCTTGCGGATCGTCGAGCAGGCCGGGCCATGGCCGTGCGCGACGGAAGCCACCGCCATCGTCCCGCGCAGCACATCGATCCATGCCCCCGCCCCGAGCGCGACACGGTAGCGCCCTGCCCTGGTCACGGTGAAGGCAAGGACGCCGCCATGGGTGCCGGGTTTTCCGGGCTTCGCCGGCGGTGCCGCGTAGGAGAGCCGCGACGCCGGGAGCAACGTCGCGGCAACCGCCGTGCCGATCGTCAGCGCGGCCGGCCGGGCCGCATCGGCGCTGGCGCTGACAGGTACCGGACGCCGCCAGCCGTCCATGCCGGCGGGCAGCGCCACCGGGGTCGCCGGGCAGTCCGTTGCAGGCGCCGCCTGTGGCGTGGCGAGCAGGAGTAGAGTGGCAAGCAACATGGTCGTCCCCTGAACCAACGCGGTTTTCGTAGGATAGCGACCTTCGGCAAGATCGCCCCCCGTTCCGACCAGCCTATATCGGTCGTGCTGTCGGGTCTATCATCGACCTGCAACAGCCGACCCGGCACCTGCTGGCAAGGAAATCCGGCCGGAAACTCGGTCGGGGTGCAGAACGGTCGCTCCGGAACAGGTCCAGGATGACGCGGACCATGGCAGTGGTTCGCTACCTTCGCGGCATCGGTCGGGTGCCGTAGCGCGGCGGTTGTCGGGTAGACTGCAAATCTACCGCCCCACCCACCAATCGGCATAGGGCGTGTTCTCCACCTTGCGCCGGTTATAGTCGGGTGCGCCATCGTCCCACCAGACCGGGCCACGCTCGCCCAACGCCACCTTCGCCGCATCGACCGCCCTGCGCGCCGTCGCCACCGCCGTGTCGTCGCCCGCGCGTTTGCCGGCCCCCACCGCTCGCCGCGCGTCCATCAGGTCGTGGACCAGCCGGTCCCGTTCCGCCTCAGGCAGATCCGGCCGGGTCGCGCGCCACACCACGCCGTCGACCACGATATAGCGGCCATCGGACGTGCGGGGCGGGTCGGTCATGCCGGTTCGATCAGTCGCCGGGCCTGTGCGCGGGCTTCGTCGGTGATTTCCGCACCCGAGAGCATCCGCGCGATTTCCTCGCGGCGTTCGTCGCTCGACAGCGGACGGACGCCGGTGCGAGTGACGACGCCGTCATGCGCCTTGGCGATCAGCAGATGGCGGTCGCCGCGCGCCGCGACCTGCGGGCTGTGGGTGACGACCAGCAACTGCGTCGCACGCGACAGGCGGTGGAGCCGGTCACCGATCGCCGAGGCGACCGCGCCGCCGACGCCACGGTCGATTTCGTCGAAGATCATCGTCGCCGCCCCGCCCTTTTCGGCCAAAGCGACCTTCAACGCGAGGATGAAGCGCGACAATTCGCCGCCGCTCGCGATCTTGGCGAGCGGAGCGAAGGGCGCGCCGGGGTTGGTCGAGATTTCGAATTCCACCCGGTCGCGGCCCGACGACGACCATTGCCCTTCGTCGAGATCGGCGACGACGGTACGAAACCGCGCGGCGTCGAGTTTCAGCGGGGCGAGTTCGCCGGCCACCGCTGCGTCGAGTCGCGTCGCCGCTTCGGCACGGGCGGCGTGAACGCGATCGGCCTGCGCCAGATAGGCCGCGCGTGCACTCGCAACCGCCGCCTCCAGCTTGCCGATGCCGGCCTCACCCGATTCGAGCAGCGCCAGCCGCGCGGCGAGGTCGTCGGCGAGCGTGGCGAGGTCGTCGGGCTGGACCCGGTGCTTGCGCGCCATCGCCCGCAGCGCGAACAGCCGCGCCTCGTCCTCCTCCAGCGCGCCGGCATCGAACGCCAGCGCGTCGGTCGCGTCGCGCAGCGCGGTTTCGGCGGCTTCGGCCTCGGCCAGCGCACGATCGACGGCGGCGAGCGATTCGGTCAGCGCCGGATGCGCTTCGGATATGCGTTCGAGCGCGCGCGCCGCCTGTCGCAGCACCGACAGCGCGCCATTCGGACCGTCGAGCCGTTCCTCGACCTGGGCCAGGTCGCCGGCGACCTTTTCGGCGCGCTGCATCGACCGGCGGCGTTCGGCGAGCGCCTCCTCCTCGCCCGTTTCGGGGGCGAGCGCGGTCAGTTCGCCGACGGCATGTTCGAGCCAGTCGCGGTCACGCTGCGCCACCTCGATCTCCGCCAGCGCGACGCAGCGCGCCGCCTCGGCATCGCGCCAGTCGCGATAGGTGCGGGTCAGTGGCGCGGTATCGATCCGGCCGAATCCGTCGAGCAGCGCGCGGTGGCCGCGCGGGTTGAGCAGGCCGCGGTCGTCGTGCTGGCCGTGAATCTCGACCAGATGCGGGGCGAGATCGCGCAGCAATCCGGCGGATGCGGGCTGATCATTGACGAAGCCGCGGCTGCCGCCATCGGCCTTGACGATGCGGCGGATGATGAGCGGTTCGCCGGGTTCGAGGTCGAGGCCGTTATCGTCGAACAGCCGCGCGACCGGGCCGTCCTGTGCCGGGGCGGCGAAGATCGCGGTCACCGCCGCCTGTTTCGCACCATGCCGGACCAGCGCGGTATCGCCGCGCGCGCCGAGCGCGAGGCCGAGCGCGTCGAGCAGGATCGATTTGCCCGCGCCGGTTTCCCCGGTCAGCACGCCGAGGCCGCCGACGAAGTCGAGGTCGAGTGCCTCGATCAGCACCACGTCACGAATGGAAAGCGCCGTCAGCATCGCGCCCTCCTTACCCGTGGAACAGCCGGAGAACAAACCCCTTCGTGAGGGTCGGTGCGGGTTTGGGGTCGGTGATAGGGGGACCGCCAAAATTATCTCGTCACCCCGGACGTGATCGATACCATTGCGAAAGTCCCGACCCCTCCCCCTGTCGTACCCCCGCGTCGGCGGTCGTCCAGGGTTTCAAACGCAAGCCGTTGTTCTGCTTGGCTCTGGCCCCCCGCCTGCGCGGGGGTACGGTTAGCTTGCGGCTATGATTACGACTTTCGCAGAGGTTTCGACTTGATCCGGGGTCCCGCTTATCCAGCAGTCGAAACAGCAGCGGGACCCCGGGGCAAGCCCGGGGTGCCGATCGCGTGCGGCTTCCCGAATGCCGCGAATCGCCCGGTCAGTTGCGCGGGGTGCCGGCCGGTCCGCCGGGGCTGCCCCCCGATGCGCCGGTGGTCGGGCCGGTCAGCGATCCGGTGACTGGCCCCGGCGTGGTAGCGGGCGGAGCCGGCGGGTTGATCTTCGCGTCCGGCGTATCCTCGGCCGGCTCGACGGTCACGGTGCCGACCGGCGGCGGGGCCGGGTCGGCATATTTGACCGGGATCGGCTTGGGCGGCGGCGGCGTCCGGTCGTTGATGAGGTCGTAGGCCCGCTTGTACCAGTCGGTGCCTGGATAGTTGGCACCGAGCACGGCGGCCGACTTCTTCGCCTCACCCGGCACGCCGAGCGCCAGATAGGTTTCGGTCAGGCGCATCAGCGCCTCGGGCGCGTGGGTCGTCGTCTGATACTGATCGACGACCGCGCGGAAGCGCATCGATGCGCCGAGCCACTGGCCGCGCTGCTGATAGAAGCGACCGATCTCCATCTCCTTGCCCGCAAGGTGATCGCGAACGAGGTCGAGCTTCAGCCGGGCATCGGCGGCATAGGCAGTATTGGGGTAGCGGCGCGACAATTCGCCCAGCGCGTCCATCGCCTGCATCGTGATCTTCTGATCGCGGGTCACGTCGCTGATCTGTTCGTAATAGGACAGCGCGATCAGATAATAGGCATAGGGCGCATCACGGTTGCCGGGATGGACCGACAGGAAACGCTGCGCGCCGGCGATCGACTTCGTATAGTCGCCTTCGAGATAATAGCTGAACGCCCCCATCAGCTGCGCACGGCGCGCCCAGATCGAATAGGGGTGCTGGCGCTCCACCTCGTCGAACAGGGCCGCCGCCACCTTATACTGCTGGCGGTCGAGCCGGCCCTTCGCAGCGGTGTACAGCGTGCCCACGTCGCGGGCGACATAGGGCAGGTCGCGGCCGGCACCGGCGCCGCCACGGGCACAGGCGGAAAGGCCGACGCCGGCGAAAGCGACGAGGATGAGCGCGGATGCGCGGGACGATACGGTACGCATGGGCGACGCTTCTACTGCGCAAGGGGTAGCGCGAACAGTCCCTTTCGCGCGTTGGCCGGGGGTAGCGTAACCCCGGCGTTTCGCGCATGGGGTGCGCGACTCTTTCAACGCTGATCCGGAGCGTGTTCATGCCCGTTACCAAGCTCGAAATGCACCGCGTCGAAAAGCCGTGGGGCCGCCACCACCTCGGCTTCGGTTTCGCAGACCAGCCGGCGGACCGCGATCCGGTCGGCGAAATCTGGTACAAGACGCCGGGCGACGACACCCCCGACCTGCTGGTCAAATATCTGTTTACGTCGGAAAAACTGTCGGTGCAGGTCCATCCCGACGACAAGCAGGCCCAGGCCCGCGGGCTGCCGCGCGGCAAGGACGAATGCTGGACGCTACTCGCGGCGCAAGCCGATTCGACGATCGCGCTGGGTACGCTCGAACCGATGACCGCCGAACAGCTGCGCGATGCGGCGCTGGACGGGTCGATCGAGCAGAAGCTGGACTGGAAGCCGGTACAGGCCGGCGATTTCTTTTACGCGAAGTCGGGCACGGTCCATGCGATCGGCGCGGGCATCACGCTGATCGAGATCCAGCAGAATTCGGAAACGACCTATCGGCTGTACGATTATGGCCGTCCGCGCGAACTGCATCTGGAAGACGGGGTCGCGGTGTCCGACGCGCGGCCGTTCGTGGCACCGGCCGCGCCGGGCAAGATCGCCGAGGATCGCAGCATCCTGGTCGACGGGCCGAAATTCGTGCTGGAACGCTGGACCGGTGGTGCGCGCACGGTGACGGTGCCGGCCGGGGTCAAGGGCTGGTTCGTGCCGGTAACGGGCAAGGGCAGCGCCGACGGCGTCGCATGGGCGGCGGGCGACTGCCTGACGTTCGAGGGACAAGTTACCGTCAACGCCGACGAAGATTCCGACCTGCTCTTCGCCTATCCGGGCGAACAGTATAGCTGACCCGAAAGTGAACGGAACGTAGTTTTACGTTCACGCAACTTGGACACGGGGTACGCCGTTCTGTTTTCCGTCCTCACGGAGTGGAGAAATAAGATGCGTACCCCGATCCTGGCCGCGCTGGTCGCGGCGATTGCGCTGCCGACCATCGCCGCCGCCCCGGCCATGGCACAGACGCCGCGTCAGGAATATCGCGACGACATTCGCGATGCGCGACGCGACTACCGCCGCGATGTCCGCCGGGCCGACGACCGTCGCGACGTGCGCCGGGCCGACAACGACTATCGCCGCGACGTGCGCGAGGCGCGCCGCGACCTGCGGCAGAACCAGCGCGACTGGCGCGGCTATCGCAACTATGACTACAACCGGTTCGAACCGGGCCGGAACCGCTATTTCGCCGACCGCTATTATCGCGACGGCCAATATTACCGGACCCGCGCGCTGAGCCGCAACGACCGCATCTATCGCGGGCAGGACAATCGCTATTATTGCCGGCGCAGCGACGGCACGACCGGCCTGATCATCGGTGGTCTGGGCGGCGGCGTGCTCGGCAACGTCATCGCCGGCGGCGATTCGCGGCTGCTCGGCACGCTGATCGGTGGTGGTGCGGGTGCGCTGCTCGGCCGGTCGGTCGATCACGGGCAGGTGGTCTGCCGCTGATCCGCTGAACGACTAGCGGGTGGCCGGGGCGGTGGATTGCCGCCCCGGCCGACGCCCGCCGACGACATAGACGGCGAGCCCGGCCCAGATCAGGCCGAAACAGGCCAGACGCGTCGGGGTCAACGTCTCGCCGAACACGACGATCGCCAGCAGGAATTGCAGCGACGGCGCGATGAACTGCAACATGCCCATCGTCGCCAGCCGCAGGCGGCGCGCGGCGGCGGCGAACAGCAGCAGCGGGGCGGTGGTGACCGCGCCGGCCAGCACGAGCTTCGCCGCCATGCCCGCCCCCTGTTCGAACGCCGTCGGCTGTTTACTGCCGAGCCACAGCAGATAGCCGAGCGCGACGGGGGCCAGCAGGGTGGTTTCGACCATCAGTCCTTCGAGCGCACCGACCGACACCGTCTTGCGGATCAGGCCGTACAGCGCGAAGCTGATCGCCAGACTGAGGCTGATGCCCAGCGCGATCCAAGACGATCCAAACGCGAACAGCGCCACCCCCGCCCCGGCCAGCGCGACGGCGACCCCCTGCGTGCGATTCATCCGTTCGCCCAGCAGGACGACGCCGAGCAGGACGCTGAGCAACGGGTTGAGGAAATAGGCGAGGCTGGCCGCGAGTACCTGTCCGTGCAGGACCGCCCAGACATACACCAGCCAGTTGATCGCGATGAACGCGGCACTGGCGATCAGGTAGGCGAGTGCCTTGCGATCGGCGAATGCGGCGCGCAACTGCGGTCCGCGACGCACGGCGAGGACGATGCCCGCGACCAGCAGCGCCGACCAAAGCACGCGCTGTGCGACGATCTCACCCGCATCGATCGGTCCCAACAGCCGGAAATACAGGGGCAGCAACCCCCATAGCACATAGGCGCCGACGCCGAACGCCAGCCCCTGCCGGTCCGCCCCGTCGTTCACCGGATCAGATCAGCCCGCCGGTGAGGAACAGGCGCAGGCCGCTGACGATCAGGATGATGAGGTTCAGGTTGCGGCCCGACGTCTTCGACGACAACAGCCCGACGACGAAGCCGACCAGCGCGATCGGGAACACGATCCAATTCATCAGTGAGATGAAGGGGATCAGCGCCGGGATCGCCAGCACGAGCGCGACGAGGCCGATCAGGATCGAGAACAGGTTCAGCATGACACAGGACATGGCCCACCACCCGGCGCGGAGCAATGGCAGCAATGGTTTTTTACAGTAGGATGGATTTCTTAACGCGCGCCCCCCACGGTCGCGGCCGACTGTCCCCGTGGAGCCACCCGTCGATGATTCGTGCCCTGCCCTTCACGTTGCTGTTGCTGCTGGGCGGATGCGGCGGCGCGGATGCGCCGGGCAACGATCTCGACACGCTGGATGCGCAACTAGCGCAGGCCAATACGACCGATCCGGCGGTGACGGCAGCGTTGCAGGACCAGATCATGGTCGATCCGACGCTGACCGCCCAAGCCAATGGCGATGCGGTGCGCCCGCCCGACCGGCCGTACAGCGCCGCCGCGCCCGCGCCGACCGTCGCCGCGGGCAGCGCCGCGCCGGAGGAATCGTTGCGATCCGCACCGGCACCGGGGGCGTGTCCGTCGTGCAAGGGCGGGCGCGAGGCGTTGACGCTGGGCGAACTGGCCAGCGTCCAGCGCAGCGGCAACCGGCAATGCGCGAGCAAGGTCGGCTATTCGGCCGGCTGGGCCAACCGCCTGCCCGCCGCCTTCGCGCTGCACCCCGATGCCCGCGTCACCGAAGCGGCGGGGACCGATGCCGATGGCTGCCGCCTGCGGGTGGTCAGCTTCACGATCGCGCAGCCGGTCGGGCGGATGGTCGACTGGATGTATACGCGGGCGACGAAGGGCGGATATTCGGCGCAGCATCAGGCCGATGGCGACCAGCATGTGCTGGGCGGCACACGTGGCAACGCCGCCTATGCGGTGTTCCTGTCGCCCGAGGGACAGGGCACGTCGGTCGACCTGATCGTCGACGGCGGCTGATCTTTACGGGCGGTGGCCGGCTCCCTATTTCGTTGCGGAGGGGAAACATATGTTGATCGTCAGCGCCGTCCTGATCGCCTGTATCGCTATCCTGCGGCTGTGGCCGGACCTGCCGATGGCGCAGGCGCTGGCGGCGTTGCTGGTCGTGCCGGTGGCGCGGCGGATGGCGCGGCTGACGCCGGGGCATTGGCTGTTGTTCGCGATCGTGTCGGCGGCGGCGGGCGCGGTGCTGTGGATGGGCGGCGACATGATCGTCGTGTCGGCCATGGGCGCGCCCGAACTGGCCGGCGTGATCGCGATGATCGATGTCGCGGCGTATCTGGATGCAGTGTTGGCGGCGCTTGCGGTGGCGAGCGCGGTGCGCGGGACGGCGGTGCGGCTATGGGTCGGGCGGTTGCTGCCGCGGCCGCGCAGCCGGCGGACGCGGCGGGTGCGGGTGGCGCGCAAGGCGGCGAATGATGACGACCCGGCGGGGGTCTGGCTGGCGGCGTAAGCTCCCCTCCCTGAAAAGGGAGGGGGTGGGGGTGGGTCGGCCTGCGAGGGAAAGTAAGCGTGCCACAACGGGCCTACCCACCCCCGGCCCCTCCCTTTTCAGGGAGGGGAGTTTGCAGGCACCGGCCCGTTCGCTCCGGCGTCCAGCAGCGAATCGCCGCCCAGCGTCCGGTACAGCGTCACCCGGTTGGTCGCCGCGACCAGCTGCGTGGCGACCAGACGGCGCTGTGCGGTGTAATAGGATCGCTGCGCGTCGAGGCTGGTCAGGAAGGTGTCGATGCCGCCGCGATACCGTGCCTCGGTCAGGCGGAACGTGTCCTGCGCCGCGAGCAGGTTGGCGCGATCGGCGCGGGTCTGTTCGGCGATCGTCCCCTGCCGGGCGAGCGCGTCGGATACGTCGCGGAATGCCGACTGGATCGTGCGTTCATAGGTGGCGAGCAGCGCGTCGCGCTGGGCCTGGCTGAATTCGACGCCCGCGCGACCGGCCCCGGCACGGAAGATCGGATAGCTGAGCGAGGGCGCGACCGAATAGTTGAACGCGCCGCCGGTGAAGAGCGTGCGCAGCGCATCGCTGGCGAAACCGACCAGCCCGGTCAGCGACAGGCGCGGAAACAGCGCCGCACGCGCCGCACCGATATCGGCATTGGCGGCGAGCAGTTCATATTCGGCCTGCACCACGTCGGGTCGGCGCAGCAATATCCCCGAATCGATACCCGCCGGCAGGTCGGCGATGGTCGGCAACACGATGTCGATCGACGCCGGCAGCAACGCCGGATCGACCGGAGCCCCGACCAGCAATTGCAGCGCGTTGACGTCCTGCGCCACTTGCGTGCGCTGTTCGGCAAGGTCGCTTTGCGCGGTGGCGAGGATCTGTTCGGCCTGTCGCAGGTCGGTGCGCGGAGCGACGCCGCCCTGTAGCCGGGCGCTGGTCAGGGTAACGCTGCGCCGGGCGCTGGCCGCCGTCGCCTCGGCAATGGTCATCAGGCTGCGGTCGGCACCATAGGCGGCCCATGCCTCGGCAATGTCGCCGACCAGCGTCAGGCGGGTGGCGCGTGCGCCGGCTTCGGTCGCGAAATAGCGATTCTGTTCGGCTTGCGTCAGCGACCGGATGCGGCCGAACAGGTCGATTTCGAACGCGGTCGCGCCGAGATCGAGCGAGAAGGCGCTCGGTGACCGGCCACTGGTGACGATCGTCCCGCCGGTACCGGTGCCGCCGGTGCCCGTCCCCGTCCCGCCGGTCCCGGGAATGGTCGTCATGGTCGCACCGTCGCCGGTGCCGCGATAGCTGTAGCGGGCGGAGCCATCGAGTTGCGGGAACAGGTCGGCGCGCTGAATGCGATATTGGGCGCGCGCCGCCCGGATATTGGCCGCGGCGATGCGAAGGTCGCGGTTGTTGACCAGCGCCTGCTCGACCAGCGTGCGCAGGCGCGGGTCGGTGAACACCTGTTCGAAGGTCAGCGCGGGCAGCGTCGCCTCGCGCTGCTTCAAATAGGCATCGCCGACCGGCCATGACGGCGGCACCACCGCCTGCGGCCGTTCATAGGCCGGGGTCATCGAACAACCCGCCAGCAACAGCGCCGGCAGCGCGAGCGTCAGCCGCTTCATGCCGGCACCTCCTTGCGGCCACGCAGCTTGGCGAGGCCGTCGCGCACCCCGCGCCGGACCAGCACGAAGAATAGCGGGATGTAGAAGATCGCCAGCACCGTCGCGGTGAACATGCCGCCGATCACCGCCGTGCCGATGGCGATGCGGCTGTTCGCCCCCGCCCCGGTCGAGATCGCGAGCGGCAACACGCCGAAGATGAAGGCCAGCGAGGTCATCAGGATCGGGCGCAGGCGGATGCGCGCCGCCTCCAGCGCGGCATCGATGACCCGCGCGCCCTTCTTTTCCGCCTGTTCGGCGAATTCGATCATCAGGATCGCGTTCTTGGCGGCAAGGCCCATCGTCGTCAGCAACCCGATCTGGAGATAGACGTCGTTCTCCAACCCGCGCAGCGTCACGAACGCGATCGCGCCGATCAGGCCGAGCGGGATGACCAGCAGCACCGCGATCGGGATCGACCAGCTTTCGTACAGCGCGGCAAGGCACAGGAACACGACGAGGATCGACAGGCCGTAGAGGATCGGTGCCTGTCCCGACGACAGCCGTTCCTGAAACGACAGCCCGGCCCATGCGACGCTGGTGCCCGGTATTTGCCCTGCGAGTTCGGCGATGCGGTCCATCGCCTCGCCCGAACTGACGCCCGACGCCGCCTGCCCCTGAAATTCGAACGAGGGCAGGCCCTGAAAGCGCGACAGCGTGGTCGGCGCGACGGTCCAGCCGGTGCGCGAAAAGGACGAGAAGGGCACCATCTGCCCGTTGCTGCCGCGCACGAACCATTGCGACAGGTCGCCGGGTTCGCTGCGATAGGGCGCGTCGCCCTGCACGAACACACGCTTCACCCGGCCGCGATCGATGAAGTCGTTGACGTAGCGCCCGCCCCATGCGGTCGACAGCGTATTGTTGACGTCGCCCTGCGTCAGCCCCAGCGTCGACAGCCGCTGCTGATCGAGATCGACGTTCAGCGTGGCGATGTCGGGCAGTTCGGACAGGCGCACGCCGGTCAGCATCGGATCGGCGCTGGCGGCGGCGAGCAGCTTGTCGCGCGCGGCGGCGAAATCGGCCGCGCTCATCCCGCTGGCGTTCTGCAACTCCATGGTGAAGCCGTTCGCCTGCCCCAGCCCGCGCACGGCGGGGGGCAGCAGCGCGAAGACCTGCGCATCGCGGAAATTGCGGAACGCGGACGAGGCGCGGTCGATGATCGCATCGGCGCCGTTGTCCTTGCCCTTGCGATCGGCCCAGTCGGTGAAGTTGATGAACCCCTGTCCGGTATTCTGCCCGGAAGCCCCGCCACCGCCGCCACCCGCGACGGTCAGCAGCGTGCGGACATTGTCCTTTTCATAGGTCATCAGATATTTCTCGACCGCGCGCTGCACCTCTTCGGTGCGGCCGCGCGTCGATCCGGCGGGCAGCTGGAAGCGGATCGTTGCCGCGCCCTGATCCTCGGTCGGCAGGAAGCTGGTCGGCAGGCGGACGAACAGCAGCGCGAGGATCGCCAGCACCGCCGCGTAGAGCAACAGATACAGCCATTTTCGGTCGATGACGTGAATGACGCCGCGTTCGTATTTCGCGACGCCCCGGTCGAAGCGGCTGTTGAACCCGCCCCGCAGCCGTTCGCCGACATGCGCGACGCGCGGGAATTTACGCTCGAGCCAGCCGCCCTCAAAGCTGCCGTCCTCGCCGCGCTTCTTCTGCTTGAGCAGCGTCGCGGTGAGCGCGGGCGACAGGATCAGCGCGACCAGCACCGACAGGATCATGGCGGCGACGATCGTCACCGAAAACTGGCGATAGATGACCCCGGTCGACCCGCCGAAGAACGCCATCGGCAGGAACACCGCCGACAGGACGATGCCGATCGCGATCAGCGCGACCTGAATCTCCTCCATCGACTGGATCGTCGCGTCGCGCGGCGAGAGGTCGGGATTTTCTTCCATCAACCGCTCGACATTCTCGACAACGACGATCGCGTCGTCGACCAGTAGGCCGATGGCGAGGACGAGGCCGAACAGCGTCAACGTGTTGATCGAGAAGCCGAAGAGATAGAAGACGCCGAACGTGCCGAGCAGCACCACCGGCACCGCGATCGTCGGGATCAGCGTCGCGCGCCAGCTTTGCAGGAACACGAACATGACGATGACGACGAGGATCACCGCCTCGACCAGCGTCTTGACCACTTCCTCGATCGACAGTTTGATGAAGGCGGTGGTGTCGTTGGCATAGGCATAGGTCAGGCCGGCGGGGAATTTGGCCGATTGCCGTTCGACCTCGGCCTTGACCAGCTCGGCGGTTTCCAGCGCGTCGGCACCGGGCGCGAGGCTGATGGCGAGGCCCGCGCCGGGATGGGCGTTGACGCGGCTCAATGCCGAATAATTTTCCTGCCCCAGTTCGACGCGCGCGACGTCGGACAGCCGCACGGTCGACCCGTCGGGCAGGGTCTTCAGGATGATCGCCCTGAACTGCGCCGGGGTTTGCAGCCGCGACTGCGCGGTGACGGTCGCGTTCAGCTGCTGTTCGGGGCCGGACGGCTGCCCGCCCAGTTCACCGGCGGCGACTTCGGTATTCTGGTTCTGGATCGCGGTGATGACGTCGCCGGGCATCAGCGAGAAGGACGCGAGCCGCGCCGGATCGAGCCAGATGCGCATCGCATATTGCGACCCGAACACGTTGGTTTCGCCGACGCCGTTGATCCGTGCCAGCGGCTCGACGAGGTTCGCTTCCATATAATCCGACACGTCGCCATTGGTACGCTGGTCGGTTTCGTCGAAGATGCCGACGATCATCAGGAAGTCGGGGTTCGATTTGGTGACGCGGATACCCTGTTGCTGGACCTGTTGCGGCAGCCGCGACAGCGCCTGCTGCACCTGATTCTGGACCTGCACCTGCGCGATGTCGGGGTCGACGCCCTTGTCGAAGGTCGCGCTGATCGTCACCTGCCCGCGCGAGGAACTTTGCGAGCTGAAATACAGCAGGCCGTCGATGCCGGTCAGCTGCTGTTCGATGATCTGGGTGACGGAATTCTGGATCGTCTCGGCATTGGCGCCGGGATAGGTCGCGCGGATATTGACCTGTGGCGGGGCGACGTCGGGATATTGCGCGATCGGCAGCGACAGGATCGCGCCCAGCCCGGCCAGCATGGTGATGATCGCGATCACCCATGCGAAGATTGGGCGGTCAATAAAGATGCGGGACATGCGTTATCCGGCCTTTGCGGGCGCGGACGCGGCGTCACTGGCGGGTTTGGGGGCGATCGTCTGCGGCGCGTTCGCCGGCATCGGCCGGATCTTCGCGTTCGGGCGCAGGTTCGCGGTACCCTGCGTAATCACCTTGTCGCCGGGGTTCAGGCCGCCGGTCACGACCCAGAACTGGCCCTGCGTCCGATCGGCCTGCACCGTCTTCTGCACGGCGGTGTCGTTCGGCCCGACGACGAAGACCGTCGCCAGCCCCTTGGGATCGCGCTTGACCGCCTGTTGCGGCACGAGGATCGCCTTCGTATCGATCGCCTGCGCGAATTTGGCGCGGACGAACATGCCGGGCAACAACACGCCCTGTGGATTGGGGAAGCGGGCGCGCAGCGTTACCGTGCCGGTCTGCGCGTTGACCATGACCTCGGCGAACTGGACGCTGCCGGTCCGGCCATAATCGCTGCCGTCCTCGAGCGTCAGGCGCACCGCCGCCGAGGCCGGCACCGCCCCGCCGCTCGCCAGCTGCCGGCGCAGCGCGAGCAGGTCGGCAGCCGATTGCTGGATATCGACGAAGATCGGGTCGAGCCGCTGGATCACCGCCAGCGGATCGGTCTGGTTGCTGGTGACCAGCGCGCCTTCGGTGAAATAGCTGCGCCCGATCCGCCCGGTGATCGGCGCGGGCACGTTGGTGAACGACAGGTTCACGCGCGCCGTCTCCAGCTGCGCGCGGCTCTGCGCAACGGCGGCGGCGGCCTGCCGCGCCTGCGCGGCGGCGTCGGTATAGTCCTGACGGCTGACTGCTTCGATCTCGGCAAGGGGGCGATAGCGTTCGGCGCGGACGCGCGTCGCCTCGGCATTCGCCTGCGCGCTGTTCAGGTTCGCGACCGCTTCGTTGGTCTGCGCCCGGTACAGGCGCGGGTCGATCTCGTAGAGCGTCTGTCCGGCGCGGACCAAGGCGCCTTCGGTGAAGAAGCGGCGGCGGATAAGTCCCGCGACCTGCGGACGGACTTCGGATTGCTGGAAGGCGACAACGCGCGCGGCGAGATCGGCGGTCTGCGCGACGCTGGTCGGCTGGACGACGACGAAGCCGACCGCGGCCGGTCCCTGATTGCCGCGACCGTTCTTGCCCTTTTCCTCACTTTCGCCGCTGCTGCCGCAACTCGACAGGAGCAAGGCGGACGACAACAGCAACAGGCACGGGCGAACGCGCGACGACGCGGATCGGATCAAGGCGGCAACCTTTACGACGGGATACGGCGCGGATGCGCCGGCCGCATAACCGGCCGGACACCCGAAAGTTTCATGAACCGTTTTCATACGCTTGGCGTCAAGCGACGCAATGCGCGAGTTGTCGCAAATTGTCGCGGGGTTTGGCCCGGACCGTCCGGCCGCATCGGATCGTCACCCCGGACTTGATCCGGGGTCCCGCTTTTCCCCGACCGAAGACGAAGAAGAAGCGGGACCCCGGGTCGAGCCCGGGGTGACGATAGGTGCCGGTTTAAACCGATGCGCCGCCCGTCCAGCGATACGCCTCGCGCGATTCCGGCTTCATCTCGATCGAATAGCCCGGCAGGGTCGGTGCGCGATAGGCACCCCGCTCGACGATGCACGGATCGACGAAATGTTCGTGGAGGTGATCGACGAACTCGGCCGCACGATCGTGCTTGACGCCCGAAAAGCACAGATAGTCGATCATCGACAGGTGCTGGACATATTCACACAGCCCGACGCCGCCGGCATGCGGCCAGACGGCGAGGTTGAACTTCGCCGCCATCAGCAGCACCGCCAGCACCTCGTTCACACCGCCCAGCCGGCAGGCGTCGATCTGCACTACGTCGAGCGCGTGGCGCATGATGAACTGTTTGAAGACGATGCGGTTCTGGCACATCTCGCCGGTGGCGACCTGCACCGGCTTCACGCCCTCGCGGATCGCGCGATGCCCCTCGACATCGTCGGGCGAGGTCGGCTCCTCGATGAAGCGCAATTTGGCGAAGGCGAGGTCGTTGACGCGGGCAATGGCGTCGGACACTTCCCACACCTGATTGGCGTCGATCATCAGGTCGATGTCCGGCCCGACCGTGTCCCGCGCCAGCGCCACGCGGCGGCGGTCGTTTTCGGGATCGCCGCCGACCTTCAGCTTGATATGGGTGAAGCCGTCGGCCACCGCCTCGCGGCACAGCCGGACCAGCTTTTCGTCCGAATAGCCGAGCCAGCCGGGCGAGGTGGTATAGGCCGGATAGCCCTCCGCCAGCAGCGTAGTCCGCCGCTCCGCCTTGCCGATCGCGCGTTCTTCGAGCAGTCCCACGGCTTCGTCGGGGGTGATGCAGTCGGTCATGTAGCGGAAATCGATCAGGCCGACGATCTCGGCCGCCGACATCGACCCGATATAATCCCACAGCGGCAGGCCGGCGGCCTTGGCGAGCAGATCCCACACCGCATTGACGACCGCGCCGGTGGCGAGGTGGATGATCCCCTTTTCCGGGCCGACCCAGCGCAGCTGGCTGTCACCGGTCATTCGCCGCCAGAAGCCTGCGCCGTCGCTGCGGATATCGTCGAGCGACAGCCCCTCGACCAACGGCGCCAGCGTCGCGATCGCCGCGCAGCACAGGTCGTTGCCGCGACCGATGGTGAAGGTCAGGCCATGCCCTTCCAGCCCCGGCGTGTCGGTTTCGAGGATGCAATAAGCCGCCGAATAGTCCGGCTCCGGATTCATCGCGTCCGATCCGTCGAGGAACGCCGAGGTCGGAAACCGGATGTCGTGCACCGATAGCCGGGTGATGATCGTCATGTGCAGCCCCCAATGGGGCATCGCCGGTAATGATCGATCCGCCCCGTTCCGGTCACCGCGATATCGATGCCGAACCGTTTTCATATGTGAACGGATTTTTGCTTGCAACTGGAAAGCGTCGGGTAGTCTGAAGGGGCTAGCTCCTTCTCTCGTCACCCCGGACTTGATCCGGGGTCCCGCTTTCTTTCCAGTGTAGCAGAAGAAGCGGGACCCCGGATCAAGCCCGGGGTGACGTGCGTTTCGGAACCCGACTGCAAACTTCAAGGATGATGGTCGTCGTCCACCAGTTGCGCCGAGATCCGCGCCGCCGCCGCCTGCACCGCGGCCGCCGCCGCATCGATCGCGTCGGGTTCGCCGAGCTTCGCCAGATAGGGCATGGTCAGCGCCGCTGCCGCACCACCACCGCGCAGGATCGGGGCCGACAGGTCGGTCACGCCGCTGACGAAGCGGCTGGGGGTGCGTTCGACCGCGCGCTGGCGGATTTCGTCGGCATGGATGCGGAACGCCGCCAGCGTTGCGGCATCGGGCTGCGGGTCGAGCAGCTTTTCCCAGCGGGCGCGGACGTCGTCGGGCTGGAACGCATACAGCACCGCCCCCGACGCCGCCTGCAACAAGGGCCGGCGATAGCCGACGCGCACCGAGAACCCGAGCTGTTCGGCCGATTCCATCCGCGCGACCACCGCCATGTCGCCCATGGTATGGACCGCGACATGGCATGACTGGCCGGTATCCTGCGCCAGCCGCCGCATTTCGGGCAACGCGACCTCGATCAGATAACGGGTGCGCGGCTGGTTCATGCCCAGCGAGAAGAGCCGGTCGCTCAGGCTATAGCCCTCGCCCCCCGCCTCGGTTGTCAGATAGCCGCGATATTCGAGCACCTGCACCATCCGGAACAACTCGCCATGCGACCGCCCCAGCCGCTGCACGATCTGCGTCAGCGTCAGCGGCGTCGCACAACCGGCCAGCAGTTCGAGGATGTCGAGCCCCTTTTCGAGCGCGGGCGCACGATAGCGGCGATCGTCCCCGGCGTCGGTATCGGGTTCGGCGGCGGGGTCCGGGACAACGGTGGTCATGGCCGCAACCCTCGCCAAAAAACGCTGCCCGTGCAACCCGATGCGCCGTACCGTCGTCGCTGCATCGCACAAACGACTTGATATGTTGTATCATATTACGGTAGCGCGACGGATCATCGTACTTCGGAGTCGTATCAAATGGTCCGTGCCGCCCTTTGGCTGTCGAGCGCCGCTCTGTTCCTTCCCGCCGCCGCCTTCGCCCAGACTGCCGCCGCACCGGCGACCGGCGACGACTATCACCGCGATGCGCCGCCCGAGATCATCGTCACCGCCCCCTATGCCCGCACCCAGGCCGACATCCTGTCGGGCACCAGTGTCCTGAGCGGCGAGGAACTGACCCGCGAACTGCGCCCGACCATCGGCGAGACGCTGGCGCGGCAGCCCGGCGTGTCGGCGACCAGCTTCGGCCCCAACGCCTCGCGTCCGGTGCTGCGCGGGCTTCAGGGCGAGCGGGTGCGCGTGCTGACCGACGGGATCGGCAGCTTCGACGTGTCGAACACCTCGGTCGACCATGCCGTCGCGATCAATCCGCTGACCGCCGACCGGATCGAGGTGCTGCGCGGCCCATCCGCGTTGCTGTTCGGATCGTCGGCGATCGGGGGCGTGGTCAACGTCATCGACAGCCGCATTCCGCGCCGGGTACCGACCGAACCCGTCCATGTCGACGCGCTGGCCACCTATGGATCGGCCGCGAACGAGCGGAGCGGATCGGCGGCGGTCGACGTGCCGGTCACCGACAAGGTCGTGTTCCACCTCGACGGCACCTATGGCAGGACCGACGACCTCGACACCGGCGGCCATATCCTGTCGCAGCCGCTGCGCCGGCAGGCCGCCGCCAGCATCGATGCCGACGTCCGCGCGCTCGCCGACCTGAGGGGCAAGCTGCCCAATTCGCAGTCGGAAATGTGGGAAGTCGCCGGCGGTGCGGCGATCGTCACCGACACCGGCAATCTCGGTTTCTCGGTCAACCATCTCGACAACCGCTACGGCGTTCCGATCCGTTATTCGCTGAACGGCGGCGAGGCGGAGGAGGTCACGCTGCATGTCCAGCAGACCCGCGCCGACATGCGTGCCGAGGTCGATACCGGCGGCGGCCTGCTCGAAAAGATCCGCCTGCGCGCGGGCTTCGCCGATTACCGCCATGACGAGATCGAGGATACCGGCGAAATCGGCACCAGCTTCTTCAACCGGGGGATCGAGGCACGGGTGGAACTGGTGCAGGCGGCGCGCGGCGGGTGGCGCGGCGCGGTCGGCGGACAGATGTTCATCCGCGACCTGAACATCGTCGGCGACGAAAAATTCCTGCCCAGGAGCGAGACGCAGCAATTCGGCCTGTTCACGCTGCAGTCGTTCGATCTGGGCGCGTTCCGTGCCGAAGCGGGCGGGCGGTATGAATATACCACCGCGCGCGCCGCGGCCGACGCGCTGCTCGGCAACGATAATATCCGTCGCAGCTTCGACAGCTTTTCCGGATCGCTGGGCGGCAGCGTCGCGCTGGCCGACCATGTCCGCATCGGCATCAACGCCAGCCACACCGAACGCGCGCCATCGGCCGAGGAACTGTTCGCCAACGGGCCGCATGCCGGCACGCAGGCGTTCGAGGTCGGCAATCCCGCCTTCGCCAAGGAAATCAGCGACGGGCTGGAAGCGACGCTGAAGGGGTCGGGCGACGGCTACAGCTTCGGCCTGTCGGCATATCACAACTGGTTCCGCAACTTCATCTACGAGAACCCGACCGGTGCCGAGCAGGACGACCTGCCGGTGTTCCAGTACCAGCAGGCCGACGCCCGGCTGTGGGGGTTCGAGGCGGAGGCGTCGGCACGGCTGGCGAAGATCGGCGAGACCGCGATCAACCTCGACGGTCTGGCCGACTATACCCGCGCCACGATCGTCGATCGCGGCCCCGCCCCGCGCATCCCGCCGCTGCGCGTGCTCGGCGGGATCGAGGCACAGGGCCGGCTGGTGCAGGTGCGCGGCGAGGTCGAGCATGTGACCCGCCAGGACCGCGTCGCCGATCTGGAAACGACGACGCCGGCCTATACGATGGTCAACGCCTCGGTCTCGCTGCGGCCGTTCGGTAGGGACAGCAAGACGACGCTGATGGTGTCGGCGAACAACCTGTTCGACGTCGAAGCGCGCCGCCATGCGAGCTTCCTCAAGGACTTCGCCCCGCTGGCCGGGCGCGATGTCCGGGTGACGGCGCGGCTGGCGCTGTAACCGCGGTTGCGGGGGAGGCCCTCGCGGCGCACATACCCCGTCGTCCCCGCGAAGGCGGGAATGACGAAGGGGGTCATCGTCTCGCTCCTCCCGTCATCCCGGCCTGCGCCGGGATGACGGGAGGAACCGACCACCCTATCTACCCGTCCATGTCCCGCGCCCGCGTCCTCCTGCTCAATGCCGCACTCGGGCCGCTCGACTACCGGGTGCCGCATGGCATGACCGTCGAGCCGGGCTCGATCGTCACCGCCCCGCTCGGCCCCCGCCAGTTGCTGGGCGTGGTGTGGGATGCCGAGCGGCTGGCGACCGAGGAAGTCGGCGACAATCGCCTGCGGCCGCTCCTCGCCGTTGCCGACGTGCCGCCGATCGCCGCGCCCTTGCGCCGGCTGGTCGAATGGACGGCGGGCTATTATCTGGCGGCACCGGCATCGGTGCTGCGCATGTGCCTCGCGTCGAACTCTGCGCTGGAGGGGGCGAAGCTCGCCATCGAATATCGCGCGACCGGCGAAATCCCCGACCGCCTGACCCCGCAGCGGGCACAGGCGCTGGAGCGGATCGGCGAGCGGCGCGGGCTGGTGCGTGAACTTGCCAGCATCGCCGACGTGTCCGACGCGGTCATCCGCGGCCTCGTCAAGCTCGGCGCGATCGAGGCGGTGTCGGTCGATATCGACCAGCCTTATGCCGTCCCCGATCCCGACCATCACCGCCCCGAACTGTCCGCCGACCAGCATGCGGCGGCCGACCGGCTGACGGCGGCGGTGGAGGCCGATGCCTTTCACCCCTTCCTGCTCGACGGCGTCACTGGATCGGGCAAGACCGAAGTGTATTTCGAGGCGGTGGCGGCGGCGATCGCGGCGGGGCGACAAGTGCTGGTGCTGCTCCCCGAAATCGCGCTGACCGAACCGTTCCTCAAACGCTTCACCGCGCGCTTCGGCTGCGAACCGGTGCCGTGGCACAGCGACCTGCGATCGACCCAGCGCCGCCGCTCGTGGCGCGCCATCGCGTCGGGTCAGGCGAAGGTCGTGGTCGGCGCGCGATCGGCGTTGTTCCTGCCCTATGCCGATCTCGGGCTGATCGTCGTCGACGAAGCGCACGAAACCAGCTTCAAGCAGGAAGAGGGCGTGCACTACCACGCCCGCGACGTCGCGGTGATGCGCGGGCTGTTCGAGAAATGCCCGGTGATCCTCGCCAGCGCGACCCCGGCGATCGAGACCCGGCAACAGGTGGCGCAGGGCCGCTATACCGAGGTGAAGCTGCCCGGCCGCTACGGCAAGGCGCAGTTGCCGACGATCGAGGCGATCGACCTGATCGAACAACCGCCCGAACGCGGCCGCTGGATCGCAGCACCCTTGGTCAAGGCGATCGACGAGACGCTGTCGCGCGGCGAACAGGCGCTGCTGTTCCTCAACCGGCGCGGCTATGCCCCGCTGACGCTGTGCCGGTCGTGCGGGCATCGCTTCCAATGCCCCAATTGCACCGCATGGATGGTCGAACACCGGCTGATCCACCGGCTGTCGTGCCATCATTGCGGCCATGTCATCCCGACCCCGCGCGCCTGCCCCGAATGCCATGCCGAAGACGCGCTGGTCGCCTGCGGCCCCGGCGTCGAGCGGATCGCCGACGAAGCCGCCGCGCTATGGCCGACCGCCAGGATCGCCATCGTCACCTCCGACACCATCTGGTCCCCGGCCAAGGCGGCGGAGTTCGTCGGGCGGATGGAGGCGGGCGATATCGATATCGTCGTCGGCACGCAGCTGGTGACGAAAGGCTATCATTTTCCCAACCTCACCTGTGTCGGGGTGATCGACGCCGATCTGGGATTGCAGGGCGGCGATTTGCGCGCGTCGGAACGCACCTTTCAACAGATCGCGCAGGTCGCCGGACGCGCCGGGCGCGGGACCAAGCCCGGCCATGTCTATATCCAGACGACGCAGCCGAACGCGCCGGTGATGCAGGCGCTGATCTCGGGCGATGCCGACAGCTTCTACGCCGCCGAGACCGAAGCGCGCGAGGATGCCGGCGTGCCGCCCTTCGGCCGCTATGCCGCGATCATCGTGTCGTCGGAGGACAAGGGCGCGGCGGAGACGACCGCCCGCGCGATCGGCCGCGCCGCGCCGCACGTCGATGGCTGCCACGTCTATGGCCCCGCCCCCGCCCCGCTGGCGATGCTGCGCGGGCGGCACCGCTTCCGCCTGCTGGTCCACGCCACCCGCGCACTCGACATACAGGACGTGATCCGCGACTGGCTCGACGGGGTCGACTGGAGCGCCAAGGTCCGCGTCGCGGTCGACGTCGATCCGTACAGCTTCGTATAGGGGGCAGCCAAACCTTCGAAAAACTACCGTAACCCCGGACTTGATCGAGACGTCTGCGAAAAGTCCTGATTCCTGCCCCCTGCCGTACCCCCGCGCAGGCGGGGGTCCAGAGTTCCAAGCGCAAGCCGTTGTTACCCTTGGCTCTGGACCCCCGCCTGCGCGGGGGTACGGCGAGTTTTGCCCAAGTTTGCGACGTTCGCAGAAATCTCGACGTGATCCGGGGTCCCGCTTTTTTACCGACCGCAGAAGAAGCAGAAGAAGAAGCGGGACCCCGGGTAAAGCCCAAGGTGACGGAAGGGGGGAGACGTACCGCCTCACAGGCACACCCCCTTGCCCCGCCCGCCGGTTTCGCCGAAACGGCGGCCGCCATGGTAAAGAACGCGACACCGATCCTGCGCCTGCTGACGATCTGGCTGACGGCGCTCGCCGCGCTGCTGGTCCTCTCCGCGCCCGCCCGTGCCGACGACGTGTCGGCGGCGGCGCGCGGCGTCGTCCGCGTCGTCGTGATCGCGACCGTCGATGGCGAGATGGTCGATGTCGAACACGGCACCGGCTTTGCGGTCGCGCCCAATCGCATCGTCACCAACGCCCATGTCGTCGAACTGATGGAACGCTATCCCGGCGACACCGTCGTCGGCGTGGTTCCGTCCGAAGGCGACCGGTCGTTCGAGGGGCGCGTCGTCCGCATCGACAAGGCGCGCGATCTGGCGCTGATCGAGGTCGGCGGCGTGCGCCTGCCGCCGCTGACCGTCTATACCGGTGGCCTCGGCGAAGGCGATGCGGCCATCGCGCTCGGCTATCCCGGCAATGTCGACCTCGCCACCGCGCGATCGGTCGACGATTTCGTCACGCCGACCTCGCCGGTCCGCTCGCAGGGCGTATTGTCGGGCAACCGCACGCTGGAAGGCACGGCGGTGCTGGTCCATACCGCCAGCATCGCGCGCGGCAATTCGGGCGGGCCGCTGCTCGACCGGTGCGGCCGGGTGCTCGGCGTCAATTCGGCGCTGACCCGGGGCGAGGAGGGCGATGCCAGCTTCGCCTTCGCCATTTCCGATGGCGAGCTGATCGCGTTCCTGCGCGAGGCGGCGCAGCAGGTCGCGACCATCGCCACCCCCTGCCTGACGCTCGCCGATGCCGATGCCCGCGACCGCGCCGATGCCGAACGCCAGACGATCGAGGACCGCGAGCGCGCCCGCGCCGCCACCGAACGCGCGCGCGAGGAACGCGCGACCGCGCTCGAACAGGCGCGCGCCGACAATGCCGAAACTCGCGAGAACATGATCGCCGCCGCCGCGCTGCTGCTGGCACTGTCGGTGCTGGCGGCTGGTGGGGCCGGGTTGTTGCTGACCCGTGGGCAGCCGCGTACCGCGAAGTTCGCCGCGATCGGCGGCGGCGTGCTGTTCGTCGGCGCGATCGCCACCTTCCTGCTGCGGCCCGATTTCGATCCGGCCTCGATCGCCGCCGCCGACGAATCGGGCAATACCGCCGCGACCCGGATCGCGCCGCTGACCGGGCCGCTCGAATGCACGCTGGTGCCCGAACGCAGCCGCATCATCCTGTCGCCGGTCGAAACCGTCCGCTTCGGCTGGCGCGCCGATGGCTGCATGAACGGCCGCACCCAATATGCCGAGGCGCCGGGCGGCGGGTGGGAGCGGATTCTCGTCCCGAATGAGGACGCCACCGTGTCGGTGCTGCGCTTCGATCCGGTCAGCGGCAGCTACACCAACAGCCGCTATCTGCTGTCCGCCGAATCGATGCAGCGCGCCCGCACGTTGCGTGGGCAGGTGCAGCAAAAGGCGTGCGCCGCCGACACCGGCGCGCGCGCGGCGCTTGCCACGCAGCAATCGGCGATTCGCACCTCGCTGCCCGCGCAGGTCAACGAACGGCTGGTCTATCGGTGTACCGCGGCCAAGTAGAAGCAGGGGTTTTCACGCGGAGGCGCGGAGACGCGGAGGGGTTACGCTCCGGGCACTGTCGCTCGCGATCGGAAGACCCGGCCCGCGGTTGCAGCGGGCAATAGGCCGCTGGCGCGGGGTGCGGTCGAAACGGACGCACCCCCTCCGCGTCTCCGCGCCTCCGCGTGAACCCCGCTTCCTTCCCGCGGTCCGATAATCCCCCGTTCAGCTTGCATCCGAATCGGAACACACCACTACACCTCCCGCAAAGCTTGCGAAATCATGACACCGATGCTAGCGGCCCCCACGACCCATCGGGGGCGCGTGGGGCCGGTCAGCGGCGCGACATTGGTTCGCGACGGCGGTTGGGAGTGCGGCCCCCTCACCGGCATGGGATGTTGAATTGACCCCTGACAAGGACGCACGCGTGGAGACATCCGGCGGAACTACTGGCGGCGGAACGATCCAGGCGAGCCTGGGTGGCCGCTATGCAACCGCGCTGTTTGGCCTCGCTCAGCAGCAGGGCCAGCTCGACGCGGTCGAATCGAGCCTGAAGACGCTGTCGACGGGCATCGCCGAATCGGACGATCTCGCCGCGCTGGTGAAAAGCCCGCTGATCGGTCGCGCCGACGCCGCGCGCGCCATCGCCGCGCTGGCACCGGTGCTGGGCCTCAACCCGCTGACCGCCAATTTCCTCGGCGTGCTCGCGCAGAATCGTCGTCTGGGCGACCTGCCCGCGATCATCCGCGCGTTTCGCGAACTGGCGGCGCGCAGCCGCGGTGAAACCAATGCAGAGGTCGTTTCGGCACATCCGCTGGACGATTCGCAGGTCGATGCGCTGCGCCAGCAGCTGCGCCACCGGATCGGTCGCGACGTCGCGATCGACCTGAAGGTCGACCCCACGCTTTTGGGCGGTCTGATCGTCAAGATCGGCAGCCAGATGATCGACAGCTCGATCAAGACCCGACTGAACACGCTCGCGCACGCGATGAAAGGCTGAACATGGATATCCGCGCCGCAGAAATTTCGAAGGTCATCCGCGACCAGATCGCCAATTTCGGCACCGAAGCGCAGGTTTCGGAAGTCGGCCAGGTGCTGTCGGTGGGTGACGGCATCGCCCGCATCCACGGGCTCGACAACGTCCAGGCGGGCGAAATGGTCGAGTTCGGCGGCGGCATCCAGGGCATGGCGCTGAACCTCGAAGCCGACAATGTCGGCGTCGTGATCTTCGGGTCGGACTCGTCGATCAAGGAAGGCGACACCGTCAAGCGCACCGGCACCATCGTCGACGTTCCGGTCGGCAAGGGGCTGCTGGGTCGCGTCGTCGACGGTCTCGGCAACCCGATCGACGGCAAGGGCCCGATCGTGTCGGACCGCCGCAGCCGCGTCGACGTGAAGGCACCGGGCATCATCCCGCGCACCTCGGTTCACGAACCGATGCAGTCGGGCCTGAAAGCGATCGACGCCCTCGTCCCCGTCGGCCGTGGCCAGCGCGAACTCATCATCGGCGATCGTCAGACCGGAAAGTCGGCGGTCGCGATCGACACCTTCATCAACCAGAAGACCGCGAATGCGGGCGATGACGAGAGCAAGAAGCTCTATTGCGTCTATGTCGCCGTCGGCCAGAAGCGTTCGACCGTCGCCCAGCTGGTGCGCACGCTCGAAGAAAACGGCGCGATGGAATATTCGATCGTGGTCGCCGCGACCGCGTCGGACCCCGCCCCGCTCCAGTATCTGGCGCCGTACACCGGCACCGCGATGGGTGAATATTTCCGCGACAACGCGATGCACGCGCTGATCGTGTTCGACGATCTGTCGAAGCAGGCCGTCGCCTATCGTCAGATGTCGCTGCTGCTGCGCCGTCCGCCGGGCCGCGAAGCGTACCCTGGCGACGTGTTCTATCTGCACAGCCGCCTGCTCGAGCGCGCTGCCAAGATGTCCGACGCCAATGGCGGCGGCTCGCTGACCGCGCTGCCGATCATCGAAACCCAGGCAGGCGACGTGTCGGCCTACATCCCGACCAACGTGATCTCGATCACCGACGGCCAGATCTTCCTCGAAACCGACCTGTTCTTCGCCGGCATCCGCCCCGCGATCAACGTCGGCCTCTCGGTCAGCCGCGTCGGTTCCGCCGCGCAGACCAAGGCGATGAAGAAGGTCGCAGGGTCGATCAAGCTGGAGCTGGCGCAGTACCGCGAGATGGCGGCGTTCGCGCAGTTCGGGTCGGACCTCGACGCGTCGACGCAGAAGCTGCTGAACCGCGGTGCGCGCCTGACCGAATTGCTCAAGCAGGCGCAGTTCTCGCCGATGCCGTTCGAGGAACAGGTCGCATCGATCTTCGCCGGCACGCAGGGCTATCTCGACACCGTTCCGGTGAACGACGTGACCCGCTACGAACAGGCGATGCTCGCCGATCTCCGCGCGAACCATGCGGGCGTCCTCACCAAGATCCGCGACACCAAGGATCTGGGCGACGAGGCGAAGTCGGGCCTGAAGGCCGCGCTCGACCAGTTCGCCAAGAACTTCGCATAACCATCAAAGCCCTCTCCCCTTCAGGGGAGAGGGTTGGGAGAGGGGAAGCGCGGGACGGCCGAAGTTGCCACCCCCGCGCTTCCCCACCCTCTCCCCTGAAGGGGAGAGGGAGTAGGGAAAACAGATGGCAAGCCTCAAGGCCCTAAAGCTCCGCATCGGCTCGGTGAAGTCGACGCAGAAGATCACCAAGGCGATGAAGATGGTCGCCGCCGCCAAGCTGCGCCGTGCGCAAGAGGCGGCCGAGGCCGGTCGTCCCTATGCGAGCCGCGTCGAACAGGTCGTCGCCAGCCTCGCCTCGACGGTGCAGGTCACCGAGGGCAGCTCGCCGCTGCTCGCCGGCACCGGCAGCGATCAGGTCCACCTGTTCGTCGTCGCGACGTCGGACAAGGGGCTGGCCGGTGCGTTCAATTCGAACATCGCCCGCATGGCGCGCCGCCGCGCGCTGGAGCTTCAGGAACAGGGCAAGACCGTCAAGTTCCTGACGATCGGCCGCAAGGGTCGCGCCGTGCTGGCGCGCCAGTTCCGCGACGGCTTTGTCCATTCGGTCGAACCGGGCGATCTGGGCAAGCTGACCTTTGCCGATGCGAAGGGCTATGCCGACGACCTGATCCGCCGCTTCCACGCGGGCGAATTCGACGTCGCGCACCTGTTCTATGCAACCTTCAAGACGGTGCTGACGCAGGAACCCACGGAACAGCAACTGATTCCGGTCAAGATCCCGACCCCCGCCGTGGCAACTTCGCAACCTTCCGCCGATGCCGTCGTCGAATATGAACCGAGCGAGGAAGCGATCCTCGACAGCCTGTTGCCCACGAACATCGCGGTGCAGATCTACCGCGCGATGAAGGAAAACGCGGCGTCGGAACAGGGTTCGAAGATGACGGCGATGGACAACGCCACGCGCAATGCGGGCGATCTCATCAACCGTCTGACGATCGAATATAACCGCACCCGTCAGGCCGCGATCACGACCGAACTGGTCGAAATCATCTCGGGCGCCGAGGCGCTGTGATCCGCCCTGCCGTCCTGCTGGCGCTCGTCGCCACGCTGGCCGGCTGCGGTCAGCCTGCTGCCGACAAGGCGGCGGAACGGCCGCGCGCGACGCCGACGCCGTTCGTCACCGGCGGCTGGGCGACGGTGTTCGGCGATGCGCCGAAGACGATCGACCTGCTGAACGGCATGGGCTTCCGCCTGTCGCCCTACGAACAGGCCGGCGGTGCCTTCATCGCCAATGCGATGCCGACGCCGATGGCCGATCCGTCGATCAAGCCGGTCAACATCGCGAACCTGTCCGTCCGGGGCGATGCCACGCGGATCGACCGGGTTCGGTTCACGCTGGACATCGTGAACCTCGACTCCAGCCCGTTTGCGAAGGACCAGTTCGCGCGCTGGATCGACCGTCCGCTCGCCAGCCTCGGCCTGCCCGGCCGCGACGAAGTGAAGCGCGGCATCATGACCGAGAGCCCGGCATCGGGTACAGTCCCCGGTGCCGATTACCAGATTACCCGTGAAACGATCGACGGCGGTCGCCGTCTGGTCGTAGACTTTACCCGCCCCGCGCCACAGGCGGGCAGCAGCAGCGAACCGAGGAAGCAGTGATGGCAACCGCCGCAGACACCTACGCCCCCCAGGGCAGCACCAACCATACCGGCCGGATCAGCCAGGTCATCGGCGCGGTCGTCGACGTTGCGTTCGACGGCGAGCTGCCGGCGATCCTGTCGGCGCTCGAAACCGACAACAACGGCAACCGGCTGGTCCTCGAAGTCGCGCAGCATCTGGGCGAGAACACCGTCCGCACGATCGCGATGGACGCGACCGAAGGTCTGACCCGTGGTCAGGCGGTGCGCGACACCGGATCGCAGATCCGTGTGCCGGTCGGTCCCAAGACGCTCGGCCGCATCCTGAACGTCGTCGGCGAGCCGATCGACGAGCGCGGTCCGGTCGGTGCCGAAACCACCGCACCGATCCATGCAGCGGCACCGCTGTTCGTCGACCAGTCGACCGAGAGCGCGATTCTCGTCACCGGCATCAAGGTCATCGACCTACTCGCCCCCTATGCGAAGGGCGGCAAGATCGGCCTGTTCGGCGGCGCGGGCGTCGGCAAGACCGTGCTGATCCAGGAACTGATCAACAACATCGCCAAGGGCCATGGCGGCACGTCGGTGTTCGCGGGCGTGGGTGAACGTACCCGCGAGGGCAACGATCTGTACCACGAATTCCTCGACGCCGGCGTCATCGCCAAGGATGCCGACGGCAATCCGACCAGCGAGGGTTCGAAGGTCGCGCTGGTCTATGGCCAGATGAACGAGCCGCCGGGCGCGCGTGCCCGCGTCGCGCTGTCGGGCCTGACGATCGCCGAATATTTCCGCGACGTCGAAGGGCAGGACGTGCTGTTCTTCGTCGACAACATCTTCCGCTTCACCCAGGCGGGTTCGGAAGTGTCGGCACTGCTCGGCCGCATCCCGTCGGCCGTGGGCTATCAGCCGACGCTGTCGACCGACATGGGCGCGCTGCAGGAACGCATCACCTCGACCAACAAGGGATCGATCACCTCGGTGCAGGCGATCTACGTCCCCGCCGACGATTTGACCGATCCGGCTCCGGCGACCTCGTTCGCCCACTTGGACGCGACGACCGTGCTCAACCGCGCGATCTCGGAACTCGGCATCTATCCGGCGGTCGATCCGCTCGATTCGACCAGCCGCGTTCTCGAACCGCGCACCGTCGGTCAGGAGCATTACGACACGGCGCGCGCCGTCCAGTCGCTGCTCCAGCGCTACAAGTCGCTGCAGGACATCATCGCCATCCTCGGCATGGACGAGCTGAGCGAAGAGGATAAGGTCACAGTCGCCCGCGCCCGCAAGATCCAGAAGTTCCTCAGCCAGCCGTTCCACGTCGCCGAGGTCTTCACCGGCATCAGCGGCAAGTTCGTCGCGCTGGAAGACACGGTGAAGTCGTTCAAGGCGGTCGTCGAAGGCGAATACGATCACCTGCCGGAAAGCGCCTTCTACATGGTCGGCGGCATCGACGAAGTGGTCGCCAAGGCGCAGAAGATGGCGCAGGACGCGTAAAGCTCTTTTCCCTCTCCCCTTCAGGGGAGAGGGTCAGGGAGAGGGGCAGATCGATGCCGCTTTCCGAAAGCCCCTCTCCCCGACCCTCTCCCCTGAAGGGGAGAGGGAGTAAGGTAACGATATGCTGCACTTCGAACTCGTGACCCCCGAAAAGCTGGTGCGGTCGGAATCGGTCTACATGGTCACCGTGCCGGGCACCGAAGGCGACTTCGGCGTGCTGGAAGGCCATGCGCCGTTCATGTCGACGATCCGCGATGGCGACGTCCTGATCCAACGCACCGAAAAGGGCGAGGCAGAGCGCATCGCGATCCGCGGCGGCTTCGCCGAAGTGACCTCGCGCGGGCTGACGATCCTCGCCGAACAGGCCGGCTGATCGTTCGCACAACGCGTTGAACGAAACGCCGCGTCGGACCGAGGTCCGGCGCGGCGTTTTGCGTTTGGAGCGTTCACCAACCGAGCGTCACCCCGGACCTGACCGAAACCTCTGCGAAAGAACTGGTTCCTACCCCCTGTCGTACCCCCGCGCAGGCGGGGGTCCAGGGCTCCAGGCGCAAGCCGTTGTTCTGCTTGGCTCTGGACCCCCGCCTGTGCGGGGGTACGGCGAGTTTTCGGTTAAGCCTGAACCTTCGCATAGGTCTCGGCTCGCCCCGGTGTGACGAGGGATGGAGCAAATGAGTAGCCCTCCGCACCGCCCTAACCATGCGGATGCGCGTTGCGGTACACGTCCAGCAGATGCGCGGCATCGACCGCCGTATAGATCTGCGTCGAGGACAGGCTGGCATGACCCAACAGCGCCTGTAGCGATCGCAGGTCAGCCCCCCGGCCCAGCAGATGCGTGGCGAAGCTGTGGCGCAGCGCGTGGGGCGTCGTGCGGTCGCCGAGGCCGAGCCGCCCGCGCGCGGCCTGCACCGCCCGGCGGACGACCCCGGCGGCCAGCGGCCCGCCCTTCGCCCCCCGGAACAGCGGCGCGTCGCGCGCGGTGCCCCACGGTTGCTGCGCAACATAGGCCTCGATCGCGGCGCGGACCGGCGGCAACAGCGGCACGACCCGCGTCTTGTCGCGCTTGCCGGTCACGACGAGCGTCGCGCCGAGCGGCAGGACCGCGCCGGTCAGCGACAATGCCTCACCGATGCGCAGCCCGGCGCCATAGAGCAGCAGCAACACCGCCCAGTCGCGGGCACCGATCCACGGTTCGGCGGCGAAGTCGGCGACATCCCCCGCCAACGCCACCGCGTCGTCGGGCGAGATCGGACGGGGGACGGTCTTGCCGGTGCGGGGTCCGCGCAGGCGCGGTGCTTCGACACCGGCGAAATCGAGAAAGGCGCGTACCGCCGACAATTCGCGCGCAGCGGACGCATTGCCCAGCCCGTCTTCGCGGCGACGGGCGAGGAAGGCGCGCAGGTCGGTGGCGGTGATGCGGGCCAGTCGTCGGGCATCGACCGCCCCGCCCCAATGGCCTTGCAGGAACGCGATCAACCGCTCGGCGGTCGCGGCATAGGCACGAACGGTATGCGCGGATCGCCGCCGATCCCGCGCGAGATGCGTCGCGAAGGCCAGCGGCAGGGGCTGCGTCAGGTCGTTCACGCCAGCCCCCGCTGCGATCAGCCGATCTTCTGGCCCGACTTGGCCCAGTCGGCCATGAAGCCCTCGATCCCCTTGTCGGTCAGCGGATGCTTGACCAGCGCGCGGATGACCGACGGCGGCGCGGTCATCACGTCCGCGCCCATCTTGGCCGATTCGAGGACGTGGATCGGATGGCGGACGCTGGCGACGAGGATCTCGGTGCCGAAATCATAATTGTCGTAGATCAGGCGGATGTCGCTGATGAGGCCCATGCCGTCGAAACCGATATCGTCATGCCGCCCGACGAACGGCGAGACGAAGGTCGCGCCGGCCTTTGCCGCCAGCAGCGCCTGATTGGCGGAGAAGCACAGCGTCACATTGACCATCGTGCCGTCGTCGGTCAGCGCCTTGCAGGTCTTGAGGCCGTCGATGGTGAGCGGCACCTTCACCGCGACGTTATCGGCCAGTTTGCGCAGGATTTCGGCCTCGCGCATCATGCCGGCGTGGTCGAGCGCCACGACCTCCGCCGATACCGGCCCCGGCGTGATCGAACAGATTTCGCGCACGACCTCAAGGAAATCACGGCCCGATTTGTGGATCAGCGACGGGTTGGTGGTCACGCCGTCGAGCAGGCCGGTTTCGGCCAGTTCGCGAATGTCGCTGGTATCGGCGGTGTCGACGAAGAATTTCATGGGACTCGGTTCCTGCGCGGGTCGGGACAAGATGCCGCCCCATCGCCCATCGGCGCGGCGGGAGCAAGGGCAGGCCGACGTCGACCCTTTTCCTGCGCGCGCCGATCCAGTATCTGCGCGCGCATGACCGCGCCGCAACCCGAATGGGCCCCCCACGCCGCCGTATGGATCGGCTATCCCAGCCACGCCGAACTATGGCTGGAGGACCTCGACCCCGCCCGCGACGAAGTCGTCGCCTTTGCAAGGGCCGTCCATGCCGAAGGACGCGGCGAGACGGTGATCCTGGTCGCCGCGACCGTGGAAGCCGCCGACGACGCCCGCGCCCGCGCGCCCTTTGCCGAAGTCACGATCGAGGCGTTCGGCGACATCTGGCTGCGCGATACCGGCCCGATCATCGGCGGCGACGGCACGGCGCACCGGTTCGGCTTCAACGGCTGGGGCGGCAAGTACGACCTGCCCGGCGACAGCGACATCGGTCTGCGCCTTGCCCGCGGGCGTGGGCTGACCGTGGCGGATCACGACTGGATCATCGAGGGCGGCGCGATCGACGGCGACGGTACCGGGCTGGTCGTGACGACCGAGCAATGCCTGCTCAACCCCAATCGCAACACCGGTTTCTTCAAGACGGCGGCGGAAGCGCGGCTGCACGACGATCTGGGCTATGACCGGGTATTGTGGCTGGGCGACGGGCTGCTGAACGACCATACCGACGGCCATGTCGACAATCTGGCGCGCTTCGTCGGGCCGAACCGGCTGGCGATCCCGCAGGCGGCCGAGAATGATCCCAACTGGCGCATCTATCAGGATGCGACGGCACGGGCACAGGCGTTCGGCGTCGAGGTGGTGCCGGTCCCCTCCCCCGGCCGCGTGCTGTCGCCCGATGAGGAGATCATTCCGGGCAGCCACATGAACTTCTATATCGGCAACGCCGTGGTGGTCGTGCCGCTCTACGGCACCGGCACCGATGCCGCCGCCATCGCCGCCTTTGCCGCAATTTTCCCCGATCGCGAGGTCGTGGGGCTGCGCGCCGATCATATCCTGACCGGCGGCGGCAGCTTCCACTGCATCAGCCAGCAGATTCCGGCATAACCCGAAGGACCGCCCCGTCATGACCGAGATCACCGTCGCCGCGCTCCAGCTCGGCTTCTCGACCGATATCGACCGTAACATCGCCAATGTCGCGCGACTGGTGCGCGAGGCGGCGGCGCGCGGCGCGCAGGTCATCCTGCCGCCCGAATTGTTCGAGGGCGAGTATTTCTGCCGGGTCGAGGACGAAGGGCTGTTCGCCAACGCCAAACCGGTCACCGAGCACAAGGCGGTGCTGGCGATGCAGGCGCTTGCAGCCGAGTTGAAGGTGCATATCCCGACCAGCTTCTTCGAAGCCGACGGCCCGCATCATTACAACAGCCTGGCGATGATCGACCCCGATGGCCGCGTGCAGGGCGTGTATCGCAAGAGTCATATCCCCGATGGTCCGGGATATGAGGAGAAATTCTATTTCCGCCCCGGCAATACCGGGTTCAAGGTGTGGGATGGTCCGGCCAAGCTGGGCGTCGGCGTCTGCTGGGACCAATGGTATCCCGAAACCGCGCGCGCGCTGATGCTGATGGGCGCGGAAGTGCTGTTCTATCCGACCGCGATCGGCAGCGAGCCGCACGACACCAGCCTCGACACCGCGCGGCTGTGGCGGCGGGCGATGGTCGGCCATGCGGTGTCGAACGTCGTGCCGGTGGTCGCCGCCAACCGGGTCGGGGTCGAACATGACCAGACCTTCTACGGCACGTCGTTCATCACCGACGAGCGCGGCGACATCCTTGCCGAACTCGACCGCGAGGAAGAGGGCGTCATCACCGCGACGCTCGACCTCGACCGGGTGAAGCGTCACCGCGCCGCCTTCGGCTTCTTCCGCGACCGGCGGCCGGAGCTGTACGGGCGGCTGGTGCAGGATATCTGACCTGACTCCCCTCCCTGAGAAGGGAGGGGAGATCAGTCGTCGAAATCCGGTACCCGCCGCTCCATGCCGGCACGCACCGCCTCGATTTGATTGGCGCTACCGAGCAACGCGATCTGTTCGGCGCTTTCGGCGGTAAGAATCGTCGCGGCATCGGCGTCGTCGGCGAGGTTGGCGAGCCGCTTGGCGGCACGCACCGCGTCGGGGCTGCGCCCGGCGATGCCGCGGGCGATTTCCATCGCCGTATCGACCGGATGATCGGCGATGCGCGTCACGAACCCCACTCGCCGCGCCTCGACCGCATCGAATTCGCGCGCGGTGAACGCCAGTTCGCGCAATACATCGCCGCGCACGTCGCGCCACAGCGCGAAGCCGGCCATGTCGGCGACCAGCCCCCATTTCGCCTCCAGGATCGCAAAGCGCGTGTCCGGTGCGGCGATCCGGACATCGGCACCGGCCATGATCTGCAAGCCGCCGCCCAGTGCCAGCCCATGCACCGCCGCGATCACCGGCATCGGCAACGTCCGCCAGCCCCATGCGACCTGCTGCACCCGGTTGGCGATGCCATGCGTCCGCGCCGCAAGGTCGAGGCCCGCCGCGCCCGCCGCCATGCTCGCCATGTCCAGCCCGGCGCAAAAGGCGCGCCCCTCACCCGACAGGATGACGCAGCGCACCGGGGACGTACGCAACGTCTCGATCGTGTCGATCAGCGCGTCGAACATCGCCGGATCGATCGCGTTCATCTTGTCGCCGCGGGTCAGCCGGACGTCGGCGATGCCGTCCGCGATCGTCGTCGTCACCCGCATCGGTCCCGCTCCCCAACTTCCCCCTTTTCAATCGACGCGGCGCGCGTAGCATGGGGATAGCCGGACGATACCGGCAGGGGACAGGAGAGGAAAGATGCGGCATTGGTGGTTGGCCATGGCGCTGCTGGCGGCACCGGCCGTCGCGCAGGACGCGGGCGTCGGCGACGTATACGGCACCGCGCTCGGCAATGGCTGGGAAAACTGGAGCTGGGCGAAGGTCGAATTGTCGAGCGAGGTACAGGGATCGCAGCGCAAGCCGATCCGGGTCGAGGCGGGACCGTATCAGGCGCTGTACCTGCACCACGCACCGTTCGACACCACGGCATACAAGTCGGTGGCGATGCTGATCCAGGGCATGGACGGCGGCGCGCAGCAGTTGCGGATCGTCGCGGTAGTCGGTGGCAAGCCGCTCGATACACAGGCCTATACGGTGACGTTGCCCGCAAGCGGCTGGAAGAAGATCGAACTGCCGCTGTCGAGGATCGGCGCCGACAACAAACAGATCGACGGACTATGGGTCCAGAATGCGACCGACAAGCCGGTCGCGCCCTTCTATGTCACGGAGATCACGCTGCACTGACCCCCGCCGCCGCTTCAACCGACCGCCAAAACGCTCTACAGGGCCGGTGATGACTGGTTTTCCGCTCCCGCCCGGCTTCGACCCGGCCCGCTTCTTTTCGGCGCGGGTCGGTGGGCATGGGTCGCGGCTGGGCATCGGCTATCGGGCGCATGGCGCGGATTGGTGCGAGCTGCTATTGCCGTTCCGCCCCGACCTGATCGGCGATCCGGCGCGCGGCGTGCTGGCATCGGGGCCGATCCTGACGCTGATGGACATGGCGACCAGTGTCGGCGTGTGGCTGAAACGCGGGGCGTTCCTGCCGCATGCGACGCTCGACCTGCGGCTCGACTATCTGCGTCCGGCCACGCCGGAGCGGACGGTGGTCGGGCGCGGCGAATGTTACCGCGTCGCGCGGCAGGTCGCGTTCGTACGCGGCATCGCCCATGACGGCGATCCCGACGATCCGGTCGCGCATGTCGCCGGCACCTTCATGCTGCTGGACGCCGGCTGATGCTGCCACCCTATGCCGACCTGCTCGGGCTGACGCTCGATACCGACGATGCCGGGCACCCGATCGTCGCGATGGCGTTTGCCGACGACCTGCTCGGGCGGCCCGGCTTCGTCCATGGCGGTGCGATCGGCGGCATGCTGGAAATGGCGGCATGGGTTGCGCTGCGCCATGCACTGGGTGCCGACGAAGCGACGATCAAGCCGATCAACGTCACCATCGACTATATGCGCGGCGGACGCGAACGCATGACATGGGCGGCGGGCAGCGTCACCCGGCTGGGTGCGCGCATCGCCAATGTCGCCGCGACCGCGTGGCAGGACGACCGCGACCGGCCGATCGCAGCGGCGCGGCTGAACTATCTGTTGCGGCGCTGAGAGGCTGTTTGAAAACTCGCGGTAGAGCGAGTTTCATAGGCGGTGCCGGCCCCGGATATTTTCAAGACCTGCGATAGTTGTGCGACATTCGGGACGTAGCAGCTGTGCACCGCAACGATGCGGGCACGGTTTCAAAAGGGTTTTGCATGGCGCGGTGGACATTGGCGGTTTTGGCACTGGGGTCGGCACCGGCAGCGCTGGCGGCACAGACCGCCCCGGTCGCGGGAACCACGCAGACCCCGGTCGCCCAGACTCCGGCTACGGCGCAACCGGATAAACCGACCGATCCGGCAGGCGCGGGCGGCACCGAGGTTGAGAGCGAAGCCGAGGAGATCGTCGTCACCGGCCGCCCGCCCCCCGGATCGGTGGCGGGCGACATCAAGCCCGAACTGCAATTGTCGCCGGCCGACATCCGCTCCTACGGCGTCAGCTCGGTCGCCGAACTGGTCGCCGAACTCGCGCCGCAGCTGCAATCGGTGCGCGGCGGGGAGCCGGTCTTCCTCGTCAACGGACGGCGCTCGGCGGGTTTTCAGGAAGTCCGCGACCTGCCGACCGAAGCGATCCTGCGCGTCGACATCTTGCCCGAGGAAGTCGCGCTGAAATTCGGCTATCGATCGGATCAGAAGGTCATCAACTTCGTCCTGCGCCCGCGTTTCCGCAGCTATACCGGCGAATTGCAGGGCAGCGTGCCGACGCAAGGCGGATCGAGCAATGTCGAGGCCGAGGCGGGACTGGTCCGCATCGACCGCGACAAACGCTTCAACCTGAACCTGCAGGCGGAAACGACCAGCAACCTGCTGGAAAGCGAACGCGGCATCATCCCGAACACGTCGGGCACGCCCTATGACCTGATCGGCAACGTCACCGGCACGACCAATGGCGCGGCGATCGATCCGGCATTGAGTGCGCTGGCGGGCACCCCGGTGACGGTCGCGGCGGTACCGAACGGCGCGCCGACGCTGGCCGGGTTCGCCGCCGGGGCCAATGCGCCACGCATCACCGACACCACGCCGTTCCGGACGCTGTCGGGTGCGGTCGACCGCTTTTCCGCCAACGGCGTCTATGCACGCAGCATCTTCGGCAACGTCGCGGCGACGGTGACCGGACGGGTCGAACACAACCGCACCGAATCGCTGCTCGGCCTGCCCGCCATCTCGCTGACCTTGCCCGGCAACACCCCGCTCTCGCCCTTTGCCAGCACGGTGATCGTCCGGCGCTATGCCGGGACGGAGCCGCTGGTCCAGAATGGCGAAACGACGACCGCCAACGCCGGCTTCGCGCTGAACGGCGATCTCGGCCGGTGGCGCTGGACCGTGAACGGCAATTACGACCGGATCGAAACCAGCACCCGCACCGATCGCGGCGTCGACGTGACCGATATCCAGGCGGCGGTCGGTGCCGGCACGTTCAGCCCGTTCGGCGATCTCGGCAATCTGATCCGCACCGCCGACCGCGCGAAATCGGTGTCGAGCGTTGCGGGCATCAACGCTCTGGTCGCCGGTTCGCCCTTCTCGCTGCCCGCCGGCGACGCCAGCACCAGCATCCGCATCGCCGGGACGACCAGCGACTTCAACAGCGATTCGGTCCGCGCCGGCATCGCCAACGCCGCCGATCTCGGCCGCGACAGCGGGTCGATACGCGCCAATATCGACCTGCCGATCGCCAACGCCGCGCGCGACATCCTCTCCGCGCTCGGCCGCCTGTCGCTGAACGCCAATGCCGAGGTCGAACAGCTGTCGGACTTCGGGACGCTGACCTCGTACGGCTACGGCCTCAACTGGCAACCGATCACCGCGCTGCGCGTGCTGGCATCGGTCAGCCACGAACAGAATGCGCCGTCGCAGCAGCAGCTCGGCAACCCGTTCATCACGACGCCCTTCGTCCGCCGCTTCGACTATGTCCTCGGCCAGACGGTCGACGTCACCGCGATCAGCGGCGGCAACCCCGATCTGGTGCAGAGCGACAGCCGCGTGTTGAAGTTGGGGGTGAACCTGAAGCCGTGGAGCGAGCGCGATATCTCGTTCCAGTTCGATTATACCAACAACCACACCGACAACCCGATCCGCACTTTCCCGACGATCACCGCCGAGATTCAGGACGCCTTCCCCGATCGCTTCACGCGCGACCCGGTCAGCAAAGTCCTGACCCGGGTCGATGGCCGTCCGGTCAATTTCGCGCGCGCCGACAGCAGCGTGCTGCGCTACGGCGTCAACTTCGCCAAGCGGATCACCACCGCCCGGTCGCGCGCGGCCGAGGCCGAACGGCGCGCCTTCATGGAACGCCGCCGGGCCGAACGGGAAGCAGCGGAAGCGGCCGGTGCGCCGCCACCACCGCCCGGTGCCGGACGCGGTCCGGGCGAAGGGAGCGGGTCCGGCGGTCCGGGCGGCGGCGGACGTGGCTTTGGCGGACCCGGCGGGTTCGGTGGCGGTGGCGGCGGGCGTGGCGGTTTCGGTGGCGGCGGCGGCGGCCGGCTGTGGTTCGGCGTCTATCATAGCGTGAACCTGACCGACACGATCGTGATCCGGTCCGGCCTGCCCGAACTCGATCTGCTGAACGGGTCGGCGGTCGACGACAATGGCGGCACCCCGCGCCACCAGATCGACTTCAACGGCGGCTATGTCCGCGACGGGCTGGGCGCGCGGGTAACCGTCAACTGGCAGTCGGGGACCGAGGTCAATGGCGGTGCCAGTGGCACCGGCCAGACGCTCGATTTCGGCGGCCTCGCGCGGGTCGGGCTGCGGTCGTGGATCGAACTGGGGCAGCAGCCGGGGCTGGTTCGCGACAATCGCTGGCTGCGCGGCGCGCGGATCAGCATCGGCGTCGACAATCTGTTCAACGCGCGCCAGCGGGTGACCGACGCCAACGGCGTGGTGCCGATCAACTATCAGCCCGGCTATCTCGATGCGACCGGGCGGGTCGTGCGACTGACCTTCCGCAAGCTGTTCTTCTGATCCGCCCGGTCAATGCGCGTCCGGACGCGCCGCTTCGGTGTGTTCGACACCGGGGCGCGGTACATCGGCCCGCGCGGGGGTGTCGCTCCCGGTACTGGCCATGCGACGCCCCCCGAACCCGGCCGTCTCCTGATACAGCAGGGTGATGGCGACGCGGCGGTTGCGCGGATCGAACGGGTCCTTGGCGACCATCGGCTCGCGATCGGCCACGCCCTCGATCCGTTCGAAGCGGCGTTCGCCGACCCCGGCCATGGCGAGGCGGCGACGTGTCGCCTCTGCCCGGCCCGACGACAGCATCCAGTTGTTCATCGTCTCGCGCCGGCCATAGGCGATCGAATCGGTATGCCCCCGGATCATGATCGTGTTGGGCAAATCCTTTACCGTCTCGGCGATCAGCGCCATCAGCTTCGACGCTTCGGGGGCGAGCGCGGTGGTGCCCAGCGAGAACATCGAATAATCGGCATTGTCGACCAGATCGATACGCACGCCGTCATGCGTCGGCACGATGCGAACGTTCTTGGCGAGCTTGCGCAGTTCGAGGCTGGATTCCAGCTTTTGCTTGAGTTCGCGCTTGATCTTTTCGAACGCCTTGCGATCGGCCTCGGCCATTTCGGCCTTGTTCTTCAGCCGGCCCTTTTCGCCCGATCCGACCTGCGTGCCGCCATTGGCGTCGACCGGGATGGTCAGCGACCGCGTGCCCGTCTGCGCGGCGCGGTGGGGATAGCTGTCCTGATCGACGATCGATTCGCCGCCGAACAGCCCGTTCGATCCCGCCGCACCGGCCTTCACCGTGACCAGCGACGGGGTGAAATAATCGGCCAGCCCCTTGCGCTGCTTCTCGGTCGTGGCGCCGAGCAGCCACATCAACAGAAAGAACGCCATCATCGCCGTCACGAAGTCGGCATAGGCGACCTTCCACGCACCGCCGTGATGGCCGCCATGGCCCTCGGCGATGATCTTCTTGACGATGATGACGGGGGGCGGCTGGTTGTTGCCATGGGGTGCCTTCGCCATGGGATCAGCGTCCGCGCAGGCCGTCGAAGACTTCGGCGAAACCGGGCTGGTTGTGGTGCGGAATGCCCGAACGCGCCGCTTCGATCACCAGCGGCTGCGGATGGCCGTGGAGCGAGGCGATGATGATCTGCTTGACGGTGTGATAGATGGCGGCATCGGCGTCGATCACCTGCTGCAACCGGCCGGCAAGCGGCCCGACCAGACCGTAGGCGAGCAGAATGCCGAGGAAGGTGCCGACCAGCGCCGACCCGATCATGCCGCCCAGGACCGACGGCGGCTTGTCGATCGATCCCATCGTCTTGACCACGCCGAGCACCGCCGCGACGATGCCGAGCGCGGGAAGTGCGTCGGCCAGGCCCTGCAGCGTCGCCTGCGGACCCTGTTCCTCGTGGTGGTGGGTCTTGATGGCATTGTCCATGACCTCCTCGACCGCATGCACGTCGAGCGTACCCGACGACACGACGACCAGGCGCAGCGTATCGGCGATCAGGTTGACCAACGTATGATCTTTCACCAACCGCGGATACTCACCAAAAACCGACGATGATTTCGGGTCCTCGACATGGGGTTCGAGTGCGATCGGTCCTTCGGCGCGCAGCATCTTCATCAGCTTCGACACCAGGAAGATGGCGTCGAGATAATCCTGCTTCTTGTATTTGGGGCCTTTCAGCACCTTCATGAAGCCGCCGCCCATGCCCTTCAGCTCGCGGCCCGAATTGCCGATGATCAGCGCGCCCACCGCCGCGCCGCCGATGATGAGCATTTCGTGCGGCAGGGCGTGCAGCACGGGTCCAAGATCGCCACCGGTGAAGGCGAAACCGCCGAACACCATGACGAGAAGGACGACGAAGCCGATGGCCGGAAACATATGGCGCTTGCCCCTGGGTTACGAACCGTTGCCACGCTGTCTGCGTCGCATCACCCGTCCCTTGTGGCCGATAGACGTCGAGAAATCGTTACCACCCGACAATTTACCATCGGGCGGATATCGGCACCGTCACTTCAGATAGTTGAACAGCGACATGCCCGCCAACTTGGAAATGCTGGCCTGCGTTGCGTTGAGAATCGTCAACGTCTTCTGAAACTCGACCATCGTGGTGGACCATTCGGTATCTTCCAGCGCGCTGCGCGCTTCCTCACGGTCGATGCCGATATCTTCGAGCTGGCTCGATTCGATCTCCAGCCGCGCCCCGCGCGCGCCATTGGCGGCGCGCGCCGCCGTCACCTGCGCTTCGGCCGTGTCCAGCTTGCCGAGCGCGGTGCCGATCTTCGCCGAATAGGCTTTGCGCGCGGCATCGACGTCGAATGCCGGGGCGTTCGGATCGACCGGGACCGCGGGATCAACCACCGGCTTGTCGGTCGGCATCTCCATCGCCGTCTTCAGGTCGTCGATCAGCGCAAAGATGTCGACGCCGCCATTCGCCCCGCTGAACACCCGGCTGCCATCGATGCCGACCTGCATCTCGCTCGCCTCGCCGATGCGGACGGTCGCGACCGATGCATTGCCGGTATAGGTGATCGCGCCGGTCGTCGCGTCCTTCGTAAAGGCCACTTCGCCGGTCCCGCCGAACACCGGATGGTTGCGCACGTCACGGCCGTTGGCGATCGCCAGCAAGCCTTCGCGGATCTGGTCGAGTTCGGTGGCGATCGCCACCTTGTCCTGCGCATTCAGCGTATCGCTGCCTGCGCGAACGGTCAGTTCGCGAACCCGCACCAGCCGTTCGTCGGCGTTGCCCAGCGCAGTGTCGGCCTGCGCCAGCAATCCGCGCGACAAGGTGATGTTGGAACGGAAGGCACCCGAATCCGCCGCTTCCTTCTTGATCCCGCCCAGCATCATCCACGCCGCCGAATCCTGCGACGCGACCTTCAGACGCTTCTGCGTCGACAATTCGGTGTTCAACCGGTTGAGGTCGCCGTTCAGCCGCGTCATCTGGTTCGACGCGCGGTTGTAGAAGTTGGCGGTGGAGATTTGCATCGTTCGTCCTATCGGATCGCGAACAGCGTATCGAAGGTTTCGCGCGCGACCTGGATCACGCGGCTCGACGCCTGATAGGCCTGCTGGAAACGCATCAGGTTCACTGCTTCCTGGTCGAGGTTCACGCCGGCTGCCGAATCACGTGCGTCGACCGCCGAATCGCGGATCGCGCCCTGCGCCTCGGCAATGGTCTTGCGCGCGTTCAGTGCCGACCCGTTGCTGGATTGCAGCGCGACGACCCGCTGTTCGAACAGGCCGCTGCGGCGGGCGTCGAACAGCTTCGACAGGTTGCCGCTGTCGCGCGGCCCCTGCCCCGCCGTCGCCGCCGCGATCTTGGCCGGGTCGCCCATGATGCGCGTCACGCGCCCGGTCGGTTCCATCGCGAACATCGGCGCACCGGCAGCGGCGTTCAGATCCTCACCGCTGGCAAGCGCACCGTTGACGTCCATGACGAAATCGGTGGCGACATCGACCACCTCCTTGCGCATGTCGCTGATCCGCTTGGCCCCGTCGACCATGCCGGCCAACGCGCCGCCGCGCGGGATCAGGATGCTCTCGGTGCCGCCGCGCATGGTCGTGAACACCGGCGCGCCGTCTTCGTCGCGTTCGAACCGGACGGTCGACGCCTCGATGCCATGGACCATCAATGGGCCATCCGCGCCGCCCGCCCGCACCGTCACCCGACCGGTCGTATCGAACTTGACGTCGATATCGGTCATCTCGCTCATTTCGTCGAGCATCAGGTCGCGCTGGTCGAGCAGCTGCGCCTCGCCCGCCGACCCCTTCGAAACCCGCGACAGGCCGTCGTTGATCCGCGCCAGCACCGCCGCATTGTTGCTGAGCTTGCTGACCGCGTTATCGGCGTTGAGGTCGAGATTGTTGGCCGTTTCGTCGAGTGCGCCGATCGTGCCCGAAAATGCCTGCGCGACGCTTTCGGCCGATTCCAGCATCGACCGGCGCGGCGCATCGGCCGACGGGTCGGCGGAGAGCGCGGTGGCGCTGTTGAAGAAAGCGGTCATGCGATCGGTCAGCGCGCGGCTGGTCAGCGCATCCTCGATCCGCGCCATCCACACGATGCCGCCGTCGCTGCGCGACACGTCCGCGGTCGACTGGCGCACTTCCTGCGACCGAAAGACGTCGGCGGCCCGCGTGACGCCGGCAACGGTCACCCCGCTGCCGGAAATCTGTCGCGACGAACCCACGCCGATTTCGGCAAGCGACGTCGTCCGCCGAACATAGCCGGTGGTGCCGGCGTTCGCGATATTGTCCGACGTCGTGGTCAGCGACGATTGATACGCCCTGACCCCGCTTGCCCCGATCGACAGCAGGTCGCTCATCCGCTCTTCCCTTCACCCGATGTAACGACCGAATCGGTCCGGGCTTGAGCGGGATTATTGGCATCGGCCACGTTAACCATCTGTGACCGAGCCAGAAACTCGGTCATCGCCTTGCCGATGCCCAGCGGGGTCGTGACCGACATGTTCTCGGCGACCTTCTGGTCCCACATGTCGCGGAACTGGCCGGCGGCCTTGTTGTCGAACAGCGTGTCGGCCAGCTTCGCCTGCCGCATCGATTTGAGCATCATGCCGGTGAAGACCGATTCGAACCGTTGTCCGGCGGCCTTCAGATTGTCCTTGTTGCCGATGCGGGTGGTGTCGACCCCGACGCCGGTCGTCGCGCCGATCACGCTCACAGGACCACCAGCTCCGCCTTCAGCGCACCCGCCTCCTTCAGTGCCTCGAGGATCGCGACCAGATCGGCGGGCGATGCGCCGATCGCGTTGATCGCCTTCACCACATCGGCCAGCTTGGGACCGGGCGCGAGGACGAACATCGGCTTGACCTCCTGCTCGACCGTGACGCCGCTCTTCTGTTCGACGGCGGTCTGGCCCTGGCTGAGCGGCGCGGGCTGGCTGACGCGCTGGTTCTCGTCGATCTTCACGGTCAGCTTGCCGTGGGTCACCGCCGAAGGCGCGACCCGCACCGCCGAGTTGATGACGACCGTACCGGTGCGGGCGTTGACGATGACGCGCGCGGCGGTCTCCGCCGACTCGACCGGAATATTCTCGACCTCGCTCATCAGCATCGCGCGGGTGTCGGCACCGGGTGCGGCCCGCAGCGCGACCGACACCGCATCGATCGCGGTCGCGGTGCCGGCGCCGAAGCGCCGGTTAATCGCACCCGCGACATTCTGCGCGGTGGTGAAATCGGCCTGTGCCAGATTGAACGTCAGCGTGGGCGCGGTCGCGAAGCCGGTGTCGACCATGCGCTCGACCGTCGCCCCTTCGGGAATACGGCCGGTCGACGGGATGTTGACGACGATCTTCGAGCCGTCGGCACCCTCGGCCCCGAGGCCGCCGACCGCGAGATTGCCCTGTGCCATCGCATAGATCTGGCCATCGGCACCCAGCAGCGGGGTCATGATCAGCGCACCGCCGCGCAGCGACTTTGCCTTGCCCATCGACGCGACCGTCACGTCGAGCCGCTGGCCGGGTTTGGCGAAGGGCGGCAGTTCGGCCGTGATCAGCACGACGGCCGCGTTTTTCATCCCCGGATTGGCGCCAGGTGGCAGTTGCAGCCCCATGCGCGAGGCGATCGCCTTCACCGACTGCACGGTATATTCGAGATTGTCGTCGCCGGTGCCGGGCAGGCCGACGACGATACCGTATCCGGTCAACTGGTTCGACCGGATGCCCTGGAAACGACCAAGATCCTTGACCCGCTCCGCCGAGGCGGGCGCGATCATCAGGAAGGCGGCGAGGATGGCGAGCAGGAAGCGCATGGACAGTCCTAGAACGGGCTGACGACCTGGAAGAAGCGGCTGAGCCACCCCTGCCGGCTGGCGCGGGCGACATCGCCCTTGCCGGTGTAGGAAATGCGGGCATCGGCCACGCGGGTCGACGGCACGCGGTTGTTCGCGTCGACATCGGCGATGCGGACGATCCCCTTGATCGCGACGATCTCGTCGCCGCGGCTCAGCGTCACCCGCTTCTGCCCCTGCACCAGCATCGTGCCGTTGGGATAGACTTCGGCGACGGTGACCGACAATTCGCCCGACAGCGCATTGGTCTGATCGGACGATCCGGTGCCACCGAAATTGCGGCCACCCGATGCCTGGGCGATGTTCGGGTCGAATGCCAGCGGCCCGACCGAAGGTGGCGTGATCGAGAATTTGCCGTTGCTGTCGAGCTTCGATCCGGCCGATTTCGACGCACTGGTCCGCTCGACCAGCGCGATGGTCAGTGGATCGCCGACCTTGCGCGCGCGCCATCCCTCGTACAGCGCGGCATAGCCCTGCTCGACCTGAAAGATCGCGCCGGTAGCGACCACCGGAACGACCGGCGCGGCGGGCGGGGTGGCGGCGTAGGATTCGCGCGGCAATTTCCTGCCGAACAGGGGGCGGGCATCTGCCGGCATTGCCGCCAGCACCACGATGGCGAGCGCGACGGCGCGCGCGGCGTCAGATGTTCTGGTTGACATATTTCAGCATCTCGTCGGTGGCCGAGATCATCTTCGAATTGACCTCATAGGCGCGCTGGGTCTCGATCATGTCGACGAGTTCCTCGACGACGTTGACGTTCGAGCTTTCGAGCATCCCCTGCCGAATGCGTCCGCGACCCTCGAGGCCGGCGACACCGAGCTGCGCCGCACCCGAAGCACCGGTTTCGGTCAGGAAATTGTCCCCGGCCGGTTGCAGCCCGGCGGGATTGGCGAAGCTCGCGACCTGGATCTGGCCGACGGGAGTCGCTTCGGTCTGGTTGGGGATGGTCGCGCTGACCGTGCCGTCACCGCCGATCGTGATCGAGGTGGCACCTTCGGGCAGGGTGATGCCGGGCATCACCTGATGTCCGTCGGTGGTGACCAGCAGCCCTTCGGCGGAGCGCGTGAAATTGCCGGCGCGGGTATAGCCGATCTGGCCGCCGGGCAGCTGCACCTGAAAGAAGCCGTCGCCTTCCAGGGCGACGTCGAGTGCGTTGCCGGTCGTGGCGAGCGAGCCCTGCGTCTGGATGCTCGCGGTCCCCTGCACGCGGACACCGGTGCCGAGGTTCAGACCGGTCGCATAGCGCGATTCCTGCGTCGAGGCGGCCCCCTGCGCGGTGATGATCTGATAGCTCATCGCCTCGAACGAGGCGCGGTCGCGCTTGAACCCGGTCGTGTTGACGTTCGCCAGGTTGTTCGAGATGACGCGCATCCGCGTATCCTGGGCATCCAGCCCGGTGCGCGCGATATGCAGTGCTGCATTGGCCATGTCGTGTTCCCCTTAACTCTGGACGCGCATCAGGTTGGCGGAGGCTTCATCCATTTCCTTCGCCTGCTTCAGCATGCCGGCCTGCACTTCGTAGGACCGCTGGTTCTCGATCATGTCGACCAGCGCCTGCGTCATGTTGACGTTCGATTGTTCGAGAGCGCCGCCGCGGACCTTGGCGGTCATGTCGCCGGGCAGGGTGCCGCCGCCACGGACGTGCAACAGATTGTCGATGCCCTTGACCGTGTCGCTGCCGGCGGTGCTGACTAGCTTGATCTGGCCGACTTCCTGATCGGGCGTGCCCGGAGGCGCGCCCTGCGGGACGATCATCACGCGGCCGTCGGCGGTGATGTTGATCGACTGGCTGGGCGGCACGGTGATCGGGCCGCCCGTGCCCATGACCGGCAAACGATCGCCGGTCTCGAGCGTGCCGGCGGCAGTAACCTGCAGGTCGCCGCGGCGGGTATAGGCTTCGGTGCCGTCGGGCCCCTGAACTGCGATCCACGCATCGCCCTCGACCGCTACGTCGAGCGAGCGGCCGGTGGCGAGGATCGCCCCCGCCCGCCGGTCCATGTCGCGCACCTCTTCCGACGAAGGCGAGCGCGATTCGAGTTCGCCGTTCTTGCCCTTGAGCAACAACTGTTCGAAATCGACCTTGTCGGCACGATAGCCGATCGTCGACCCGTTCGCGATGTTGTTCGCGATCGTGGCCTGCGACGCCATGTGTCCGCGCAATCCCGACATCGCGGTGTAGACCAGCCGGTCCATCGAAGCCTCCGTGTTATGACCCCTGCTTCACAGCAAGGGCCATGCCAGTTCCATCAGGCGCGCAGATCGAGGATCGAGCGCGTGATCTGGTTCGAGGTGTCGAGCGCCTTCGAGTTCGCCTGGAAGTTGCGCTGCGCGGCGATCAGGCCGACCAGTTCCTCGGTGATGTCGACGTTCGATCCCTCGATCATGCCCGACATCAGCGAGCCTGCGCCGTTTTCGCCCGAGCTGGCGAAGGTCGGATCGCCCGACAGGCCGGTCGCCTGCCAGTTGCTGTTGCCCATCTGGCGCAGGCCCGACGAGTTCGAGAAGTTGACGATCGCGACCTGGCCGAGCGGCTTGGTATCGCCGTTCGAATAGCTGGCGGTGACGATGCCCTTTTCGTTGATCGTCACGCCCTGCAGCCGGCCGACCTCGACACCGTCCTGAAGCTGGCTGGCGACCTTGAACGGCTTGGTGGTCGATTCGGTCGTGACCGGTACGGTCAGCTTGATCTGCTGCTGGGCCACGCCGCTCGGCGGCATGAACGAGTTGAAGGTGCTGACGACCGGTGCGGCAAGCTGGCCGGCGGTATTGAACTGGACCGTGACCACCGGAGTTTCGGCGGCACCGGTTCCCACGGTCATCGGCTTGTCGCCGACGAAGCTGTAAGCCTGCCACGTGCTCGACAGATCCTCGACGGCCGGCGGCACGGTGACGACCGGTGGCGTCGTCCGCTTCAGATAGGTGGTCATCGTCATCGGATTGCCGGCACCGTCATACACGGTCGTCGAGATCGCTTCGTTGTAGCTGCTGGAATCGAACCGGCTGAAGTCGCCCGTCGCCGGCACGACCGAACGCGCGTTCAAATTGAGCCCGAGCGTCACATTGTCGGTGCCCTTCGGCTTGCCGGAGGTTCCGGCGAGCACGAGGTCGGTCAGCGATTCACGCGTCGTCGCGATGACGTTGCCGTTTCCGTCGACCGGATAGACCTGCAACCGCGCGCCCTGCGCATCAGTGACGAACTGGTTCGCATCGACGCGCAGCGAACCGTTGCGGGTGAAGGCCAGACCCTGCTTGTTGGGATCAGGCTTCAGCGTGAAGAAACCGTCGCCGGCGATCGCGATGTCGAGCGACGACGACGACTGGACGAGGTTGCCTTCGCCGAACTGCTGGCGATTGCCCTTCACCACCGTACCCGAACCGACCATCTGCGTCGGCGCGACGGCGAGGTTCGACGCGATCACGTCGGCGAATTCGGCGCGGCTCTTCTTGAAGCCGGTGGTGCCGACGTTGGCAAGGTTGTGCGCGATCGACGCCATGTCGACCTGAGAGGCCTTCAGGCCGGACAGCGAGGTATAGAAGGACATGCTTGGCTCCTGCGTGAATTCGTAAAGTGAGGGATCAGGCGATCTTGCGGACGGTGTCGGCCGCGACCTGCGACCCGTTCGACAGCGTCAACGTCGGCTTGCCGCCGTTCGGCATGACCGAGGACACGCCCGTCCAGGCGAGGTTGCGTGCCTTGACCACGACGCCGCTCTTGTCGGATGCGGCGACCGAGATGGTGTAGGGGCCAGCACCGGCGGGAAGGCCCTGGTCGGTGGTGCCGTCCCACTGGTAATCGACCATGCCCTTGGGCTGCGGACCCATCGACACGGTGCGGGCGACCACGCCGCTGGCGTCGCGGATTTCGAGCTGGACCTTGGCGGCATCGGCATCGAGTTCGACCGCGCCGTTGACGTTGCCGCTATTGTCGGCGGTCGCGGTCGGGCTGTCAGTCAACACCGCCTTGCCGATCCACGACACCGCGTCGCTGGTGCCGTTGCCGCCCATCTTCGCCGCCAGCGTCTTCAACGTCGACGTCATCTCCGTGATGCCCGACAGCGACGAAAACTGCGCCATCTGCGCGACCATCTGGCCGTTGTCGGTGGGGTTGAAGGGATCCTGATATTGAAGCTGCGCGGTCATCAGGCGGAGGAAATCGTCCTGGCCCAGCGAACGCTGACCCAGTTTGGACTTTGCCGCCGCCTGTTTCGCGGCATCGAGTTGCGGAATATTCTGGACCGAGGTGGTGGCCATGATCAGCGTCCCAGACGGAGGGTTTCGGTGATGAGCGACTTGGCGGTCGACATCACTTCGACGTTGTTCTGATAGGTGCGGGCGGCGTCGAGCATGTCGACCAGCTCGCGCGGTTCGTCGACGGCCGCTTCCCAGACATTGCCTTCGGGATCGGCCAGCGGGTTGCTCGGGTCGTAGCGTTTGGCCGGGGTCTCGCCCGCCTGCACGATCTGCCGGGCATCGACGGTGGCGAGGCCGCTGGCGGCGTCGAAGCTGGTGCGGAACACCGGCTTCATCGTGCGATAGGCGGTCGCCTCGGTCGTCGCGACCGCGCCGGCATTGGCGAGGTTCGACGCGGTGGTGTTCATCCGCACGAGCTGCGCGGACATGGCGCGGCCCGATACCTCGAAGATACTCATCGGAGCAGCCATCGCTTATTCCCCCTTCAGCGCGCGGGTGATGGTGGAGATGCGGCCGTTCAGGAACGCGAGCGTCGTCTGATACGCCACAGCGTTTTCCGCGAACGCGGTCTGTTCGGTCGCCAGTTCGACGGTGTTGCCGTCCATCGAGGGCTGGAGCGGCAGGCGGTACAGCGTGTTGCGGTCGATCGCGCCGTCGACATTGCCGCCGCGTTCCGCCCCGGCCAGCGCCGCGCGGAAATCGACGTCCTTCGCCTTGAATCCGGGCGTGGATGCGTTGGCGATGTTCGACGCCAGCATCCCCATGCGCTGCGCACGCACTTCCAGCGCGGCACCATGTATCCCGAACAGAGCGTTGTCGGCCATCGGCCCAAAGTCCCCAAGCGGCGCGCCGGATGCGCGTCCCCCCGGATCACAGCAAAGCGCGTGCCAGTTTCGCGCATCCCCGTGCCGCGACAGGAACCGGCGCGACCTTAACCATGATTGCGGCAACCGCCCGCCGCGCCCCGGCAAGCCATTGCCGGGCGCAAACTGGCATTGCCCTTGCAGTATGGCGGGCATGAACCTGACGCTGCTCGCCCCCTATGCCGATCCGATGGCCGCCCTGTTCGTGATCGGCGGCACCATCCTGACGATCGCGATCCGCACGCCGTTCGCCGATGTGGGCCGCGCCCTGCGCGCGCTCGCCACGCTGCCCCGCCGCTCGTTCACCGCCGATGCCGGCATCGAACAGATCGCCGCACTGGCGCGGATCGCGCGGCGGCACGGCGTACTGACGCTCGACCGTTCGCAGATCGCCGATCCCGATATCGCCGAAGCGATCGCCGCGATCGTCGATGGCGCGGGGCCGGATGCGGTCGGCGAGACGCTGAGCCATCGCAACGCCGCGCGTGCCGAACGCCACCTCGCCGCCGCCGATATGTGGGCGGCGGTCGCCGAACTGGCACCGGCGCTGGGCATGATCGGCACGCTGGTCGGGCTGGTGCAGATGTTCATGGCGATGACCGATCCGACCGCGATCGGCAAGGCGATGGCGGTCGCGCTGCTGTCGACGCTGTACGGCGCGATCGTCGCCACGCTGATCGGGATGCCGATCGCCGGACGGCTGCGGCGGATGGCGCGGATCGAGGCGTTCGAACGCAGCCGGTTCGAAGGACCGCTGGTCGCGCTGGCCCGGCGCGAACGTCCGCATTTCCGAGAGGCCGCAGAATGAAGATGTCGCAGTTCGATGTCGCCCCCGGCCGGCCGCTATGGCTGACCACGCTGGCCGATTTGTCGCTGTTGCTGGTCGGGTTCTTCGTGTTCCTGCAGGCGGCACAGATGGTCGACCGGAAGGCGCTGACCGCCGGTATCCGTGCCGGGTTCGATGCCGACGCCGCGCCGATGACGCTCGATCGCGGGATCGTCGACGGCTTTGCCACGGGATCGTCCGCCATGCCGGCCAGCTATGCCCGGACGGTGGAGTTCGTCCGGACCGCTGCCGCCGACCCGCGGGTCATGGTGACGCTGACCGGCGGCACCGCTGGCGATGTCGACCCGTTGACCGGCAGCGCCGCGATCCTTGCCAACGACCGCGCCCGCACCGTCGCGACCGCATTGGTCGCCGATGGTGCGGTACAGCCCGACCAGCTCGCCTTTGCCCCGCCCGCCACCGGCACGCGCGGCGTCCAGATCGATTTGGGCTTTGCCGGCGACCGGCAAGCCGTTGCCGACCGGCAGGCGCCGGTTGCCGCCCCCGCTAATGGAGCCGACCGATGATCCGCCCGATCCTGACCATCGCATTGCTGACCGCCGCCCCCGTCGTCGCGGCACAGAGTTTCCAGTCGACCGCGCAGCTCGACGAAGCGATCGTGCAGTTCACCGGTGCCAGCATCGGCATGGATGGCGGCGCGCAGATGCGGGTCGATTCCCGGCTGAAGCTGGCGAAATGCGCGATGCCGCAATTCAGCTGGCTGTCGGAACGGCAGGATGCGGTGGTCGTCAACTGCATGGCACCGGCATGGAAGGTCTATGTCCCGGTCCGCCGTCTGGCCCGCGCCCTTCCCGAACGCCCCGCGCCGGCCGTCGCCGTCGCCGCACCAGCCAAGCCCGAACCGGTGATCCGCCGTGGCGACCCGATCATGGTCGAAGCCGGGTCCGAGGGCTTTTCGATCACCCGCGACGGCGTGGCGATGGGCGATGCACCGGTCGGTGGCCGGTTGATGGTGAAGGTCGATCCCGCAAAGCCGCCGATCCAGGCGATCGCGATGGAATCGGGCCGTGCCGCCCTGCCCGGTTTCGATCGCTGACACGGCAAAATCGACAAAAAATCGATCCGCAGTAATTTTTGCTAAAGAAGTTCGCGATGGCGTCGTTTCTCCTCATGTCAGCAGTTCGTGAAGGACGGGGACATGGTAGATTCAGTCGGTTCAAGGCCGGTATCGTCGATCGGGCAGCGTGCCATCGCACGCCCCGAAGGGCAGACACGCGCCGCAGCGACGCCGGCGCCGGACAGCGCGGTGGCGAAGACCGGCGTGGCGATCCTGTCGGGGGGCACGACGGCGGCCGCCATGTCGGCATCGGCACCGGTCGATACCGACCGGGTCGCGACGATCCGCAAGGCGATCGCCGACGGCCGTTTCCCTCTGTCGCCCGCCACCATCGCCGACCGGCTCATCGCCCTGAAACTCGATTGGAACAGCAATGAACCGGCGTGATGCGCTGATCCAGATCATCGACAGCCTGCATGCGGAAATCGCCGCATTGCAGGCGAACGATGTCACCGCGCTGGAAACCGCGACCGCGATGAAGCTGCAAGGGATCGAGGCGGTCGCCGCCAACAACGACGTGCCGCTCGACGCCGAGCTGGAAACGCTGGCGCGCGAGGCGCAGCGGCTGAACGAGACCGCGCGCATCTACGTCAATCTGATGACCGCCAATGTCCGGCGGCGCATCGACCAGCTGACCGGCGGCGGATTGCCGGCCTACCGGCCAGGCATTGCCGGCACGCCGCAGCGGATGGCGGCGGCGGCGTATCGGTAAGCATTGAACCCCTTTGCCGGGCACGTCATCCCAGCGAAGGCCGGGGTCTCATGCGGCTCTTGCAGGGTGCGATAACCGGGAGATCCCAGCCTGCGCTGGGATGACGGTTTGCGGCGGGGCGGATGGCGCACGCTTCGGGGCACGGACACGAACATTCCGAAACTGGCACGCCGCTTGCTGAGTGGCTCCCTGAACAGGGGAAGCGAAGCACAGCCCGATGAATGTCGTTCCGGTAGAAGCCAGATCAAACGTCCATGCAGCGATCGCGACGGCGAGCGCGCGGACGGGCATCGATTTCAATTTCCTGTTGGGTCAGGCGCAGGTCGAAAGCGGCCTGCACACCAACGCGCGCGCCGCGACCTCGTCGGCGACCGGACTGTACCAGTTCGTCGAACAGAGCTGGCTGGGCGTGGTCAAGGCGCATGGTGCCGAGCACGGCATGCAATGGGCGTCGGACAGCATCCGCCAGGGCAGCAACGGCCGTTACTATGTCGCCGACCCCGCCACCCGTCAGGCGATCCTGCAATTGCGCAAGGACCCGCAGGCATCGTCGCTGATGGCGGCCGAACATGCCGCCGACAACAAATCCGCACTGGAAGGCGCGCTGGGCCGCAACGCGACCGGCACCGACCTGTATATGGCGCATTTCCTGGGCCTGGGCGGCGCGCGCCAGTTCCTGACGTCGATGCAGGCCAATCCCGACCGGTCGGCAGCGGCGATGTTCCCCGCCGCCGCCCGCGCCAACCGCTCGATCTTCTTTGCGCCCGGCGGCCAGCCGCGCTCGCTCGGCGACATCTACGAACGGATGGGCGCGAAGCTCGACCGCGGGGCGAAGACCGGCGGCGGCAGCGGCGTCGAGGATGGCGGCTTTCCGGTCAACCGGATGCAGCAGCCCGCCGTCCTGCTCAACGGCTTTAGCGGCGACGTCATCATGGGCAACGAGGCGCAGGGCGGCGACGAGGCATGGCTGGCGACGACCATCGCCAATCTGAACGTCGTGCGCAGCAAAGGCACCAACCCGGCGGCGGTGCCGCAGATGGCCTCGCTCTATCGCCCGACGCCTGAATCGGCGCGGCTGGCCTATTCGATCCTCGCCAATCTGGGAGCGGCATGATGCAGGCGATCCTGAGCGATCCGAAAAGCATCCTGCCCGCGCTGCGCCAGTCGGCGTTGCCCGGCGCGATCCTGTTGCTCGTCCTGCTGATGGTCGTGCCGATCCCGGCGTTCATGCTCGACATCTTCTTCGTCATGAACATCATGATCTCGATCGCGGTGCTCATGGTCGCGCTCAATGCGCAGAAGCCGCTCGACTTCTCCGCCTTTCCGACGGTGCTGCTGTTCGCGACGCTGTTCCGCCTCGGCCTCAACGTCGCATCGACGCGCGTCGTGCTGGTCCACGGCCATGAGGGCGAAGCGGCGGCGGGCCATGTCATCGAGGCGTTCGGCAGCTTCCTGATCGGCGGCGACTATGTCGTCGGTCTTTTCGTCTTTTCGATCCTGATCATCATCAACATGATCGTGGTGACCAAGGGCGCGGGTCGCGTGTCCGAAGTGTCGGCGCGCTTCACCCTCGACGCCCTGCCCGGCAAGCAGATGGCGATCGACGCCGACCTGAACGCTGGCCTCATCAGCCCCGACGAAGCGCGGACCAAGCGCATCGAGACCGGGGCCGAAGCCGATTTCTACGGCGCGATGGACGGTTCGTCGAAGTTCGTGAAGGGCGACGCGGTCGCCGGCCTGCTGATCCTCGCCATCAACATCGTCGGCGGCCTGATCCTCGGCGTCGTCAGCCACCAGATGGCGGTCGGACAGGCGGCGCAGACCTATATCCTGCTGGCGATCGGCGACGCGCTGGTCGCGCAGGTGCCGTCGCTGCTGCTGTCGATCGCCGCCGCCGCCATCGTCACCCGCGTCACCTCGACCTCGTCGCAGGATCTGGCCGGGCAGATCGGATCGCAGTTCGCGTCGCACCGCACCTGGGCCCCGGTCGCCGGCATTCTCGGCCTGCTGGCGATGCTGCCGGGGATGCCGTTCCTCGTGCTGGCCCCGGCCGCCGGCATTGCGGGCTTCGCATCGTGGAAGCTGGCCAAGCAGAAGAACGCGCCGCCCCCCGCCCCGCCGGTCGAGGCGCTGCCCGAACCGGCCGACCTGTCGAAGATCGGCTGGGATGAGGTCAACGACAATTGCCACATCATGCTCGACATCGGCTACGGCCTCGTGCCGCTGGTCGACGAGCGCAAGGGCGCGCCGCTGATGAGCCGGATCACCGGGGTCCGCCGCCAGCTGTCCAAGGATCTGGGCTTCGTCGTGCCGCAGGTGAAGGTGCGCGACGACATCAACCTCGCCCCCTATACCTATCGCATCTCGATCGGCGGCGTGGTCGTCGGCGAGGATATGGCCTCGGCGACCGAGATGCTGGCGCTCGACACCGGACAGGCGGTCGGCGGATTCCTGGAGGGCAAGACCGCCAAGGACCCGACCTTCGGCCTCGACGCGATCTGGATCCAGCCGGGCGATGCCGATGCCGCGACCGGTGCCGGCTATCTGGTGGTCGATGCCGGGACGGTCGTCGCCACCCATCTGAACCATGTGCTGACCGTCAACGCGACCGAGCTGCTGGGTCCGGACGAGGTGCAGTCGCTGCTCGATGGCCTAAAGGACCGTGCCGCGAGCCTGGTGGCGGCGCTGTGCCCGCAGCCGCTGACGCTGACCACGCTGACGCAGGTGCTGCGCGCGCTGCTGGCCGAGAATATCCCGCTGAAGGAATTCCGCCGCATCGCCGCCGCCATCGCCGTCGTCGCGCAGCGCACGCAGGATGCCGAGGAAATCGTCGAGCTCATCCGGCCGGAGCTGGGCGCGCTCATCATCCAGAAGCTGTGCGGCGTGCGCGAGCCGCTCCGCGTCATGACGCTCGAAGGACAGCTGGAGGCGCTGCTGGGTCAGGCGATGCGCGGCGATCCGTCGCGGCGCAACGCGATCGAGCCCGATCTGGGCCGGCGGATCATCGACGCGCTGACCCATGCCGCGCAGCCGTTGATGGCGGAGGCCAAGCCGTTCGCGCTGGTCGTGCAGCCGTCGATCCGCGTCGCCGTCCGCAAGCTGGTCAAGTCGTGCCTGCCCGACACCCCGGTCATGAGCTTCTTCGAAGTTCCCGAAGACAAGGCAGTCGAAGTCGTCGCCGTCATCGGCGCACCGGAGGCCATTCCCGCATGAACGCGCCCTTCTTTCCGCAACCCGAGCTGAACGCCGCGACCTATACGCGGCGGACCCGGCCCAACGACGCCGATGCGCTGGTGCGGCGGCACCTGCCGCTGGTCCGGCGGATCGCGTGGCATGTCCATGGCCATATGAGCACGATGGTCGATGTCGAGGATCTAGTGCAGATCGGTCTGGTCGCCCTGGTCGAGGCGGTGCCGATGTTCGAGGATCGCGGTGCGGTCACGTTCGAACAATATCTCGCCACGCGGCTGCGCGGGGCGATGATCGACGAGCTGCGGCGACAGGCGACGATCAGCCGCGGGGCGATGAAGCGGCGGCGCGACTATGCGAAGGCGGTGTCGGCGCTGACGCAGGAACTGGGCCGCGCGCCGGTGCCCGCCGAGATCGCGGAACGGCTGGACGTGCCGCTCGGCAAGCTCAGGACCGACTATGCCGACGTCCAGTCGGTGCAGTTCGATTCGATCGACGACGTCTATACCGACGAAGCGCCATGGTTCATGGACGACGGCCCCGACGCGTTCGAGGCGCTGGCCGAGGGCGAATTGCGCGAGGCGCTGATCGCCGCGATCACCGCACTGCCCGAACGCGAGGCGCAGGTAATCCAGCTTTATTATGTCGAGGAACTGAACCTCGAGGAGATCGGGCAGGTGCTGGGCGTCGGCGCGGCGCGCATCTGCCAGATCAAGAAGTCGGCGCATGAGAAGCTGAAAAAGGCGTTGGCGCGGGCGGCGGGATAGGCGGTTGGGATCGCTGGGGTTTTGACGGGGTCGGGCGTGGGTTCGGCCCCGTTTTCGTGTCCAAAGGTCACGAAGGTCACACTTGCCGCGTTTTTGGCGCTGTTGCGATTCTGTTGCAACTGATGCCCGGTATTGCGGGCTCTTGCTGGTTGCGACGTTGAGAAAAGCGGGACCCAGGATCAGTCGGGACCTTTGCGAAACTGCTTTGACCGTACCCCGGCGAAGGCCGGGGCCCAGTTGGGGGACGTTCGTACCGTACGGAAAAACCTTCCCGACTGGACCCCGGCCTTCGCCGGGGTACGGCTCGGTTTGGTTTGGCACACGACTCTCGCAGAGGTTTCGATCCAGTTCGGGGTTATGGTGGCGGGGTAGCGGGCGTTGTGCCGCGATCGATCGTGTGGATTCGATCCTGCCCCAGTTGGCGGGTTGTAGGAAAGCTGCGATTGCTACGCGGCACGGCCGTTCGGTTCGCGGACCGGTCGATGCTCGGCATGTTGCCTCCGGCCAGATCGGAGCCTTTGCGAACGTCGCTCGACCAGCGACCTTTCGCCGGACCCCCGCGTAGGCGGGGGTCCAGGGTCAAAAGCGCAAGCCGTTGTTTTGCTTGGCTCTGGCCCCCCGCCTGCGCGGGGGTACGGCCCGGGATTTTCGGTGAGGAGCGACCCGTTCCGGATGCGCCGGGCGACCGGGGCCGCGCGCACCCGGCATTCGAGTGGTTCGATGCCATGGCAGGCTCGCCTGCGGCCACCCCCCCTCCACCATCCTGCGGATGGTCCCCCTCCCCGCGAGCGGGGAGGATTTGGGGTGTGCGCTATATATAGAGTCCGGGCGGGTGTGCCGGACGCCGAAAACCCCCGGTGACGTTTCCGTCGCCGGGGGCCGGTCCCGTTACCGGGAGGACCGCTGCCGCCGCCTTCATGCAAGGGGGAACGGCGGCAGCGGAGCCGGGCTTAGCCGAGCAGTTTCAGCACGCCCTGCTGCGACTGGTTGGCCTGTGCCAGCATCGCGGTCGATGCCTGGCCAAGGATCTGCGCCTTGGCGAGCGCGGTCGATTCCGACGAGAAGTCGGTGTCTTCGATGCGGCTGCGCGCTTCCTGCAGGTTCGACGAGGTGGTGGTCAGGTTGTTGACGGTGACCTGCAGACGGTTCTGCACGGCACCCAGATCGCCACGGATCGACGAAACCTTGTCGAGCGCCTTGTCGATCGCGGTCATCGCCACCGAGGCATTCGCCTGGCTGGTGACGTTCAGCGCACCGCCGATCATGTCCTTGGCACCGCCCTGTGCGGCAAGACCGACCTTGCCGAGCGAAGCGGTCGAACCTTCGACGCGGATTTCGGCACCGGTGTCGGATTTCAATTCAACCCGGCCACGAAGAACCATATTGGCAGCAACCGCGACGTTCGTGCCATCATCACCCTTTACGGCGAGCACGGCGGTAGGCGAAGCACCCGCGGCATCTTCCGCCAGTTTGATGTCGTTGCCGGTCGAAGACGTCAGGATCAGATTGCCGGTTGCGTCGCTCGATGCGACCAAGCCGCTGATACCTGCGTCATTGATATTCTTCACGACGTCGGACATCGACATTCCGGTCGTGCCGTCCGTATCGGCGAAGCTAACCTGTGCACCGTTGATGAACAAATCCTGCGCCGCAACGATTTTCGTCGCGTCGAGCGTAACGATCGCCTTGGTGGTGGCAACGGCGGTCACGCCACTCTGGCCGTTGACTGCGTTGATAGCGGCGGCCTTCGATGCTGCGGAAGCATCGTTCGAACTGCCGACAGCGACACCGTTCAACTTCAGGCTGTCCGTGCCATCCAAAGCTGTGGCACCCGCGGTCGAGCCCTTGATGGTGTTGTTCCCGGTCGTTTCGTTCAAACCAATCGCGGCAAGGTCCGTCGAGTCGCCCGAAGTGCCCCGCTTGATATCGATCGACTGGCCGTTCGAGCTGCTGAGCGCGACGAAACCACCATAGGTACCGGCGGTGAAACCCGCCTTGCCCGCATCGGCACCGGCGATGACGATGGTCTTGCCGGTGTCGTTCGACAGGACGATCTTGCCCTCGTTATCGAGCTGCGCGCTGACACCGCCCACGTCGCGGTTGATCTTTTCGACCAGTTCCTGACCGCTCGCGCCGGTCACGTTCACGGCAGTGCCGCCGCCGACCGCGATCGAGAAGCCGGTCGCACTGGTCACGCCGCCCGAAGCGATCGGGCCGCCCGACAGCGTATTGTATGCAGCTGCCGATACGCCGGTCTGACCGGTGTTGGTGTTGATCGCGGCAGCCGTGGTTTCGGCCGTACCCGCCGTCAGGGCGGCGCTGAATGCGTTCTTCCCGTTGATCTGGATATCGGCGGCACCGATCGTCGCGGCGCTGATGCGGCCGGTGGTTGCCTGACCCTCGACGCGGTAGCCGTTCAGGCCGAGCGCGGTTGCCGAGGTGTTGGCAAGCGACAGCGCGGTCGTCTGCCCTGCCTGTGCACCGGTCTGGAGCGTCACGCCCTTTACCGAGCCGTCGAGCAGGTTGATGCCGTTGAAGTTGGTCTTGGTCGAGATGTCGTTGATCTGCGCGGTCAGCTGGCCGACTTCCGACTGGAGCGCCTTGCGTTCCGACGAACCGAGCGATCCGTTGGCGGCCTGGCCGGCGAGTTCCTTCATACGCTGCAGCATGTTGGTGACTTCGCCCAGCGCGCCTTCGGCGGTCTGCGCCATCGAGATGCCGTCGTTGGCGTTGCGGGCGGCGACCGCCATCGTCTTGATCTGGCTGGTCATGCGGGTGGCGATGGCGAGGCCGGCGGCGTCGTCCTTGGCCGAGTTGATGCGCTTGCCGGTCGACAGGCGCTCCATCGACATCTTCAGCGAGTCGTTGGCGGCGGACGAGGCGTTGGCGGCGCGAAGCGATCCGATGTTGGATCCGATAACGGTCATGGTATTTCCTCCGGTCTGACGTCCAGCGCCCCGTGGCCCCCCCTGATGAAGCGTGCGGGAACGAAGCTGCTGCCCGGAGAAACGGCAACCGTCGGCCGGGTTTAAGCGAAAAAATCGGCCCCTCGCGCGCGCGGGGGAGCGCACGCGGCATACAGAGCCGAATCAGGCAGGATTTTACCGGGTGTTAACCAGCGCGGCGGCAAAGAGGTGCCGTCCAGGGGAATCACCACCGATGCGCTCGATCTATCCATCCGCTGCCGTCCTCGCCTCGAAGTTCACGCTCGTATCCTCGCTGCGCGCGCAAGGGTTCGTGCTGGCCAATGCCGGGCAGAAGCCGGGCCCGGCCGATGCGTTCCTGATCATGGAGGGCGAGGTGCCGCCGATCGCGTCGCGCACGCTGGTGCTGGCCGAAGGGCCGGTCGCCGCGACGCCGTTCGCCGACGGCCGCCCGGCACGCCTGTGCTACACCCATGCCGACACCGAACTCGCCCATGCCTTTGCCGCGGCGCTGTTGTGCGGCCGGCACGAGGCGGTCGCCGCCGATCCCGAGAGCCTGGCGTTGCAGGCGCTGGCCCGCCGCGTCGCCGCCGCCGACATCACCGTGCTGGTGGGCGGCCCGACCGGCACCGGCAAGGAAGTGCTGGCGCGGACCATCCATGCCGGCAGCAGCCGCGCCGCCGGCCCGTTCATCGCGATCAACTGCGCCGCGCTCCCCGAAACCATGCTCGAAGCGATGCTGTTCGGCCATGTGAAGGGCGCGTTCACCGGCGCGGGCGCGGCAGGCGAAGGGTTCTTCCGCGCGGCGCATGGCGGCACGCTGCTGCTCGACGAGATCGCCGAGATGCCGCTGCCGTTGCAGGCCAAGCTGCTGCGCGTGTTGCAGGAACGCGAAGTCGTGCCGATCGGCGCGACCCATGCCGAGGCGGTCGATGTCCGCGTCGTCGCCTGCGCCAATCGCGATTTGCAGGAAGAGGTCGCCGCCGGCCGCTTCCGCGCCGATCTCTATTACCGGCTGAGCGTGTTCCCGCTGACCACCCGCGCGCTGGCCGAGCGGCCGGGCGACATCGCGGCGCTGGCGGCGGCGATGGTCGTGCGCCATGCCGCCGACCGCGCGACGCTGCCATGGATTTCGGACGCGGCGCTGGCGCTGCTGCTGCGCCACGACTGGCCGGGCAATGCTCGCGAGCTGGAGAATGTGATCCAGCGCGCGCTGCTGCTGGGCATGGGCGACCGGATCGAGGCGCACGACATCGTGTTCGACCGCGCCGGTCCCGCCGCGCAGCCACGGATCGCCGAACCGGTCGCGGCGACGCTGACCAACATCGTGCAGATCCACGAATTCGCGGCGATCCGCCGGACGCTGGAGGAATGCGGCGGCAACCGGGTCGAGACCGCACGGCGGCTGGGCATTTCGGAGCGCACGCTGCGCTACCGCCTCGCCAAGGCGCGTGAGGCCGGCGAGACGCTGGCACCGGCCCATGCCGTGGCGGCTTCGGCATGAGCGTCGGGGGTGTCGGCGGCGCAATGGGCGTCGACCGGGTGATGCAGCTTCGCGCGCAGATCCTCGAACGCAATCAGGCGCTGTCGAAGGCGAACACGCAGGTCGCGGCGGCGCAGGCCCCGGTGGCGGAACCCGCCAAGCCGGCGAGCTTCGCCGATGCGATGGGCGACGCGCTGAAGGGCGTGAACGCGCAGCAAAACAAGGCGAGCGAACTCTCGGCGATGTACGAACGCGGCGAGACCGTGGACATCGCGAAGGTGATGATGGCGCGCCAGCAGGCATCGGTCGGTTTCGAAGCGACGATGCAGGTGAGAAATAAACTTTTGTCCGCCTACAAGGACATCATGAGCATGCCGGTCTGATATGGAAAACGCTCTCGCCACCACCGGTGCAGGCGGTGTTCCCGCCCCCGCCGCCGCCGCGCGCTTCGCCAACCCGCTGACCCAGATCGGCGGATTGATGAAGAACCCCGCCGTGAAGCGCAGCATGCCGATGATCTTCATCATCGGCCTTGTGCTGTCGGCGGCGATGGCGTGGATGGCGCTGGCCACCCCGCCGCAGCGCGTGCTGTTCCCGCAATTGCCCGACAGCGACAAGCAGGCGGTGGTCGATGCGCTGTCCGCCGCGAAGATCGACAGCAGCGTCGACGATTCGGGCGGGATCACCGTCGGCGAGGACGATTATCACCGCGCCCGCATCCTGCTGGCTGGGCAGGACCTGCCCAAGGCCGCGCCGGGCGGCTATGCGATCCTCGACCAGTTGCCGATGGGCGTGTCGCGCGCCGTCGAGGGGGAGCGGCTGCGCCAGGCACGCGAGACCGAGCTGGCCAAGTCGATCGGCGAGATCGAATCGGTCGCCGATGCGCGCGTCCATCTGGCGATGCCCGAATCGTCGGTGTTCGTGCGCGACAATGCGCAGCCTTCGGCATCGGTCATCGTCCGCCTCGAACCCGGCCGGAGTCTCACGCAGGCGCAGGTCCGCTCGATCGTCAACCTCGTCGCCAGTTCGGTGCCGGGGATGAAGCCCGATCAGGTGACGATCATCGACCAGATGGGCGCGCTGCTGAGCAAGCCGAGCGACGGTAGCGACAGCAGCACGCTTTCGGACGAGCGGATCGATTATCAGCGCCGGATCGAGGACAAGTATCGCGCGCAGCTCAACACGCTGCTGACCCCGCTCTTGGGTGCAGGCAATTTCTCGGCCGAGATTCAGGCCGATGTCGATCTGGACGAGAGTCAGGCGACGCGCGAAAGCTATGACAAGCAGGGCGTGGTCCGTGCCGAACAGGGGACGTGGGCCGGCAACACGCCGGGCGAGACGACGCCGGGCGGCATCCCCGGCGCGCTGAGCAATACCGCGCCCGCCGCATCGACGCTGGCGACCGCGACGCCGGGGCCGTCCGGGGCCACCGTGCAGCCGGGTACCGCGCCGGGCGCACCCGCGCCGGTCAAGACCAGCGAGAATTTCAACCGCGCCTATGATCTGGGCAAGGAAGTGTCGGTGACGCGCGCCGCGCCGGGCGCGATCAAGCGGCTGTCGGTGGCGGTGCTGCTGCGCGAGGCGGAAGGCGGCAAGCCGCGCACCCCGGCCGAGATCCAGCAGATCAACGACCTGGTGAAGGCGGCGGTCGGCTTCAACCAGCAGCGGCAGGACACGGTGACGGTCATCAGCCGCAAATTCTCGCCCGATGCGGTCGCCGGCGACGTCGTGCGGCCGTGGTACGATGCCGACTGGGTGCCGATGGCGGCGCGCAACGGCACCGCACTGGTCATCGCGCTGCTGGTGCTGTTCATGGGCGTCCGCCCGATGGTCAAGGCGATCAACGAGAAGCGCAAGGCCGAGGCCGCCGCCGAAACCGCGCGGGTCGCCGCACAGGAAGCCGCCGCGCAGGCCGCGCTCGCCCCGCCCCCGGCCGAGGTCGAGCCCGAGCCGGTAAGCATGGAAATGCTGGAAGGGGCGCGCAGCTATGACGACCGGGTCGGTCTGGTCCGCGGCTTCACCCGCGACAATCCGGCGCGCGCCGCGCTGGCGGTGCGGGACATGATCCAGTCGGATGCCAAGCAGTGAACGCGCCCACCCGTATCCATAGCGGCGTCGAACGTGCCGCCGTCCTGATGATGCTGGTCGGCGAGGAGGAAGCCGCCGCGATCCTGCAGAAGCTGGACCCCGAAGAGGTGCAGCAGCTGGGCAAGGCGATGTTCACCGTCGCCGATGTCAGCGAGGACGAAGTGACCGTCGTGCTCGACGATTTCGTCGAGAAGGCACGCGAGCGCACGACCGTGGGCTTCGATCCGCGCCCGCACATCGAAACGGTGATGAACCGCGCGCTGGGGGCCGACAAGGCCGAGAGCGTGCTGGCCAAGATCACCCCGATCGAGACCGCGTGCCAGATCGAACTGCTCGACTGGATGGATGCCAGCGAGATCGTCAGCCTCATCAAGGACGAACATCCGCAGATCGCCGCCGTGCTGCTCGCCAATCTCGACCCCGCCATCGCCGCGCAGGTGCTGGAGGGGCTGCCCGAGGCGGCGCAGCCGCAGATCCTGCACCGCATCGCCAAGCTGGGTCCGATCACACCCGAAGCGATCGAGACGCTGAAGTCGATGCTGTCGCGTCGGTCGACCGGCCGGTCGAGCGGGAGCGGCGTGCAGCTGGGCGGTGCCAAGGATGCCGCGCGCATCCTGTCGTCGGGACGCAAGGCGACCGAGAACCGGGTCATGCCGAAACTGGCCAAGATCGACCGCGACATCGCCCGCGCGATCGAGGACCAGCTGTTCGTCTTCGACAACCTGCTGGAGATGGACGACAAGAATCTGGGCGTGCTGATCCGCAACGTCGACAGCGACCTGCTGGTACGCGCGCTGAAGGGCGTCGACGAAGCCGGCCGCAACCGGTTCCTGGGTTGCATGTCGGCCCGCGCCGCCGACGGCATCCGCGACGAGATCGAGGCACGCGGACCGATGAAGCTGGCCGAGGTGCTCGACGCGCAGAAGGGCGTCATCACCGTCGCTCGACAGTTGGCCAAGGACGGCACGATCATGATGGGCGGCGGCGACGACGATTATGTTTGAGAGCGCCGCCCCCCGCGCCACCGGCGGCTTCGTCGCGGGCTTTGCCAGCCGCCACGTCGCCGCCGCCGACATCCTCGCCCGCGCCTTCGGTGCGCCCGATCCGTTCGCCGAAACCGGCGTCGTGCCGGTCCGCCCGGCGGATTTTGGCGCAGCGGCGGCGAGCGCGACGGCATCGGGGCAGGCCCCCGGACCGACGACGGGCGGCCCCCGGCATTTCCGCCCGGCCGATCCCGACAACAATCCGACCGAGGGCTGGGACCCGTTCGACGCCAATGCCGGCGATGTCGCGGCCACCACGCTGGACCCGGTCGTCGAGGCGCATGCCGCCGGCTATGCCGAGGGACTGGCCGCCGCCGCCGCCGCCAGCCAGTCCGAACACGCCCGCGACCACGCGTTGCTGGCGCGACTGACCGAGGCGCTGGGCACCGCCACCCATATCGACCGCGAGGCGATGGCCGACCGGCTGCGCCAGACGGTGCTGACGCTGGTCCGCCAGATCGTCGGCGAGGTCGGCGTGTCGGCCAACCGGCTGGCCGAGCGCATCGACGCCGCCGCCGAACTGCTGGCCGACAGCGCCGAATCGGCGATCCTGCGCATGCACGAAGCCGATATCCCGCTGGTCGACGGCAAGCTGGCCAAGGCGGTGTTCCCGGTCGCTGATCCGGCGGTCGAACGGGGCGGCTTCGTCCTCGAAACCGCGTCGACCGTGGTCGAGGACGGCCCGTCGCTGTGGCTGGAGCAGCTGGGTGCCGCCATCGAAACCGTACCGGTGCCCGTATCATGCTGAACCGATTTGCCGGCGACTATCTGGGCGCGCTCGCCCCGACCGATTTCCGTCCGCGCGCGCGCGTCGCCGGACGGCTCGCCTCCTATGACGGGCTGTTGATGGAAGCGGTAGGGCTGTCGCTGCCGGTCGGCACCGTGTGTCAGGTCGGTACCGGCGATGGCGGCCATGTCGAGGCGGAGGCGATCGGGTTTCGCAACGGCCGGACGTTGATGATGAATTTGGGCGGTCCCGCCCCGCTCCTTCCCGGTGCGCTGGTCCGGCCGGGTGACAAGCCGGGCGAGGCCGAGGTCGGCGAGGCGATGCTGGGCCGGGTGGTCGATGGCGCGGGCAAGCCGATCGACGGCAAGGGGCCGATCCGGGGTGCCGGCCGCTGGCCGCTGGCCGGGCGTATCCAGTCGCCGCTCGACCGGGGCCGCGTGCTCGAACCGATGGATGTCGGCGTGCGCGCGATCAACGGGTTGCTGACGATCGGTCAGGGCCAGCGCGTCGGGATCATGGCGGGATCGGGCGTCGGCAAGTCGGTGCTGCTGGGCATGATGGTCCGCGCCGCGAAGGCTGATGTGATCGTCGTCGGCCTGATCGGCGAGCGCAGCCGCGAAGTGTCCGACTTCCTCGAAACCAAGCTGAAGGGCGATGCCCGCGCGCGATCGGTCGTGGTCGCGGTGCCGGCCAATCATTCGCCGGTGCTGCGCATCCGCGGCGCGCTGCGGGCGACCGCGATCGCCGAAGCGTTTCGCGAACAGGGCAAGAAGGTCCTGCTCATCATCGATTCGCTGACCCGCGTCGCCCATGCGGGCCGCGAGATCGGGCTGGCGCTGGGCGAGCCGGCTTCCGCGCGCGGCTATCCGCCTTCCGCCATCGCGATGCTGCCGGGGTTGATCGAGCGGGCGGGTACCTGTGTCCGTACCGGCGGGTCGATCACCGCCATCTATACCGTGCTGGCCGATGGCGACGACAACAGCGATCCGGTGGTCGATTCGGCGCGATCGATCCTCGACGGGCATATCGTGCTGAGCCGGCAACTGGCCGAGCGCGGCGTGTATCCAGCGATCGATCTGGGTCCGTCGGTCAGCCGCGTGATGACCGATATCGCCGACCGGCCGCATCTGGCCGCCGCGCGGGTGCTGCGCCGCCATCTGGCGACGTATGAGGAAAATCGCGATCTGGTGCTGATGGGGGCCTATCGCCCCGGCACCGACGCGGCGATCGACGGCGCGCTGGCAGCGCATCCGGCGGTGATGGAATATGTGAAGCAGGATTCGGACGAGATCGTCTCGCTCGACGATGCGGTCGCCGAGCTGGTGGGTATCTTCGGTGACGGATAAGGCCAAGCGCCTGTCGCGCGTGCTGCGCGTACGGACCATGCAGTTGAACCTGACCCAGGCGGAGGAAGCACGCGCCGCCGCGCGCGTCGCCGACGAGATTGCCCTTCGCGAACGCATCCACAAGCTGGCCGAGGCGGTGTCGCCGGTACCCACCCCCAGCGCGACCGCCGCCGGATTGGGGGCCGCCGCGCATTATCGCGAACGGCTGCACGCCACTGCACAGGTCGTCGACCGGCGGGTGGTGCAGGCCGATGAAGGGCTGGAGCGCGCCCGATCGGCGACGATGACCGCCAAGCGCGACCAGAGCGCGGTCGAAAAGCTGCTCGAACGCGCCCATGCCGCCCGCGCTCTGCGCGAACTCCGCGCGCTGGAAAATGCGCCGCCGGTGCGCCGACCCAATCGGCACGATCCTTGCTGATCGACCGGTCGAACGCTTGACGGATCGACCTATGCAGCTTCTCTCTGCCCTATCCAGTACCGCTTCCCCGCTGGCGATGCAGGCCGCACCGCTGGCCGGTGCCGCCGCAGACGCGTTCGCCGCGCTGTTCGCCGCCATCGTGCCGGCGGGTGGCGAGGACGGACGGCAGGCCGCTGCCGATGGCGGCAAGCCGTTGCCGGTGACGGGCGTCCCGACGATGCCGGTCATACCCACGCCGGTTGCCACCACGGCGATCGCCGCTGCGCCGCTAATCGTGCCGGTATCGGCGGTACCGGTGGTTGCGCCGGTGCTGCCGGGTTCGGCCAGCGAGGCGATCGCGATGGTGCCGGCCGATCCCGCACCGCCAGTCCCGACCGTGCGCGACGCGGTGCCGGTGATCGCCGCCGCCGGGGTGCTGGGGGCGCTGAAGCTGCTGCCCGAGGACGAACCGGTCGCGGTCCGCCCGCCCGACCCCAAGCCCGAACAGCCGATCCAGCCGATGCCGGCGCGCTTCGCACCGCCGCTGCCGGTGCGTGCCCGCCGCGCGGCGGAGGAACCGGCCGGTCCGACCCCCGATGGCGACGATGCCGATGCGACCGAGGATGGCGACGTGCCGGTCGTCCTGGCGTCGGCCGATGCGCCGCCGATCGACCAAGCGCCGCTCGACCTGCCGCCGATGATCGCGACGCCCGCCGACGCCCTCGCGCCAGTGCCCGACGACGCCGAGCAGGCGATGAAGCGGATCGGCCCGACGCTGCCGGATACGGAGTCCGCGGCGACGACCACCGCCGGCGCTGCGCCGGTCGCACCGCAAACGACGCGCGCGGGTCCGGCGATCGTCGGTAGCGATCGTGCGCCCGCGTCCGATTGTTTGGCCATGCCGCCGCCCCGGCGTGTTCCGGGCGGGCCAGCCGAGGCGTCGATCGTCGATCAGCGTCCGGATGTGGACGGGATGAAGCCGGTGCGTACCCGCGCAACGCCGGCCGCCACCGCTGCCATGGTCACCGCTCCGCAGGACGCCACCACCGTGGGGCAGCCGGTTGTCGCCGACGGCACCCCTGCCCCGGCAGCACGCGCAACGCTGGCAACCGGCAATCGCCGCATTCCCGACCCGCAGGGTGCGGCACCCGTCGATGCACATTCCACGCCCACCCGGCGGTTCGCGCCGGTGGCACCCGGTGCCTTGCCCGGTTCGCCGATCGTCGATCCGGTACGACCAGACTGGCAGACCGAGGCACCCGTCGCCAACGGGTTCGTGCCAGCGGCTCCAAGGGCCGCCGCCGCGCAAGCGCCATTGGGTGCCGGACAGACGGCGGCCCCCGTCGCCATCGGGTTCGCGCCGATCGCTCCGGGCGATGCCGCCGTGCAACCGCAGCCGGACGGCGGGCCGATCGTGATCGACGTTCCCTCGCCCACCACCGAAGCGGTGACGCCGGTCGCGATCCCGTCGCCGCCGCTCGCCCGGACGCCGGGCGTTCCGCCCGCCGACGTCGCGCCGCAGGCTGCGCCGATTGCCGCGCCACGCCGGACGGGTCCGATCGCCGCCGCACGCGATACCGCGCCATTGGCCTCGATCGCGGACAAGCCCGCCGCTCCGATGGTCGACCCGACGACGCCGGCACCCGCCGCCGAGCCGATCGGGCGCGCACCGGTGGTCGACACCGCGCAACGCATACCGGTCGCCGACGCCGCCACGCGTCCGGCCGATCCGGCGACGGTGGTGATCGATCAGCCCGCGGTACCGTTCACGCTGCCGACCGGGCGCGCGGCCGTCGCGCAACCGATCGCCGAACCGCTGACCCCCAATCGACAGACGATCGCCGGCGAAGCGAGCGCGCCGGTCGTGTCGGTCGCCGCGTCGACGGTGCAGCCGGCCAAGGCCCCGCCGGTCACCCGCGTCGCCGCCGCCCCCACCCCGGAAGCGGTGGCCGAGGTCGTGCTGGCCGACGCAGCCCCCGCGCGCCCGCGCCGCGACGACGATACGCCGCCGCTGCCGACCCCGGCCGCCCCGGCGATCGACGCCGCGACGCTGCGCCCCGTGTCGGCACCGGTCACCGCCGCGCAGCCGCATCTCGACACCCGCCAGCCGCAATGGGTGGAGGGGATGATCGATCGGATCGAGACGCTGCGCGACGCATCGCCGACGCAGGGCGAGACCCGCATCCGCCTGTCGCCCGACGCGCTGGGCGATGTCGAGGTCGCGATCCACACGACCGAGGACGGCCGCGTCCATGTGCATTTCAGCAGCGAGAACGCCGATGCCGGCCGCCTGCTCGCCGATGCGCAGCCGCGCCTGCTGCAAATGGCCGAGGCCCGCGGGCTGAAGCTGGGCGGCATGCAGGTCGATGTCGGCACGCAGCAACAACAATCGCAGCGTCAGGCACAGGATCAGGGGTCGCAGCAACCGCGCGCGCCCCGCTCCGCCTTCGCCGAGACGCCGGCGTCCTCCACCCGAACCGATAAACGCATCGCCTGAGGAATCACGACATGAGCGACAAGGAAACGCCGGAAGAAAAGCCGGCCAAGAAGAAGGGCAAGCTGGTCAAGATACTGGTCATGGTCGTCGGCGTCCTCGTCCTGCTGGGCGGGGGCGTCGGTGCCGGGCTGTATGCCAGCTCGTCGGGACTGATCGGCGGCGGCGGCGAGCACGGCAAGGAGGAACCGCCCGAAGAGAAGAAGGACCTGCCCAAGCTGGTCCCGAAATCGGAAGAGGTGAAGGCCGGTGCCGGTGGTGAAGGCGGCGAGGGCGGCGGTCATGGCGGCGGCGAAGGCGGCGGCGAGGGTGGCGAGGCCGCCCATGGCGACGAGAATAGCCGGCCGACGCCCGAGATGGAGGGCGGCGATCGCTGGGCATCGACCTATTACGCGATGGAGAAGGAATTCACCTCCAACCTGTCCGACAGCACGCACTTCATTCAGGTAGGCGTCGCGATCTCCACCTCGTACGACAACAAGGTGATCGAGAATCTGAAGACCCATGAGATCGCGATTCGCTCCGCTATCCTGCTCGCGCTGGGCGAAACGACCGAGGATCAGGTGTTCACCCCCGAGGGCAAGAAACAGCTGTCGCTGCGCCTGAAGAAGGCGATCAACGACACATTGGAGCAAAAGGAAGGCTTTGGCGGCATCGGTAACGTTTATTTTACCACGTTTGTGGTTCAGTAAACGTCCATGGTTAACAGCCCATCCACCGTGCCCGAAGGCAGCGAACGGAGTCGCCGCACGGCGGCTGCGTCGCATGCGCCGAGCCTGGGTGCGGCGAACCTCAATCCGTTCGGCGATCTGCGCGCGCTCGAACACCTGTCGGCCCGCATGGCGCGGTCGTTGCGGCAGGTGTTCGAACCGCTGTTGCGCAAGGGGGTCAAGAGCTGGTCGGAACCGGTCGAGGTCGACCGGTTCGCGGGCTATTGCGCGGCGCGGCGTCCCTATGGGCTGACCGGGTGGGTGCCGCTGACGCTGTCGACCGGGGGAAGCCCGGCGATCATCGTCATCGACGGTACCTTCCTGCTCGAAACGCTCGACACCTTTTTCGGCGGGTTCGGCGAAGCGCCCAATCCGATGCCGATCGAATTCTCCCCCGCCGCCGAAGCGATGCTGCGCCGGCTGGCGAGCGCGATCGCCGCGCCGCTGGGCGAGGCATGGGGGCCGTTGGCCGGCATCGCCTTCGAACCCGGCACGCCGGAGGCCAATCCGGCGATGATGGGTGCGATCGACGGCGAGGATGCGGTGATCGCGACGCGGTTCGGCATCCAGCCGGGCGATGCGATGCTGCCGACCTATATCGACATCCTGTATCCGGTCGCGGCATTGAAACCCCATGCGCCGCAGTTGTCGACCAAGGTCCATGGCCGCAGCGCGCCCGATCCCAAATGGCTGTCGGGGCTGACGCGCGCGGTGATGACGGTGAAGCTGCCCGTCCGGTCGGTGCTGGCCGAACCGGTCGTGTCGCTCGCCACCTTGCTCGAGCTGAAGGAAGGCGACATCATCCCGATCAATTTCGGGCCGCAGGTACCGGTATGGGTGTCGAACCGGCGGCTGGGAACCGGCACGGTCGGCACCGCCAACGGGCAGGCCGCGATCAAGCTGAACTCCATCGACCCGGGCTTCGAAGAGGAATTCCAATGAACGAGATGACCGGTGGCTTCCCCGCCGAGGCGTCGCTCGCCACCAATTTCAAGCTGTTGCAGGATGTCGACGTCCGCCTGACCGTCGAGATCGGATCGACGCAGCTGACGCTGCGCGAATTGCTGGCGCTGAGTGAAACGAGCGTGATCGAACTGGACCGCGGTGCCAACGAACTGCTCGACGTGTTCGTCAACGGCACGCTGATCGGGCGCGGCGAGGTGGTGACCGTCGGCGACCGGTTCGGCGTGCGAATGACCGAACTGGTCAGCCCCGACAAGCGGGTCAGCCGCTGATGATGTGGTCGTACATCCTGAAGCTCGTCATCCTGCTGCCGCTGGTGTGCGGGCTGATGATCGGCTGCCTGTATCTGTGGCGCCGGCTCGAAGCGCGGATGCCGGGCAATCAGGGGGAGCGGCTGGTCAAGGTGCGCGAGACGATGATGGTGTCGACCGGCACCAAGATCGCGGTGCTGGAATTTCAGGGCCGGCAGCTGCTGGTCTCGGTCAGCCGTAACGGCGTGACCCTGCTCGACCGGGGCGACAAGTGAGTTTCGCCGGGGGAAAATTGCGCCATTTGGCCGAGCGCTTGTCTGCCCCCCTCCATGACAAAGGAGGGGCCGGGGGTGGGTTGGTTCGTGGCAGGCGCGGCATTTCCTCGCGGGCCTACCCACCCCCGAACCCTCCCTTGTTAGGGAGGGGAGTTGAGACAGTTCGCGTTCAGCGTCCCTCGCGCGCGCTGCCGAACTGGCGGTTCGAACTCGTGCTGGCGGCGATCGGCATCGCGCTGATGCTGTTCCTCGCGGTGCCGGCGATGGCGCAGGCCGTGCCGGCCGCACCCGCCCCGGCCCCCGGTGCCGCCGACGCGCTCGACCGCGCGCTGGGCCAGCTGGGCGGCGGCAACGACGCGCCGATGGCGCTGTCGCTGCAGATCCTCATCATCATGGGGCTGTTGTCGGTCCTTCCCAGCATCCTGCTGATGATGACCAGCTTTACGCGGATCATCATCGTGCTGGCGGTGCTGCGCCAGGCGCTGGGCCTGCAACAGTCGCCGCCCAATCAGGTGCTGATCGGCCTGTCGCTGTTCCTGTCGCTGTTCGTGATGTCGCCGGTCATCAGCCGGATCAACGACACCGCGATCAAGCCCTATGCCGCCGGACAGATCAATTCGACCCAGATGATCGAGAACGCCAGCCGGCCGCTCCACGCCTTCATGCTGAAGCAGACCCGGACCAAGGACGTGACGATGTTCGCGCAGATGGCGAAGAGCGGCCCGATCGCCTCGCCCGCCGACACGCCGTTTTCGATCCTGCTGCCCGCCTTCGTCACCAGCGAGCTGAAGACCGCGTTCCAGATCGCGTTCCTGATCTTCCTGCCGTTCATCGTCGTCGATCTGGTGGTGGCGACGGTCCTGATGTCGCTGGGCATGATGATGCTGTCGCCGACGATCATCTCGTTGCCGTTCAAATTGCTGCTGTTCGTGCTGGTCGATGGCTGGGCGCTGACCATGGGCAGCCTTGCCGCGTCGTTCGTGAGTTAGCGGGCATGGATGCGGGCTATTTCATGACCGTCGCGCGCGAGGCGATGTGGGTGCTGGCGCTGGTCGCGGCCCCGATCCTGATCCCGGCGCTGGTCGCCGGCCTGATCCTCGGCATGATCCAGGCGGCGACGTCGATCAACGAACAGACGCTGTCGTTCGTGCCGAAGCTGGCGGTGGTCGGCATCAGCCTCGCGGTGTTCGGCAGTCTGATCCTCGGGCTGCTCAGCGATTTCACGACGAGCATCTTCGAGCGGATTCCGGATCTGGTTCGGTAACGGTGACGAAGGCGCTACCCTTACGCCATACCCCCGCCTGCGCGGGACTATGGGGGAGAACCGGCGGATTGCCGGCTCCGTTCGATGGTGCGTACCTCGCTTCCTCTACCGTCACCCCGGACTTGATCCGGGGTCCCGCTTTCCTGACGGGCGCAGAAGAAGAAGCGGGACCCCGGATCAGGTCCGAGGTGACGGAAATCTTCCGTTTCGAGCCGACGCCGGTGGCGTTCGCCGGATCCACCCCATGCTAGGATTCGGCCTTGCGGTCGAACCGCAGCTCTGGGCGCTCCTGTTCACGATGGTCCGGGTCGGCGCGGCGTTCATTATCGCGCCGGTGTTCGGGGCGGTGGCGATGCCGGTGCAGGTGCGCGTGCTGCTGTCGGGGGCGATCGCGGTGCTGGTGCTGCATGCACAGGCCTTTGCCATTCCGACCGACATCTTTTCGCTGACCACCTTCCTCGCCATCGCGGCCGAGGGGCTGGTCGGCCTCGCCATCGGCCTCGTTCTCCAGATCGCATTCGCCGCGCCGGTGATCGCCGCCGAGGTTATCGGCATCTCGATGGGCATCGGCTTTGCGGCGATGGTGGATCCGCAGAATGGGGCGCAAAGCCCTGCGCTCGGCACCTTCTTGTCGGTGCTGTTGACCCTGTTGTTCCTGTCGCTCGACGGGCATCTGATCCTGATCGACCTGCTGGTCCGGTCCTATGAACTGCTGCCGCCCGGCGCGGCGTGGCTGACGCCGGCCAAGCTGGAGAATATCGCGATCTTCGGCGGCTATGCGTTTCTGTCGGGGCTGTTGCTGGCGCTGCCGGTCGGGTTCCTGCTGCTCTGCCTGAACCTCGTCATGGGCATGTTGTCGCGCTCCGCCCCCGCGCTCAACCTGTTCGCGGTCGGCCTGCCCGCCAGCCTGTTCGTCGGGGTCATCGCGTTGTTCGTCGCCCTGCCGGCGATGACCGATTACATGCTCGTCGTCGTGCAGGAGGCGCTCGAAGCCGCGCAGACTTTGGTGCTGGGATGAGCGAGGACAAAACCGAAAGCCCAACCCAGAAGCGCCTCGACAAGGCGCGCGAAGACGGCGACGTCCTCAAGTCCAAGGAACTGGGCACCGCGCTGGTCATCCTCGCGGGGTGCGGCTGGCTGGCGATGTTCGGGCCGACGCTGGTCGCCGCGTGCAAGGCGGTGATGACCGCCAGCTTCCGGTTCGGCCGCGCCGATGTCGAGGATTTCCAGCCATGGCGACCGCTGGTCGAGGCCGGATGGAAACTCGCGATGCCGGTCGGCAGCGTGCTGATCTTTGCCGTGCTCGCCAGCATCGTGACGCAGGCGGGCCTGACCGGCATCCGCTTCAACGGCGGCGCGCTGGCCCCCAAGGGGTCGCGGATCAACCCGGCATCGGGCATGAAGCGCGTGTTCGGGGCGCAGGGCTGGATCGAACTCGGCAAGTCGCTGCTGAAGGTCACGCTGCTCGGCGCGATCGGCTATGTCATGCTGAAATCGGCGGCGGTCAGCTCGATGGGGCTGGTGTCGTCGAACGTCGAACAGGCGATTTCGGACCTTGGCGGCACGTTCCTGACGCTGTTGTTCGTGATGGCGGGCGGGCTGGTGCTGATCGCGGGCCTCGACGTGCCGCTGGCGATCTTCCAGCGGATGAGCCGCCTGCAGATGACCAAGCAGGAAGTGCGCGACGAACATAAGGAAAGCGACGGCGATCCGCATGTGAAGGCGCAGATCCGCCAGCGGCGGCACGACATCCTGAAGGGCGGTTTCAAGGCGGCGGTGGGCGAGGCGCATGTCGTGCTGACCAACCCGACCCATTTCGCGGTCGCGCTGCGCTACGAACATGGTCGCGATCAGGTGCCGGTGGTCGTCGCCAAGGGGCGCGGTGCCACCGCGCTGGCGATCCGCGAACTGGCGGCCGAGGCGAAGATTCCGATGTTGGAATATCCGCAGCTCGCCCGCGCCGTCTATTACACCAGCAAGCAGGGGCAGGAGGTTCGCGACGATCTGTACCTCGCCATCGCGACGGTGCTGGCGTTCGTCTTCGGCGTCAACCGGCAGGCGGGCGGCATCCAGCCGCCGGTCACCGTGCCGCCCGAGGCGCGGTACGACGAAAACGGCAAGATTTCCGCTTAAACGTCCCTAAAGATTTCCGCGCTTCTGCCGCTTGATGGGGAGAGAGTGCGCGGGAGAAGACGATGGCGACCACGATCAGCACCGCGGCCACATCGACCGCGACCACGCCGAAGACGACCGCCACGACGGGGACGATGCCCAACATCGCCAACGCGCTGGGCGAGGGGTCGGGCGTCGATACCACCGCGTTGATCAAGCGCCTGGTCGATGCGCAGTTCGCCGGCAAGAACGCGCAGCTGACCAAGAAATCCGATGTGCTGACCGCGCAGATTTCATCGGTCGCCGAATTGAAATCGGGCATCAACGAATTCGCGACTGCCCTGACGACGCTGGCCGAATCGAGCGGCCTCAAGACGCAGCTGAGCAGCAGCGGTCCGGCGGTCAAGGTATCGGTGGCGAGCGGCAAGACCGTCACCAGCCTGAACGCCAGCGTGACCGTCGCCCGTCTCGCCACGTCGCAGGTTGCGGTTACCAAGGATTCGTTCAGCACCACCGCCTCGGTCGGCACCGGTACGCTCCAGCTGAAACTCGGCAGCGTCGGGGCGGACGGCACGTTCACCGCCAACGGCACGACCATCCCGCCGATCACCATCGATGCCGCCGATGCGACCTCGCTGCAAAAGGTCGCCGACAAGATCACCGCGGCCAAGGCGGGCGTGACCGCCAGCGTCGTGAACGACGCCAATGGCCAGCGGCTGGTGCTGCGCAGCACCGACGGCGCGAACCAGGCCTTCACCATGACCGCCACCCCCGCCAGCGGCAGCGCGGTGCCGGGGCTGGAGCGGCTGAACGTCGACTTCGACAGCAGCACCACCGATGGGGCCGAGGTCGTGACCCGCGCGGGCAATGCGGTGTTCAGCGTCGATGGCGTGCCGATGGTCAGCGCGTCGAACACGATCACCGGTGCGGACGGCGTGAAGCTGGAGCTGAAGGCGGTGACGACCGACGGCCCGGTGACGCTCAGTTCGTCGCGGCCGACCGATGCGCTGAAGGAGGCGGTGAAGAACGTCGTCGAGGCGTATAACAACATGCTGGCGTCGGTGAACAAGGCGACCGACCCAATCACCGGCGACCTGCGCGCCGACCCGGCCGCGCAGTCGCTGAAGCGGTCGCTGCAAAAGCTGAGCATCGCCGACCTGACCGGCAAGACCGACGGCAGCCCGACGACGCTGGCGCGGATCGGCGTCGCGACCAACAATGACGGGTCGCTGCGCGTCGATGACGATTTGCTGTCGGCGGCACTCGTCAACAATCCCGACGCGGTCGAGGCGATGTTCGTGCCCGGTACCGGCAGCGACAAGACGGGCGGCCAGAGCCTGCCCGCCGCGCTCAACCGCATCGCGGTCGCGGCGAAGAGCACGACGCTGGGGCTGGGTGCAAGCGACAAGCGCTATGCCGAGGCGCAGACCAATCTGGCCAAGGAACAGGCCAAGGTCGCCGATCAGACCGAAACGACCTCCACCCGGATGACGCAGCAGTTCGCGGCGTCCGAGGCGCGCGTCGCCGCGTACAAGGCACAGCAGACCTTCATGGAAAACCAGATCAAGATGTGGACGCGGAGCGAATAATGACCCGCTATGCCACCGCCCTGTCCGGCGATCCCGCCCAGACCTATCGATCGGTCGATCTTGCCGCACGCACCGGCGGCGCGGACCCGCACGCGCTGGTGTCGCTGTTGTACGAGGAAGCGGTCCGGGCGCTGCGCTCGGCGGCATGGGCGACCGACAACCGCCAATATGCGATGAAGAGCGACCGGGTGACGCGTGCGACCGCGATCCTGTTCGCGCTCGAAGCCGGTCTCGATTTCGACAAGGGCGGCGACCTGTCGCAGACCCTGTCGCGGCTGTATAATGGCCTGCGCGAACAGATCGTCAACGCCAGCATCGGGCAGGATGCGCGCCCCTTCCTGAACGCCGCCGCGTCGCTGACCGATATCGCCGAGGCATGGGAAGCGGTGCGACCGCGTTGAGGCTGGCAAGCGCGGCGATGATCGGTTAGCGCTGCGGCCATGAAGCAACCGCATATCGTCGCGCTGGGGGGCACGCTGCGCCCGACCTCGGGAACCGCTGCCGCGCTGGAGCGGGCGCTGACCCATGCCGCGACGCTGGGTGCGCGCACGACGCTGCTGACCGGGCCGGCAATCGACTTTCCGAACTACGAACCCGAAACGGCGGGCAGCAATGCGCGTATCCAGTCGTTCCTGCGCGCGCTGCGCGATGCCGACGGGATCATCATCGGATCGCCCGGTTATCACGGCACGCTGTCGGGGCTGGTCAAGAACGCGCTCGACCATGTCGAGATGCTGCGCCGCGACGACCGCGTCTATTTCGACGGACTGCCGGTCGGGCTGGTGGCGACCGCCGCCGGGTGGCAGGCGGCGGTGGCGACGCTCGGCACGCTGCGCACCGTCGCCCATGCCCTGCGCGGCTGGCCAACGCCGTTCGGCGTGGCGATCAACACCGTCGAGGACGGCGCAATCGACAAGGCGGACGGCCAGTTGCGGCTGATGGTCGAACAGATGATCGGGTTCGCCGCGCGATAGGGTGGCGGCCGACCGGACCGGAAATCCGCTCCGGCATCGCGCGAAACAGGGGGCGGACGCGTTCGGCCATTCTCTTCGCGCCCGCGCCGTTCTAAAGGCTGGCGCATGGACTGTTTCACGCTTCGCAACGGCACGCTCCATGCCGAGGATGTCAGCCTGCCCGCCATCGCCGATGCGGTCGGAACCCCTGTCTATGTCTATTCGACCGCAACGCTCGAACGGCATGTCCGCGTGTTTCGCGAAGCGGTGGCGGGGCTGGGCACCGGCGAACCGCTGGTCGCGTTCGCGGTAAAGGCCAATCCGAACAAGGCGGTGCTGGCGACGCTCGCCCGGGCCGGCATGGGGGCCGATGTCGTGTCGGGTGGCGAGCTGTACCGTGCGCTCGACGCCGGCATGGACCCGGACAAGATCGTGTTCTCGGGCGTCGGCAAGACCGCCGACGAAATGGCGCAGGCGCTGAACGCCGGCATCGGCCAGTTCAACGTCGAATCGGAACCCGAGCTCGACATGCTCTCGGCGGTCGCCACCCGCCTCGGCACCGTCGCGCGGATCGCGATCCGGGTGAACCCCGACGTCGTCGCCGGCACCCACGCGAAGATCTCGACCGGCGGCAAGGAGAACAAGTTCGGCATCGATTACCATGCCGCCCCCGCCGCCTATGCCCATGCCGCATCGCTGCCCGGTATTCAGGTGCGCGGCGTCGCGGTGCATATCGGCAGCCAGCTGACCGACCTCGTACCACTGGCGGCGGCGTTCGACCGGGTCGGTGCGCTGATCGCCGAACTGCGCGCCGCCGGTCACGCCATCACCCATGCCGATCTGGGCGGTGGTCTGGGCGTACCCTATGACCCGGCCCGTCCGTTGCCGCCGTCTCCCGCCGAGTATGGCGCGATGGTCGCCCGCGCGACCGCCGGCTGGGACACGCGGCTGATGTTCGAACCCGGCCGGTTGATCGTCGCCAATGCCGGGGTGCTGGTGTCGCGCGTCATCCGCGTGAAACAGGGCGCGACCGCGCCGTTCGTGGTCGTCGATGCGGCGATGAACGACCTGCTGCGCCCCAGCCTGTACGACGCCTATCACGACATCCGCGCCGTCCGCCCGACCGGCGAGCGCGCCGTGACCAACATCGTCGGCCCGGTGTGCGAGACCGGCGACACCTTTGCGCTGGGTCGCGCGATGGACGTGGTCGCCGCCGACGATCTGGTGGCGTTCATGACCGCCGGTGCATATGGCGCGACCATGGCCTCGACCTACAATTCGCGCGCGCTGGTGCCCGAGGTGCTGGTGGCGGGCGACCGGTTTGCAGTCGTGCGCGAACGCCCGCCGATCGCGGCACTGGCCGAGGCCGATCGCCTGCCGCCCTGGCTGTGAACGGGCTGCCGATCCTGCTGCGCACCGCCGGGCGGCGCGTCCTCCTCGTCGGGGAGGGCGAGCCGGCCGATGCCAAGCGCCGCCTGCTCGAACGCAGCGGGCTGACCGTCGTCGCCGACGACGCGCACGCCCGCATCGCGGTGGTCGCGGTCGAGGACGATGCCGAGGCGCGCCTGGCGATCGACGGGCTGAAGGCGCGCGGCATCCTCGTCAACGCCGTCGACCGGCCCGCCGATTGCGACTTCACCCTGCCCGCGATCGTCGACCGGTCGCCGATCCTGATCGCGATCTCGACCGGCGGCGTGTCGGCGGGACTGGCGGCGGCGATCCGCCAGCGGCTGGAGGCGATCCTGCCCGCCGGCGTCGGGCGACTGGCCGAGGGGCTGGGCGCGGCGCGCGCGGCACTGCGCGCCCGCTTCCCCGATGGCGGCGACCGCCGCCGCGCGATCGGTGCGGCGATCGCGGCGGGCGGACCGCTCGACCCGATGGTGCCGCATGCCGACGACGCGGTCGCGCAGTGGCTGGACGGTGCGGCGGCGGTCGCCGGCCGGGTCGAGGTGATCCGGCTGCGGTCCGCCGATCCCGACGACCTAAGCTTACGCGAAGCCCGCTGGCTGGGACAGGCCGACCGCATCTATCACGCACCAGACGTGCCGGCGGCGATCCTCGACCGTGCGCGTGCCGATGCCGTGCGGATCATGGAACCCGTGCCCGCCGACCCGCTCCCTGGCCTGACGATCGATCTGGCATGACCTGCTCGGCATGGCATATCGAGGGGGGCAAGGCGACGTCGGTCGATCCGCTGACGGCGATCGATACGACGGGCGGCTTTACGTGGATCCACCTGCACGGCGAAGGCGATCAGGTCGCGCTGTGGCTGCGCGACCATGCGCATCTGCCCGAATATGTCATCGATCCGCTGACCGCCGTCGAGACGCGCCCGCGCTGCGATGCGCTGGGCAAAGGGGCGTTCGTCAATTTGCGCGGGCTGTCCGACGACGTGCTGTCCAGCGCCGATCCGCTCGCCTCGGTCCGGCTCTATGCCAGCGCCGGGCGGGTCCATTCCGTCACGCGCCGCCGTCTGACCGCGTTCCATACGGTGGTCGACCGGGTCGAGGGCGGCGGCGTCGCCGATCCCGGCGACCTGATCGTCGCCTTTGCCAGCGCGATTACCGAACAGCTCGACCCGCTGATCGCCGATCTGGGCGACACGCTCGACGAGTGCGAAGAGGCGCTCGACCCGACCCGCATCTTCGAACAGCGGCGCGCGGTGACCCACACCCGCGTCCGCGCGATCGGCTATCGCCGGTTCCTCGTGCCGCAGCGCGCGGCACTCGAAAAGCTCGGCCAGTTACCGGGCGACTGGCTGCAACAGGACGACCGCCTGCACCTCGCCGCCGCCGCAGACCGCGCCGCCCGCATGGCCGAGGAAGTCGATTCGATCCGCGAACGCGCCGCGCTGATCCACGAGACGCTGACCGACCTGCGCGCCGAACAGTTGGACCAGCGATCGTTGCAGATCGCGATCGCGGCGATGGTCTTCCTGCCGCTGACCTTCCTGACCGGTCTGCTCGGCATGAATGTGAAGGGCATTCCCTTTGCCGACGAACCATGGGCCTTTGCGGGGGTGGTCGGGCTATGCGTCGTCATGAGCGCGGCGATCGTCGCGTGGTTCGTGCGCAGGCACTGGATCGGGCGGTAGCGACGGGGTTCCGCCTCAATCGTCGGGGGGAAGGTCGTCCGGCCAGAAATCCGGGTCGGGATCAACCTGCACCACCACCGGCCGGGGCAGTACCGGCACCGCGCCGTCGAACGCGATCCGGATCGCCGCGCCCATCGCGGTCGCCTGTTGAAAGATCGCCGCGACGTCTCGACCACTGCGCAACATGCCGGCGATCCATGCCGCGCGGTCGGCGGTCAGATAGCCGATCTGGACCCCGCGCGCGCTCAGCACCATCACCGCATGTGGGTCGACCGGATTGCGCGGTTCGGGGACCAGCGTCACCGCCTCGCCCGGCGCACACAGCAATATCTCGAACCGGCGATTGCCGCCACCGCGATTGGGATGGTCGGCCCCGACGACGTGCAGGCTCAACTCACGCATCGCGCAAACTCCGCACGAACCGTTCGGTCAGGCTGCGAAAGGTGATCGACCAGCGCGGTTCGGCCATCGGCGCGATGCCGTGTTCCCAGTCCCAGCGTGCCTCGCCGGTCAGGTGATAGGCGCCGCCCGCGACCAGCGGCAGCGCGAACCGGTCGAACCCACCCTCCCGCCGCCGTCGAAAGCGCAGCGTCGCGGGCGCGCCGATCGACAGGCCGACGACATGCTCGAACACCGGCCGGTCGCGATGCCAGCCGATGCCCGCACCGGAATCGTACCGGATCAGCAGCGTCTGCACGAGCGCATCGGGCGGTAGCCCGGCAAACGTCGCCGCCCGCGCGCGCACCGCCAGCAGCCAGTCGGGCATCGGTTCGGCCCGCCCCACCCGGCCCTGCTCGAAATCATAATGCCAGCCATAGGACGCCGTCCGCCGCAGCCCGGTCCATTGCTGGAACCGAAAGGGGACGAGCGGCGCGGCATCGATCGCCGCCGCCAGCGCGGGCAGGTCGTCGGCCGCCACCAACGACGACGCATGGGTCAGGCCGGGCAGCACCGGTTCGGCGGCGAAGAGGTCGAGTTGCGGCATCGATGGAACGCAACATGGGTCGGCGGCGTCTGTCCATCAACCAAGGGCGACGGTCACGATCGCCCGAAAAATCGGGGACTCCTTCATGCCACAGCACAGCGCCGGCATCCTGCTCTATCGTCGGACGCCTGGGCCGGCCGTACTGCTCGTCCATCCCGGTGGCCCGTTCTGGGCGCGGCGGCATGTCGGCGCGTGGCAGATTCCCAAGGGCCAGATCGAACCCGACGAAGCGGTCGAGGATGCCGCGCGCCGCGAAGTGGCCGAGGAACTGGGCGTCACCGTCACCGGCCCGCTCGAACCGCTCGGCATGGTGCGACAGGCGGGCGGCAAGTCGGTATCGGCCTTCGCCGCCGAACAGGATGTCGATACCGGGGCGATCACCAGCATCCTGTTCGAAATCGAATGGCCCCCCCGCAGCGGCCGTCGCCGCAGCTTTCCGGAAGTCGACGCGGCACGGTGGATGCCGGTCGCCGAAGCCCGCACGCTGATGCTGAAGAGCCAGCTGCCGCTGCTCGACCGGATCGAACCGTTGCTGGGGTAGCTGCACCACCAGAAGCCGGTTTGGTTCGAGCAGCTTCAAGTGAAGTCGAGAAGAGGCCCGGGTAAACCATGCCCCGCAGGGTCCAGAATTCTCCGGGGACAATTCGACCCGAACCTCGTCGAGAACGGGTCGTTCGAGGCACCCCCTTCTCGACTACGGTTCTCGACATGCTCGAAGTGAACGGGGGGCGTAACTAGCCTGCCTTCGTCACTCCCGCGCAGGCGGGAGTCCATACACGCCGGGGTTGCGGCTCAAGCAAGATCGTTGGCGGATATGGATCCCGCCTGCGCGGGAATGACGCAGGGGCGATGGGGCATCATACCGCCCCTCAACCGTCATCCCGGCGCAGGCCGGGATCCATGGATGCCGTCAGGTTGCGCATCTTTCGATAGCGCCCGACACAATGGATCCCGGCTTGCGCCGGGATGACGATGGCCGGAACGGCGAGACTATCACAGCAGCTTCACCGCCACGCGCTCTTCCGCCGCGCGCGTCAACCGGTTGCGCAGCGGCAGGGTGAACGGCGCGGCTTCGATCTCGAACACGTCGCCTTCCTCGGTCCGCACCCCGTCCGAGAAGGACAGCGTCGCCGTGCCGAAGAAATGGACGTGAATGTCGCCGGGGCGGCGGAACAGCACGTATTTGAAATGATGATGTTCGAGGTTCGACAGGCTGTGCGACATGTTCGCCTCGCCCGACAGGAACGGCTTTTCCCAGATCGTCTCGCCATTCCGGACGATGCGGCTGGAACCCTCGATATGCTCGGGGGGCAAGCCGACCAGCAATTCGGGGCCAACCGATGCCTGGCGCAGCTTGCTGTGCGCCAGCCACAGATAACTGTGGCGTTCGGTCACATGGTCCGAAAATTCGTTGGCGAGCGCGAGGCCGATGCGGTGCGGCGTGCCGTCCGAACCGATGACATAGATGCCGGCCAGTTCGGGCTCCTCGCCGCCGTCCTGCGCGAAATGCGGCATGGTGAAGTCGCCACCCGGCGCAACCATCTGCCCGCCATCGCCCTTGTAGAACCATTCGGGCTGCTGCCCGACCTGACCCTCGGCCGGCTTGCCGCCCTCGACGCCTTCGAGGAACATCCGCATCGAATCGGTCTGGGTCGCTGCTTCGGCGGCGGCGCGGTGCATCTTGTCGCGGCCCTCGGCCGATCCGAGATGGGTGAGGCCGGTACCGGTCATGATGACATGCGCCGGGTCCTCATGGTCGATCGGCGATCCGATCGCACCGGCATCGAGCAGCGCGGCGATATCGACCGCCTCGCCCTGCCCCAGCGCCGCGACCTCGTCGGCGATGCTGTGGCCGGCATCGATCGCGCGCAGCGCCAGCGTGCGGACGCTGTCGACGCCGGGGACGATGTGCGCGGCCGTTTCGGTCGCGGCGATCACGGCGCGCGACGGGGCGACGCGCTGCAACAGACGGAGAGTCATCGAAGGTTCCTTATGCAAAGACGTCGGTGTCGGCGGGGACGTCGTCGATCGAATTGGTCACCTTCGATCCCCACACCGCATAGAACAGGATGTACAGTTCGCAGGCGGCGGTCAGCAGGAACGACCATTGCAGGCCGTACCGGTCGGCCAGCCAGCCCTGCACCACCACCAGCGCACCGCCGGCGATCGCCATGATCAGCAGCCCCGACCCTTCCTCGGTCAGCGGCCCCAGCCCCTTGATGCCGAGCGTGAAGATCGTCGGGAACATGATCGAGTGGAACAGGCCGACGAGGATCAGCGACCACATCGCGGCCGGACCGCTCAGGAACGTTGCGCCGAGCATCACCACGAACGCCCCGATCGAGAAGAACGCCAGCACCTTGCCCGCATCGACCTTCTGCATCACGAAGCTGCCGACGAACCGGCCGATCATCATGCCGCCCCACAGAAAGGTCAGGTAGCGCCCGGCCAGTTCGTTGGTGACGTTGGCGATGTCGGGCTGGCTGACGAAGTTCACGAACAGGTTGGCGACGCCGATTTCGGCGATCAGGTAAATGAAGATCGCGGGTACGCCGAACACCAGGTTGCGGTGGTTCCACAGCGAATGCTTCTTGCGTTCCTCCTTCGCCACGCGGCTGGTCGACGATCCCATCGCCGGCAGCGGGAAGCGGGCGATGATGACCGCCAGCACGACCAGCACGATCGCGACCAGCACATAGGGCAGGACCACCGAGTGCGCGTCGGCCATCCGCTCGGCCTGGGTCAGCACCGTGCCCGCCTCCGACGTGCCGCCCTTCGACCGGCCGAGGATCAGATACGCACCGAACAGCGGCGCGAGCATCGTGCCCGCCGAGTTCATCGCCTGCACCAGATTGAGCCGCGACGACGCCGTCGCCGACGGACCGATCACCGCGACATAGGGGTTGGCCGCGACCTGCAGCAGCGTGATGCCGCTGGCGATCACGAACAGCATGACGAGCGTCACGCCATAGGACGGCAGGCTGGCGGCGAGCACCATGCCCAGCGCCCCGGCCGCCATGATCAGCAACCCGATGACCAGCGACTTCTGATACCCGATTCGCTCGATCAGCTTGGCCGAGGGGATCGATGCGAAGAAATAGGCGATGAACCACACGCTTTCGATCAGCGTCGTCTGGGTATAGTTCAGGTCGAACACGCTGCGCAGATGCGGCAGCAGCGTGTTGTTGATGACGGTGATGAACCCCCACATGAAGAACAGGCTGGCCAGCAGCGTCAGTGCGGGCGCGTAACTGGCGCCCGACGCGCCTTGTGGCACCGCGCCGGTGCGCGCGGATATTGGGGCCGGCATCCTCGTCTTCTCCCATTTTACGGCTGGCGGGACGGTTTGGTCCGTCGCGTCGCTTGCCCAATTCGATTTTGTCTGACTATATGCGCCAACGCATGGCGTCAACGGCGCTTGATACGGGGGAGGAAACAGGGTGAAGACGGGCATCGTCCGACTCGCCTGCACGCACCCGGCTCGGCCGTCCGTGTCGCCTGCACCCCGATTGCCCCTGTTCGTCCGTCCACTTGCTGCACCGGAATTTCCATGACCGACATGCCCCCCCTGCGTAGCCGCGCCTGGTTCGACAACCCCGAGAATATCGACATGACGGCGCTCTATATCGAGCGCTATCTGAACTTCGGCCTGAGCCAGGAAGAGTTGCAGTCGGGCAAGCCGATCATCGGCATCGCCCAGACCGGCAGCGACCTGTCGCCCTGCAACCGCCACCACCTCGTGCTGGCCGAGCGGCTGCGCGAGGGGATTCGCGAAGCGGGCGGCATCGTCCTCGAATTCCCGGTCCATCCGATCCAGGAAACCGGCAAGCGTCCGACCGCCGGCCTTGACCGCAACCTCGCCTATCTGGGTCTGGTCGAGGTGCTGTACGGCTATCCGCTCGACGGCGTGGTGCTGACCATCGGCTGCGACAAGACGACGCCGGCGTGCCTGATGGCCGCCGCGACGGTCAACATCCCCGCCATCGCGCTGTCGGTCGGGCCGATGCTCAACGGCTGGCACAAGGGCGAGCGCACCGGATCGGGCACGATCGTGTGGAAGGCGCGGCAGCTGCTCGCCGCCGGCGAGATCGACAACAAGGAGTTCATCCGGCTAGTTTCCTCGTCCGCACCCTCGACCGGTTATTGCAACACGATGGGCACGGCGACGACGATGAACTCGCTGGCCGAGGCGCTCGGCATGCAGTTGCCGGGGTCGGCTGCGATCCCCGCGCCGTATCGCGACCGGCAGGAAATCGCGTACCGCACCGGCCTGCGCATCGTCGACATGGTCCGCGAGGATCTGAAACCCTCGCAGATCCTGACGAAGGACGCGTTCCACAACGCGATCAAGGTCAATTCGGCGATCGGCGGTTCGACCAACGCCCCGATCCATCTGGCGGCGATCGCCCGCCATATCGGCGTCGACCTGCCGATCGAGGATTGGCAGGAACAGGGCCACAAGGTCCCGTTGCTGGTGAACCTGCAACCCGCCGGCGAATATCTGGGCGAGGATTATTACCGCGCGGGCGGCGTACCGGCGGTCGTCAAGGAACTGATGGGTGCGGGCCTGATCGCCCAGGACGCGCTGACCGTGAACGGCAAGTCGATCGGCGACAATTGCCGCGACGCGACGATCGAGGATGAAAAGGTCATCCGCCCGTTCGGCCAGCCGCTGAAGGAAGAGGCCGGCTTCATCGTGCTGAAGGGCAATCTGTTCGACGCGGCGGTCATGAAGACCAGCGTGATCGGTCCCGAATTCCGCGAACGCTATCTGTCCAACCCGAACGATCCCGAAGCGTTCGAAGGGCCGGCGGTCGTGTTCGACGGCCCCGAGGATTATCACCACCGCATCGACGATCCGTCGCTCGGCATCACCCCCGAAACGCTGATGTTCATGCGCGGCGCGGGGCCGATCGGCTATCCGGGTGCCGCCGAGGTCGTGAACATGCGTCCGCCCGCCTATCTCATCACCGAGGGGATCAGCGCGCTGCCGTGCATCGGCGACGGGCGTCAGTCGGGCACGTCGGGATCGCCCTCGATCCTCAACGCCAGCCCCGAAGCGGCGGCGGGTGGCGGCTTGGCGCTGCTGCGCACCGGCGACCGCGTCCGCATCGATCTGGGCAAGGGCCGCGCCGACGTGCTGCTGGCGGACGAGGAACTGGCACAGCGCCGCCGCGAGCTCGAAGCGGCCGGTGGCTATCAATATCCGGCGTCGCAGACCCCGTGGCAGGAAATCCAGCGCTCGGTCGTCGGCCAGATGTCGACCGGCGCGATCCTCGAAGGGGCCGAGGCGTATCAGCAGATCGCCCAGACCCGCGGCCTGCCGCGCGACAACCACTAAGGGCACGTCAGGACCGATCGACCTTCCGTAAGGTTTCGACTTCCCCCCTCCCTGATCAGAGCGTCGGGCCGGTCATGCCCCCGGCATGACCTAAACAGTGCGGGGCACTGTTTACCCGACGCTGGGTCGGGGGTGGGTTGGCCCGCGAGGGAGCGACCCGCCAGCCCCAGACCGACCCACCCCCAGTCTCCCTTGTCAGGGAGGGGAGCAGTTTGCCGACCTCGCAGCTGAATATCGATCGGTCGGAGGTAGCGGTGCAACCACCACCCTACCCCCGCGTAGCGTCGAACCGCGCCAGCTCATACCCGATCGACGCCTCGACCAGCCGCTCCCACAAATCCGCGACCACCGCATCGGGCACCCCCGCCGCCGCCGCCGCCGCGCGCGCATTCGCGATCACCTGTGCCTTGCGCGCCTCGTCGCGCACCGCTTCGCGGCCCGGCTTGATGCGGGCGGCGGCGTCCATATAGGCGAAGCGCCGCGCCAGCAGCGCGACCAGTTCGCGGTCGACGTGATCGACCCCGGCACGGACGTCGGTCATGGTAGTGCAGTCGGGGCCGGGCAGGATCGTCATGCCCCGCGCTGTGGCGGCTGCGCTGCGGCTTGTCCAGCTTGACTCTGTCGGACCATCCGGCTAGGCGCGCCCCTTCGCAATTCGGCCCCGCATTCCCGGTGAAGCGGTGGCCCCGGTCGCAAGACCGGCGGCGAATACCGGGAGCCGCGATCGTCCGACTGGATGGTCAAACGTTACTGCAATTGCATTGGATTTACGATGTCGAAGCGCTCCAGCGCCAAGTACAAGCTCGATCGCCGTCTTGGCGAGAATATCTGGGGTCGTCCCAAGAGCCCGGTCAACAAGCGGGAATACGGCCCCGGCCAGCATGGTCAGCGCCGCAAGGGCAAGATGTCGGACTTCGGCACCCAGCTGCGCGCCAAGCAGAAGCTGAAGGGCTATTACGGCGACGTCACCGAAAAGCAGTTCAAGCGCACCTATGAAGAAGCGTCGCGCATGAAGGGCGACACCGGTCAGAACCTGATCGGCCTGCTCGAACAGCGCCTCGACATGATCGTGTACCGCGCCAAGTTCGCGCCGACCGTCTGGGCCGCGCGTCAGCTGGTCAGCCACGGCCACGTCCGCGTCAACGGCGTGAAGTGCAACATCGCGTCGCGTCGTTGCTATGTCGGCGACGAAATCTCGCTGGGCACCAAGGCGCAGGAAATGGCGCTGGTCCTCGAAGCGCAGACCCTCGCCGAGCGTGACATCCCCGAATATATCGGCGCCGAAGGCACCAAGGTCACCTTCACCCGCGTTCCGACGCTGGACGAAGTGCCGTATCCGGTGAAGATGGAACCGAACCTGGTCGTGGAATTCTACTCGCGCTGATCTCGCGCTGAGCCAAGGTCCAGCGCAGCTGGACCGAGGCAACCCCTCAGCGCGAGCGGCCGGCGCTGCACAAGCAGCGACCGACGGCGCGGGCTTTGCCCGCTACGCTGGCAGAAACCGAAAGGGCGGCCTCGCAAGGAGGCCGCCCTTTTCGTATCCACTGTACGCCGGCCCGATCCTGCGACACCTTGGCCGCCTCCCATCCAAGCGAGGCTCCATGCGCCACCTGACGATCGCCCTGTCCGCCCTGTTCCTCGCCACCCCCGCGCTCGCGCAGACCGCTCCGCTCCACGGCAATGCCGAAATGGCGAAGCTGTTCGCCGAGGATCAGGCCGTTCGGCAGAACGTCAAACCCGAACAATATAAGGACATGGCCTTCGTCCGCCGGATGATCGCCGACGACATCGCCCGCCGGGCACGGACGCGGACCCTGCTCGACGAGGGCAAGTTGACGACCGCCGAGGATTATTATGCCGCGGCCTTCGTGTTCCAGCATGGCAGCCAGCCCAAAGACTATCTTCTCGCGCACACGCTCGCTCTCGCATCGGCTGCGCGAGGCATGAAGGATGCCAGTTGGATCGCGGCCGCCACGCTCGACCGCTATCTGCAATCGATCGGCCAGAAACAGATTTACGGCACGCAGTTCGGGCGCAAGGGCGATGCGCCGATGACGCAGGAACCCTATGACCGCGCACTGATCCCCGACGCGCTGCGCACCGCGCTCGGCGTGCCGGTACAGGCCGAACAGGACAAGCGACTGGCCGGGATGCAGGTGAAATAGGGCCTTTCCTACCGCGCGACGAACGGTCAGGATCGCGCAGGTTTAGCTTGCCTGCCGCTCTTTGACGTCGTCAGATCGACCCACCAACGGTGCTCGGTATTGCGAACGCTATGCAACACAAGCGTCGTTAGTGTGACCTTCGTGACCTTTGGACGCGCTACAGCCCGCTCGCGCGTAACTGCGCCCGCAAATTGGTCCGCGTCCGCTCATCCACCGGCGGCAGTTCGCGCGCGCCTTTGCCCTTGCGCAGCCGCGCGCGGTCGCGCTCGTCGGGCACCACCACCCGCACCCGCACCGGCACCACGCCGGCCCCGCGCGCGCCCAGCGCCTCCGCCGCGCCGCGTGACAGGTCGAGGATGCGCCCGCGCCCGGTGAACGGCCCACGGTCGTTGACGCGCACCAGAACCCGCCGCCCGCTGTCGAGTGCGGTCACCTCGACATAGCTCGGCAGCGGCAGGGTGGTGTGCGCGGCGGTGACCCAGCCGGGCCGGAACCGCTCGCCATTGGCGGTGCGCCCGCCCGATTCGCTGCCATACCAGCTCGCCAGCCCCAGCATGTCGTACGCCGGATCGACGGCGGGCGCATAGGTGACGCCGCGCACCTGATAGGGCCGCCCGACCTTGACCACCGCATCGCTGACCGGCCGGTACCCGCCACCGGCACAGGCCGATAGCAGCAGAACGGCACAGGGCAGGAGCGAGCGCAACTTCATCGCCAATCCCCTAGCGCACCACCGCCCCCTTGCCGACCCCCGTCCGCGCCCGCTAGTCGGGGAGCACCCAAGGAGACGCCCCATGAAGACCCGTGCCGCCGTCGCGTTCGAAGCGAAGCGCCCGCTCGAAATCGTCGAACTCGACCTCGAAGGCCCGAAGGCCGGCGAGGTGCTGATCGAGATCATGGCGACCGGCGTCTGCCATACCGATGCCTATACGCTCGACGGCCTCGACAGCGAGGGGATCTTCCCCTCGGTGCTCGGTCATGAGGGCGCGGGGATCGTGCGCGAAGTCGGCGCGGGCGTGACCAGTGTCGCGGTCGGCGACCATGTCATCCCGCTCTACACCCCCGAATGCCGCCAGTGTAAGTCGTGCCTGTCGGGCAAGACCAACCTGTGTACCGCGATTCGGCAGACGCAGGGCAAGGGGCTGATGCCCGACGGCACGACCCGCTTCCGCTACAAGGGCCAGCCCATCTATCATTATATGGGCTGTTCGACCTTCTCGAACTTCACCGTCCTGCCCGAGATCGCGGTCGCCAAGATCCGCGAGGACGCGCCGTTCCAGACCAGCTGCTATGTCGGTTGCGGCGTCACCACCGGCGTGGGCGCGGTGGTCAACACCGCCAAGGTCGCGCCGGGCGACAACATCATCGTCTTCGGTCTGGGCGGCATCGGCCTGAACGTGTTGCAGGGCGCGCGGATGGCCGGCGCGAACATGATCGTCGGCGTCGACATCAATCCGGCGCGCGAGGAATGGGGCCGCCGCTTCGGCATGACCCATTTCGTCAACCCCAAGGACGTGAGCGGCGATCTGGTCCAGCATCTGGTCGCACTGACCGATGGCGGCGCGGATTACACCTTCGACTGCACCGGCAACACCGACGTGATGCGACAGGCGCTGGAGGCATGCCATCGCGGCTGGGGCACCAGCATCATCATCGGCGTGGCGGAGGCTGGCAAGGAGATCGCCACCCGTCCGTTCCAGCTGGTGACGGGGCGCAACTGGCGCGGCACCGCGTTCGGCGGGGCGAAGGGGCGGACCGACGTGCCGAAGATCGTCGACTGGTACATGAACGGCAAGATCGAGATCGACCCGATGATCACCCACGTCCTGTCGCTCGACGAAATCAACAAGGGCTTCGAGCTGATGCATGCCGGGGAAAGCATCCGCTCGGTCGTCGTATATTGATTTGGTTTTGACAGGTGAAATTTCTTCGCGAATATAAGCGGAGAGAGGACACGCGATGACCGCAGGGCAGCGTCCCGCCAAGCTCGGCTTCGGCGGGGCGGCGATCGGTAATCTATATCGTCCGGTCGGCGAGGATGCCGCCCGGGCGACGATCGACGCTGCATGGGATCACGGCATCCGCGCGTTCGACACCGCGCCGCATTACGGGTTCGGCCTGTCCGAACGACGGTTGGGCGATGCGCTGGCGGAACGCGATCCGGGCGGCACCGCCTTCGTATCGACCAAGGTCGGGCGCGTGCTGCGACCGGTGCCCGAGAGCGACCTCGCCACCGAACGGCAGGGCTTCGTGTCGCCCGAGCCGGTCGAGAGCGCCTTCGACTATTCGCGCGACGGCGTGCTGCGGTCGTTCGATGCCAGTCGCGGCCGGTTGCGGCGCGATCGCATCGACCTGTTGCTGGCGCATGATCTGGGCGCGATGACCCATGGTGCCGATGCCGGTGCACGGATGGCGACCTTTCTCGACGGCGGCTACCCGGCGATGCGGAGCCTGCGAGACGCGGGGGCGATCGGCGCGATCGGCATCGGCGTGAACGAGATCGCGGTGTGCGAGGACTTGCTCGACCGGGTCGAACTCGATGCGATCCTGCTTGCCGGCCGCTACACGCTGCTCGAACAGGGCGCGCTCGACACGCTGCTGCCGCGCTGCGAAGCGATGGGCGTCCGCCTGATCCTCGGCGGGCCGTATAATTCGGGCATTCTCGCTACCGGCACCGGCGGCGACGCGCGCTATAATTACGAAGCGCCGCCGGCCGATATCGTCCGCCGGGTCGATGCGATCGCCGCGATCTGTGCGCGCCATACCGTGCCGATGGCGGCGGCGGCGCTGCAATTCGCGATGGCGCATCCGGCGGTCGACACCGTCATCCCGGGCATGGCCGACCGCCAAGAAGTCGCGCAGGCAGTGACGCTCGCCACCCTGTCGCTGCCCCCCGCGCTGTGGCACGATCTGATCGAGGCCGGTCTGGTCCGCGCCGACGCCCCCGTTCCTTCCTCGGAGACTGCATGACCCGTCTGTCCGGCAAAACCGCCATCGTTACCGCCGCCGCGCAAGGGATCGGCCGCGCCGCCGCCGAACTGTTCGCCCGCGAAGGGGCGCGGGTGCTGGCGGTCGACATCAATGCCGACGCGCTCGCGACGCTCGATGGCTGCGAGGCGCATATCGTCGACCTGCTCGACGCACAGGCGATCCGGGATTTCGCCGGCCGGGTCGGCGCGGTCGATATCCTGTTCAACTGCGCGGGCTTCGTCCATGCCGGTACGATCCTGACCACCGAAGAGGCCGATTGGGACTTCAGCTTCGACCTGAACGTCCGCGCGCAATATCGCCTGATCCGCGCCCTGTTGCCGGCGATGATCGATGCGGGCGGCGGATCGATCGTCAATATGTCGTCGGTCGCCAGCCATGTGATCGCGGTGCCCAACCGCTTCGTCTATACCGCGTCGAAGGCAGCGGTGATCGGCCTGACCAAGTCGGTGGCGCTCGATTTCGTCGGACAGGGTATCCGCTGCAACGCGATCTGCCCCGGCACCGTCCAGTCGCCGTCGCTGGAGGAACGCATGGCCGCAACCGGCGACGCCGCAGCCGCGCGCGCCTCGTTCACCGCCCGCCAGCCGATGGGGCGGCTGGGCCGGGCGGAGGAAATCGCCGAACTGGCGCTGTACCTCGCCTCCGATGCATCGTCCTACACCACCGGCGCGGTGCATGTGATCGATGGCGGCTGGTCGAACGCATGATCCATGTCCTGACCCTCGACCTCGCCGACGATGCCGCCGCCATCTCCGAATATGAACATTGGCACCGGCCGGGCAACGTGCCCGCGCCCGTGCTGGCGTCGATCCGCGATGCCGGGATCACGCAGATGGACATCTACCGCGCCGGCAACCGGCTGGTGATGACGATGGCCGTCACCGACGCGTTCGATCCGGCGGCCAAGGCCGCTGCCGACCTCGCCGATCCTGATGTCGTCGCATGGGAAGCGAAGATGGGCCAGTTCCAGCGGGTATTGCCGCACGCCCCCGATGGCAGCCGCTGGACGCCGATGACGCGCATCTTCCGCCTGACCGACCACGCATGACGCGGCGGTCGGGCCTGTCACCGTCCGGCTGGGCCGATATCAACGACGCGTCACCGCGCGTTTCGCGATACCGTCGGCGCTGACGACAAGAATGGACCCGGACTTCGCCGGGCGGAGAGGAAGCCATGCCGATCCCGATCTTCACCGCCCCACCGCCGCCGTCCGGTGCCTCCACCGATCCCGGCGCGCGTCGCTTCATCACGCCGGGGTTCGGCGTCGGCTTTGCGGTGGTGGTCAGCCTGTTCTTCCTCTGGGCGATCGCCAACAACTTCAACGACATCCTGATCCGCCAGTTTCAAAAGGCGCTGGCGCTGAACCGGGCGGAGGCGGGCTTCATCCAGTTCGTCTTCTATCTCGGTTATTTCCTGATGGCGCTGCCCGCCGGGATCATCATGCGCCGCTTCGGCTATCGCGCCGGTATCCTCGCGGGCCTCGGCCTGTACGCGGTCGGCGCGCTGCTCTTCTACCCGGCGGCGGAACTCCGCGAATTTGCCGGGTTCCTCGCTGCGCTGTTCGTGCTGGCGGCGGGGGCGGCGTTCCTCGAAACGGCGGCCAACCCCTATATCGTCGCCTTCGGCGATCCGGCGCGGGCCGAACAACGGTTGAATCTGGCGCAGGCGTTCAATGGCTTGGGCGGCGCAATCGCACCCAGCATCGGCGCATTGTTCATCTTTTCCGGCGTCGAGCATGATCGTGCGACGCTCGACGCGATGGCCCCCGCCGCGCTCGAAGCCTATCGGGCGAGCGAGGCGCAGATGGTGCAGTTGCCCTATCTGGTGCTGGCCGGGGTCGTCATCCTCATCGCGATCGCGGTGGCGGTGGTTCGCCTGCCCGATATCGCCCATGACACGCGCGGAGGCACGCTGGCGGGGCTGAAGTCGGTGATCGGTGTCCGGACGCTGCGCTGGGCGGTCGTCGCGCAATTCTTCTATGTCGGGGCGCAGGTCGGGGTGTGGAGCTTCTTCGTCGACTTCGTGAAGTCGCTGAGTCCGGCGACGCCCGAGCGCGACGCCGCCTATCTGCTGTCGATCAGCCTGTCGCTGTTCCTTGCCGGGCGGCTCGTCGGGACGCTGTTGATGCAGAAGGTCGCCGCGACGCGGCTGCTGGCAGGATTTGCGTTGGCCAACATCGTGTTGACGCTGGTCGCGGCGCTGGCCGGGGGCATGGTCGCCATCGGGGCGCTACTGCTGACCGGCTTCTTCATGTCGATCATGTTCCCGACGATCTTCTCGCTGGGGGTGCGCGATCTGGGACCGCAGGCGACGCTAGGCGCGCCGCTGATCGTGATGGCGATTATCGGCGGCGCGCTATTCCCGCCGGCTATGGGATTGCTGAGCCACGATATCCTGTCGATCCAGACGACGATGCTAATACCGTGCCTGTCATTTGCGGTCGTGCTGGCGTTCGCATTGGCGATGCGTCGAAACGCCGTTTCAGGGGGGTAGGCACATGCGATACGGGCGGGCGGGGTTGGCGGGCGCGGCACTGTGGCTGACGGCGGCGGCACCCGATCCCGGCGTCGAGGCGGCGGTGCGCGCCGCGCTGGCGCAGGCTCCGGCGGGAACCCGGTTCGGCCTGGTCGTCCGCGATGCGGCGGGCGTCGAGCGCGTCGCGATCGATCCCGACAATCGCTTCGTACCCGCTTCGAATACCAAGATTTTCACGACCATCGCTGCCTTTGCCCATCTGGCGGTGACGGGACCCGACGATGCCCGGACGGGCGTACGGATCGAAGGGCGCGACGTGGTGTTGGTGGGTGCGGGCGATGCGCGGCTGTCGTCGGCGGGGGATTGTCGCAGCGACTGCCTGACCATACTGGCCGATGCGGTGGCGGCGACCACGCGGGTGGTGGGGGACGTGATCGGCGACGACAGCCGGTTTCCCGACCAACGCTGGTCGCCGGGCATGGGGTGGAACAACATCGCCACCCGGTCGGGAACCGGCATTTCGGCGCTGTCGCTGGACGACAACGAACTGGTCCTGACCGTCCGTGCCGAGGGGGGGCGGGCGGTGGTAGGCGGTTCGGACTATTACCGGATCGACAACCGGGTGACGGTCGGGGCGCGCAACGCCATCGGCTATGACCGGATGCCGGGCAGCGACCTGCTGCGGGTGTCGGGGACGGTCGCCACGGGGGACGGCGAGCGCATCCGGGTGGGGATCGACGACCCCGCGCACTATGCGGCGTGGATGTTTGCGAAGGTGTTACGTGACAGGGGGGTGCGAGTGGCCGGCAAGGTCGTGGTTCGCCACCGGCCCTATGTCGCGGCGGAGGACGGGGCGGTCGTCGAACGTGGCACTTTCCCGCCGATGTTGGCACAGGTGCAGCCCGGACCACTGGTCGAGGACATCGCGCTGACCAACAAGGTCAGCCAGAACCTGCATGCCGAACTGCTGCTGCGTCGGATCGGCGCGGTTCGGGGGACCGGATCGATCGCCGACGGGCTGAAAAACGTCGGCGCGATCATGACGCTGGCTGGCGTGCCGCGCACCGCATGGGATCTGTCCGACGGGTCGGGCATGTCGACCTATAACCGGGTCAGCCCGCGGGCGATGGTCGCGCTGATCGGCTGGGCACGGGCGCAACCATGGGGTGCCACATGGCTGGAGACGCTGCCGGTCGCGGGGGTCGACGGCACGCTGGCGCGCCGGTTCCGCGACACGCCGCTGGCCGGCAGGCTGCGCGCCAAGACCGGATCGCTGTCGGGCACCTCCGCGCTGGCGGGGACGATAACCGCGGCGAGCGGGCAGACGCTGACCTTCGCGCTCTATGCCAACGACATTCCCGAAGGCGCGTCGGCGACGGCGGCGATGGATGCGGCGCTGAACGCGGCGGCGGCGGGTCTGTAGCGCGGGGGACGGGGTTCTCGACGGATGCTTCCGGGCAGGCTCGAAGCTACTCGAACCGAACGGATGGGGGCGGGGGCCAATATGCCCCCTCCCCTCCCGTCAATGCTTGCGCGGGATCATGTGCAGCACGCCGGCGATGATCGCGCCGATGACGATGCCGACCACCGCCGACAGCGCGGCGTTGACGATCCAGTTCACGGCGCCGCCGATCGCGGGCAGCGCCGCTGCGGCGTGATGCGCGACGTCGTGGATCAGGTGCGGCAGGGTGACGAAGCCGAACTCCTCCATCCCGTGCACGATGATCTGCCCGCCGACCCACAGCATCGCCGCGGTGCCGATCAGCGCCAGCGCCTTCAGCAGCACCGGCATCGCCTTGACCAGTCCGCGCCCGACCGTCTGCGCGACGGCGCTGGCGCGCTGGGCGAGGGCAAGGCCGATATCATCCATCTTCACGATCAGCGCGACGACGCCGTACACGCCGACCGTGATCGCGATGCCGACCGCCGCCAGCACCACCGCCTGCATCCACACCGGCATGTCGGGCAGTTCGTTCAGCGCGATGATCATGATTTCCGCCGACAGGATCAGGTCGGTGCGGATCGCGCCGCTGACCTGCATGCGTTCCAGTTCGGCGGGATCGGCGATGGTCGCCGCTTCCGCTTCCGCATGTCCGCCGAGCCATGGGGCGAGGATCTTTTCCGCCGCCTCGAAACACAGGAACGCGCCACCCGCCATTAGGATCGGGGTGATCGCCCATGGCGCGAACACCTTCAGCAGCAGTGCCGCGGGCAGCAGGATCAGCAGCTTGTTCTTTAGCGATCCCAGCGCGATCTTGCCGATGATCGGCAGTTCGCGCGCAGGCGAGAGGCCGACGACATAGCGCGGGGTCACCGCCGCATCGTCGATCACCACCCCCGCCGCCTTGGCCCCGGCGCGGCTCGCCGCCGCGGTCACATCGTCGAGCGACGCCGCCGCCAGCTTCGCGATCGCCGCGACGTCGTCGAGCAGTGCCACCAATCCGCCAGCCATCCACAATCCCCTTGTTCCGTAACCGACCGGTAGCGGCACCCGTGCGGCAACGCCATGGCAAGCGTGACCGCAAATGATTTCCGGGGCCGCCGCCCGGCGACGATCTGCGCACCGTAACGCACCGGCCCGTTGCGCGGTCGCCATCGCATGGGAACCGGCGGCGATGCCGGCATTCACGCCGTGTGACGCAGCGACAACGCCCCACCGCCGGACGGACCATCGATCCGGCCGTACTTCCGCCTATCTTTTTGAACCGCACAACGTGGCGGGAAGGTGCCGTTACCCATCTTCCGTCCCGGCAACACGATCGGATGGCCGGCATATACCGGCCAGGTCGATCGCAAGCCGCTGTCGGATCAGGACAGGCTGGGCTTTGCCATGGTGTCGATGGCCGAGCGGCTGCGCGGCGTGGTCGGCGATGCGAGCGGCATCGCGGTCGAACGCGCCGCAGGCGCGATGCGGACCATCGCCCAGAAGATCGGCATCGTACAGGAAATCGCCCGCCAGACCGATCTGCCGGCGCTGAACGCGGGGGGAGGCCGATGCCGTGCTCTTCCCGAAACCGGGCGACGCCGTCATCGCCACCGGTTGCCCCGGCGGCGTGGCACCCGCGCGACGGGCACCAGGACGCCGGGGCAATGCTATTCGGGCACGAAATTGGACGGGGTCATCGGCGGCGGCGTGTCGGGCGAGGTGAGCAGGCCGGTGTCGGGATCGTAGCGGAACGTCTCGACGATATCGCCAGTCGTGGCGGTGATGACGCCGCGGGCAAGGTCGTCGGTCACGCGCACGCCCCGCGGCGCGTCGGTACCGCAGCGGATCAGTCCGCCGTCCTGAAACCCGCCGACGCCCGCCGGACGGATCAGGCAGGCGCGACCGTCGGGGCGACCGATTTCCAGCCATCCCTCCGGCGTGATCCGGTGGAAGTAGAAGTCGCTCCCGTCCGGCGCGATGGTGGTGAAGGTTTCGCCCCGGCCATATCGGTGGCCGTTGCCCGGAAGCCCCTTCACCCCGACGCCATTATGGGTGAGCAGCCCGTCGGGGCCGAGATAATAATGGCCGATCTGCGTGCCGGTATTGCGCGGCCAGCGCAGGTGCATATGGACATGCGGCGGCGCGTCGACATGGCCGTGCGGTGCGTTGGTGTCGAACCCCATCACCTGGATACGCCCGAAGTCGCGGCGTTCGGCCTCTTCGCCGAGACCGAGCGTACGGATCACCTCGCGCTGCGCGAATTCGAGCACGTCCGCCGCACGCCGTTCCGTTTCCGGAAAGCGCCCGGTCGCATAGGCACCGGCGCGGCGCTGCGGCACGGCATGTTCGAAGCGCAGGACCATCCCCGGCTCGACGATATGGGTCGTGACCTCCGCCGCGGTGATCGCATCGTGCGCGAGCGGCGGGAGTTGCACGATCGTCGCACCGCCCGATCGAACGAACGGCACGTCGCCACTCTCCAGCACGACCCGGCGCACGGCGTCGGCCGGCCCCGTAAAGCGCAGTTCCAGCGAGCGGCGGCGCGGCACCGCCAGCGCGATCACCGTCTCACGCGCATTTTCCGCGGCGTAGAGCGGCGTCGTGACGACGGTGCAGGCACGACACGACGCCGGATCGAAGCGGGCGACGGGCGCGTCGGCCGATCCCCGCTTCACGAACTTTAGGACGACCTGCACCGTGTCGGCGGGCTGCTCCGCAACCGCTGGCGTCGCGGCGGACAGGCAAAGCGCGGCTACCCATGCACACGCCCTCACAGCGTCGGCTTCCACGAAAGGCCGAGCCAGAAAATGCGGCCGACCGGGAAGAAATAATTGACATAATCGCGGCCGACGCCCTGCCGGACGACGAACGGCGCATTGGTCACGTTCTGCACCTGCCCGACCAGTTCCACGCCGTCGCGGACCGCATAGCGCGCCTGGACGTCGACCTGCTGGCGGGGTTCCTGATACAGGTCGCGCGTCGGCGTGTCGCCGTCGGCCGATTGCAGCGCCCGGCCGATGCGGTTGTACGATCCGCGCAGCTCCACCGGGCCGATGCCGTAGAAGACGGTCAGGTTGGCGATATAGTCCGGCTGCTGGATCAGTCCGCTGGTCTTGCGCGTGGCTGGCAACCCGGCGGCGATGCCGGCGACGCTGACCGGCTGGCGATAGGATCCGTCGAGCAGGGTAAAGTTGGCGTTGAAGCCCAGCCCCGGCACGGCGGGAATCCGGTCCATCGCATAGGCGACCTCCAGCCCCTTCACCTGCGCGCCGGCGGCGTTGCGCGGGGTGCTGACGAACACGCGGTCGTAGCGGATGCCCTGGAACAGCGTGGCCGGTCCCTGCTGGCTGCTGGTGAAGATCTCGTTCCGGATGTCCTTCACGAACCCCGCGACTGAAATCATGCCCGCGCCCATATACCATTCGTAGGACAGGTCGTAATTCCACGCCTCGCGCGGTTTCAGGTCGGGGTTGCCGGTGTTGATCGTCAGCGTGCCGTCGGTGCCGACCCCGAACGACGTGCGCGCGGCATATTGGCTGTAATCCGGGCGGCCGATCGTCTTCGACACGCCTGCGCGCAGCCGCATCCCGTCGTCCAGCTGATAGGTGGCAAGCGCGGACGGCAGCCAATAGGCATAGTCGGTGGTGCGGCGCGTCGCCTGATAGTCCGACGCGCCGGCGCGGATCGGCGCGTTGGTGTCGATGACCAGCGTCGTCGCGTCATAGCGGACACCCGCCTGCACGTCGAAGCGATCGGCGCGGAACAACGCCTGGGCATAGCCGGCCTTCGTCGTTTCCAGATCGCGGAAATCGTCGGCGGCGTTGTTGCCGCGCTGGTCGGTGGTGACGAAGGAGGCACGGTTCTGATCGAACCGCTGCCATGCCGCCGCGCGGTCGATCAGCAGATAGGGGACACCCGGCGTCATATAGGTGCCGGGCCGCTGATCGTAGAGGATCGGTGCCAGCCCGCCGACCGCCTGCTGGCCGGCGACGGTGCCCGGCACATATTCGACGTACCGCTGATCGTAGGACAGGTCGGTGCGCGTCACCGCCGCACCGACATTGATCCCGAAACCGCGATCCTGTGCGGATGCGTTCGCGCCGAGGTTCACGCGCGCGAAATCGACGGTGGAGTCGAGGTCGCGGGCGATCTCGCGAAAATACAGCGCCTTGTAGCTGTCGGGGTTCGCGCCGGCGGTATCGTCATTGAACGTGAGCCGCGGTCGACCGTCGACGATGCGGTAGGCATAGCCGAATTGCGGCAGGAAACCGACGCTCGTGGTGCCGGGGCGCGGACTGGTGTCGTATTTTATCATCTCGCGCTGTTCGCGATATTGGGCGTTCGAGCCCGCCAGGACGGTGTCGAGCACGAAGCCGTCGCCGAAATCATGCCGCCCCTTGGCATCGATCAGCCAGGTATCACGCGTCACCGGCTGAAAGGTGAGGCCCTGTTGCAGATCGCCCAGCGCGAAGCGGCCGCTCTCGGCGGTCACGCCGGTCGGCGCGCCGGTCGGCGTCGTCAGCACCTCGTACCGGGTTTCGGTATCCTTGTCGCGGTAATAGCCGCCGAACAGCGACACCTCGGTCGCGTCGTCGGGTCGCCACTCCAGCTTCAGGTTGCCGCTCAGCCGCGTGCGCATGTTTTCGAAGAAATAATCCTGGTTGCGCACCGGCACCGCAAACCCGGTCGACCGATTGGGGAACGGCGTGCGCGCGCCGGCCGGCGTGAAATAGGACCAGCCAGCGCCGTTGGTGTCGCCGGGCAGTTCGGCGCGCGCGGTCGACGGCAGACGCTGATATTCGACCGAGGCGACGACGCCGAAGTCGCGATCGGCACCGAAGCGCATCGCCCCGGTCGCGTCCGCACGGATCGCCGGGCCGCCGCTGCGCACCAGCTTGCCGGCGGTGTCGTTGTACCCGCCATTGGCGTTCATCACGAGGAACCGGTCGCTGCGCCCGTCGAACGCGCTTTTCGACACGATGTTGATCTGACCGCCCAGCGCATGGGGATCATAGGGCGCGCTGACGCTCTTGATCGCCTCGATCCGCGACACCAGCGAGGCGGGCAGCATGTCGAGCCGCGCGCCACGAAACACCCAGTCGGGCGAGGCGAGCGGAATGCCGTCGATCGTGACGAGATTGTATCGCGGATCGAGACCCCGGATCGTGGCGCGCTGGTAGATGTCGCGGTTCTTGGTCGGGTCCGCGCCGCCCACCACCGACACGCCGGTGATGCGGCGGCTGGCCTCGACGATGTTCAGGTCGGGCAACCGGCCGACATCGTCCTGCGACACCGCGTCGAGGATCACCGCCGAATCGCGCTTCGCCTTCGTCGCCGACCGCTGCGATGCGCGGAAACCGGTGACGACGATGTCTTCGCCCGGATTGTCCTGTGTCGCGGCGTCGGTGGCCGGCGGCGACGCCGTCTGTCCCAGCGCCGACGTTCCCGTCAGCAGCGTTCCCGCAAGTAAGGTGGCCGTCCATCGTGTTCCGTAACGCATCGCGAATCATGTTCCCCGGTTGATCCACTCTTTATATATCGTGCTGTATGATATTAATTTGACAGTCGCTGCCGATGTTGCGATTTTTCTGTTCCGCGCTACCGCGCTGGTGCGTTTTCGATGACGTCACAGCATCATGATCGGCGAGCAGCGCCGGCCACGGACCTGAAAGCGGCCGCCCCGTAGCGGTCGGTCGCAGGGCGATGACGGTGCTGCGACACGGTCGAAAACCGCTCTGGCCGCGCAGGATGAGGAACGACGGGCGATGAAGGCGGCAACGATATCCCATCGCGCACGCGCGGTGCTGTTCGCGGTGCGGCGGCATGGCAGCGTGTCGCGATCGGCGCTGATCCGCGAAACGGGACTGTCGGGCACCGCGATCTTTCGCGCGACCGAGGAACTGGAGACGGCCGGGCTGGTCCGTGCCGGCGATGCCGTCGCCGCGGGGCGGGGCCAGCCCAGCGCCACCATCCATATCGAACCCGATGCAGCGTTCGCGATCGGCCTGTCGGTGATGACCGACCGCGCCGACGCGGTCCTGATCGACCTTGCCGGCACGGTGCGGGCGCGGCGCGAGGTGACGCTGCCCGGCATGCCGCGCGTGGCGATCCTCGATGCGGCGGCGCACTTTGGTAGCGAGGAACTCGCCCGGGCGAGGATCGACCGGCGTCGCCTGCGCGGGATGGGCGTCGCGGTGGCCGGCTATTTCGTCGGTCCCGGAACCGTCAATCCGGCACCGGAACTCGAAGAATGGGCGCTGGTCGATCTCGACGACGCGATCGCGCGCCATCTGGCGATGCCGGTCGTAGTGGAAAATATCGCCAATGCGGCGACGCTGGGCGAACGGCTGCTCGGCATCGGCGCGCGCTATACCAGCTTCTGCTACGTCAACGTGGCGGCCGGGTTCGGCGCGGGCATCGTGGTGGACGGAACGCTGATGCGCGGACGCCACGGCAATGCAGGGGAAATCGGCGGACTGTTCCTGTCGTCCGGTCGCGTCACGCCCAATCTCGTCACGTTGCAGGAATGCCTCGCCGCGCATGGCGTCCGCTGCGACGGCATTTCCGACATGGTCGCGCGCTTCGACCCGGCATGGCCGGGGGTCGATGCGTGGCTGGCGGAACACCAGTCGTCCTTTTCCTATCTGTTCGGCGCGCTCCGCTTCACGCTCGATTGCGAGGCGCTGATCCTCGGCGGACGGCTTCCGCGCGCGCTTGCCCGGCGGATCGTCGATGCGATCGACTGGCCCGAAAACAACTGGCCGATCCGGCGCGAGCGGCGCGCACCGGCGACGGTGACGGCGGTCGCTAGTCTGGAACCGGAATTGTCCGGCCCGCTGGGCGCGGCGTCGCTGATCTTTCATCGCACGCTGTTCGATTGACGCGGACGATAGCGGCCAACCCCAGACAGGACCCCGCGATCGCGACCAGAGCCGCGACCATCAGCAGCGACGGTGCCGACCACGGATCGGCCAGCGTCGTGCGATAGGGCGAGGTCGCCAGAACCTGCCCCAGCAGCAGCATCGCCGCCGCCTGCGCCAGCTTGGACACGCAGGTAAAGGCCCCGACATGGCGGGTGGCGCGCCCCGCCGCGGCGTGCGTCATCGTCGCCGTCCACAGGATCAGCCACACGCCGCTGGTGCCGACCCCGAAGCCGAGCCCGATCGCCGCCGCCCCGACCGGCCCGCCGCGCGACGGCCCCAGCAGGACGACGACCGCGATCGTCAGCGCCGCTGCGGCCACCACCAGCACGCTGCCGTCGCCGAAGCGGCGTCGGGTGGCGACCCATAGCGGCTGGCTCGCCATGCCGCCGACCGCTGCCCAGAGCAGCAGTCCCATGCCCGCGCCGGCATAGGCGGCGTAATAGGGTTCGAGCGCGCGGAACGCGGCGCAGGCGAGCATCATCACCGCCAGCATGACCAGCACCGTGCGAAACGCGACCGGCCTGTCGGGTGCTTCCTGCAACGACGCGACCGGCCCGGCGGGGCGTCCGGCGGGGCCGCGCACCATCCATGCCGTGGCGCAGACCAGCAGCGCGACGACTCCCGCCCAGACGATCCATGCCGTCAGGCTGCGGCCGCCGATCAACAACGGGGCGGCCAGCACGACCACGGCCAGGCTGGCCAACCCCGAACCGATGTTGCGCCGGGCCAGCAACAGGCACCGCTCCTCTGCCCCGGTGGCGATCAGCGCCACCATCGCGTTCTGCGGCACGTCGATGAAGGGATAGGTGGCGCGAAACGCGAACAGCGTCGTCATCGCCCACGCGACGCGGTGCGCCGGATCAAGGAACGGCGTGGCACAAAACAGCAGGAAGAACAGGCACGTCGCCGGCGCGCCCCACGCCTGACGCCTGATCGCGCGTTGCACATCCAAATCCGAAACGCCCCCCAAAACCCCATCCAGTATCCCGTTGAGGACCAGCGATCCGGCCATCGCGAACCCCATGGTGCGTGCATCCAGGCCACACGCCTCGGTCAGGAAAAATCCGAACAGCAGGGTGCTGGCGTGCCACAACTGGCTCTTGGCGAAGTGCGCCAGAAGATAGGGCATGGTGGCGACCCACCGCGGCGCGGCGGATATCGAGGACCGGCATTCCATCGAGCGGGCCTGCACGCGATCGGTTCGCCTAGCCGGAGGAAAAGCACCTGTGCGTTTCGCGATAGCATCGGTTTGTGCCGGTTTTATGTAGCTGCGTGATCGCGAAACTGCCGGCCGGCGTCGGGTCGTTCGCCGCCCGGCTCGCCAAAATCCATGCGCGGGCGGACTGGTTGGACGAGGTCCAGGCGTTGACCGACGGCAAGCGCGTGGACATCGTCATCGAAACCACCGGCGGAGACACCTTCGACGCCTGAGCGGGAGCAGGGACGATCATGAAGGCGTATCTCCTCGACCGATATGGCAAGGGCCGGGCGCTTCGGCTCGGCGACGTGCCCGATCCGGTACCGGCCGCCGGGCAGGTGCTGATCGAGATTCACGCGACGGCGCTCAACCAGCTCGACGGCAAGCTGCGCGACGGTGCGTTCAAGCCGATCGTCCCCTACAAACCGCCCTTCATCCTCGGGCATGATCTGGCCGGTATCGTCGTCGGCGTCGGGACGGGCGTCCGCCGGTTCAGGGTCGGCGACGCCGTCTATGCCCGGCCGTGCGACCTCCACATCGGCACCTTTGCGGAACGGATCGCGGTCGCCGAAGCCGATGTCGCGGCAAAGCCCGCCAATCTGTCGATGGTCGAAGCGGCGTCGATCCCGCTCGTCGGCCTGACCGCGTGGCAGGTGCTGGTCGAGGTCGCGCGGGTGCAGCCGGGGCAGAAGGTGCTGATCCACGCCGGATCGGGCGGTGTCGGCACGCTCGCGATCCAGATCGCGAACCATCTCGGCGCCAGCGTCGCGACCACCGCCAGCGCGGCCAATGACGATCTGGTCCGCAGCCTCGGTGCCGATACCGTCATCGATTACCGGACGCAGGACTTTTCCGAGATGCTGTCCGGCTATGACGTCGTGCTGAACAGCCTCGACGGCACGACGCTCGAAACGTCGCTGAAGGTGCTCAAGCCCGGCGGCAAGCTGATCTCGATCTCCGGCCCGCCCGATCCCGCCTTCGCCGAAGCGCAGGGGCTCAATATCATCCTGCGCCTCGTGCTGCGGGCCTTGAGCGCGGGCATCCGCCGCAAGGCGAAGCGGGCGGGCATATCCTATTCCTTCCTGTGGATGCACGCCGATGGCGGTCAGCTGGCCGAACTGGGCACGCTGATCGAGCAGGGCGACATCCGGCCGGTGGTCGATCGCATCTTCGCGTTCGACCAGCTCAACGACGCGATGACGTATCTGGAAAGCGGTCGCGCGAAGGGCAAGGTGGTCGTGACCACACCCGCCGGGTCGACCCAGGATGGAAAGGTTTCGACATGACCGAACGGACAGGCTGGACCAGCACCCCCACCCGGACGATCGACGCCGCCGGTACGCATTTCGCGTATCGGCGGCTCCGTCCGTCAGAGGGTGTGCCGCTGGTGCTCCTCAACCACTGGAGCGCCAATCTCGACAATTTCGATCCCGCGATCGTCGATCGGCTGGCGCAGGGTCGCCCGGTCTATGCGCTCGATTATCGCGGCATCGGCCGCTCGGGAGGCGAAGCGCCGGTAACCGTGGCCGGAATGGCGCAGGACATGATCGCCGCGATCCGGGCGCTGGGGCTGAACGCCATCGACCTCATCGGCTTCTCGCTGGGCGGGTTCGTCGCGCAGCAGATCCTGCTCGACGCGCCCGACCTCGTTCGCCGCGCGATCCTTGCCGGCACCGGGCCTGCGGGCGGTACCGGCATCGCCCGGGTCGGCGCGGTCTCGTGGCCGCTGATCGTGAAGGGGCTAATCACCTTCACCGACCCCAAGACGTACATGTTCTTCACCGCCAGCGCGAACGGACGCAGCGCGGCCAAGGCGTTCGTCGACCGGCTCGCGCTGCGCACGTCCGACCGCGACACATCGGTCGGCATTGGCGCCGTGCTGCGGCAACAAAAGGCGATCAAGGCGTGGGGGCAGCAATCGCCGCAGCCGCTCGACTCGATCCGCATCCCGGTGCTGGTCGCCAATGGCGATCACGACATCATCGTGCCGAGTGAGAATTCCCGCGACCTGGCGCGCCGCATTCCCGGTGCCGAGATCGTCCTGTATCCGGATGCAGGCCATGGCGGCATCTTCCAGTATCACGACGCCTTCACCGAACGGGCGATCGCCTTCCTCGACGAATGACCGGTTCGGGTTGACGCCCCTACCCGTCCGTCGCGCCCATTCCCGGGGCCGGCGGACGGGAAAGGTTCGCGATGACCGACCCAGCCGCCGTGCCCGTGTCGCGACAGGGTCGCGCCACTAGGCGGGGAAGCAGGACGGAATGATCCGGCACCGCTCCCCGCCCCTTCCATGTCACCCGGCGGTTGCGACCTCGCCGGTTCCGGCAGCCGCCTGCGGCGACCGGATCCTGAACCAGATCGCGTAGAGCGCGGGCAGGAACACCAGCGTCAGCACCGTGCCGCCGATCGTCCCGCCGATCAGCGTGAACGCCAGCGACCCCCAGAAGACCGAGAAGGTCAGCGGAATGAAGGCGAAGACCGCCGCGAGCGCGGTGAGGATCACCGGCCGGGCGCGCTGCACCGTCGCCTCGACCAGCGCATCATAGGGCTTTAGCCCGTCCGCCTCGTTGCTGTGGATCTGCCCGATCAGGATCAGTGTGTTGCGCATGATGATCCCCGCCAGGCCGATCAGCCCCAGGATCGCGTTGAACCCGAACGGCTGGCCGAACAGCAACAGCGTCGGCACCACCCCCACCAGCGCCAGCGGCGCGGTGAGCAGGACCATCGCCATCGCCGCGATCGAGCGGACCTGGAAGATGATGACGATCATCATCAGGATCAGCATGACCGGGAACACCTTGGCCAGCGCGGCATTGGCCTTGGCGGCTTCCTCCAGCGCCGCGCCGGCGGTGATGGTATAGCCTGCGGGCAGGCCGTCGATCAGCGGCTTCAGCTGTTGCAGCACCTCGCCCGCGATCTGGGGAGGCTGGACGCCATTGCCGACATCGCCGCGCACCGTGATCGTCGGAACCCGGTCGTACCGCCGCAGGATCGGGGCCTCCATGCGGATTTCGATCCGCCCGACCTGCGACAGGGGCACGCGCTCGCCGCCCTTGCCCTTCAGCGTCAGGCTGTCGAGCCGCGCGGGATCGAGGCGCTCGCTCCCGCCGCTGCGCGCAACCACGGCGACCGACCGGATGTCCTCGCGGACCTCGGTCACGGTGGTTCCGGTCAGCAGCATCTGCAACTGATCGGCGACGTCGCGCGAGGTCAGGCCGAACGCGCCCAGCCGGTCCTGGTCGATCGCGACGTGCAGGACCGGCACGCGCTCGCCCCAGTCGCTATTGACCTGCCGCAGCGACGGGTTGGCACGCATCACGGTCGCGACCTTGTCGGCAAGGCTGCGCACCATCTGCGGATCGGGGCCGCCGACGCGGAAGGCCACCGGGAACGGGAAGGGAGGGCCGAACACGATCTGCGTCACGCGCACCCGCGCTTCGGGTGCCAGCCCCGCCGCCGCCGCGATCCGCGCACGCCGCATCAGTTCCTCGCGCTGCTTCGCATCCTCGGTCAGCACCACGATCTTCGCGAACGACGGATCGGGCAGCTCGGGCGAGATGTTGAGCACGAAGCGCGGTGCGCCCTGCCCGACATAGGTCGTGACGATCTTCGCCTCGGGTTGCTGACGCAGCCAGCGTTCGACCTTCACCGCCGCCGCTTGGGTCGCGCCGATCGTCGTACCTTCGGGCATCTGGATCTCGACCAGCACCTCGGGCCGATCGGAAACGGGAAAGAATTGCTGGTTCACCAGCCCCAGCCCCAGAATCGCAACGACGAACATGCCGGCGACGGCAGCGACCGCCAGCCCCTTGCGCTCGACGATACGCGCGATCAGCCGGCGCAGACGACGATAATTGGGGGTGTCGTAGATGGTCGCATGGCCCCCTTCGATCCGGGGGATGTCGGGCAGCAGCTTGACGCCGATATAGGGCGTGAAGGCGACCGCGACCAACCATGACGTCAGCAGCGCGAACATCACGACCCAGAAGATGTTGCCGGCATATTCGCCCGCGCTGGATTTGGCGAAGCCGACCGGCATCAGCCCGATTGCGGTGACCAGCGTGCCCGCCAGCATCGGCGCGGCGGTATGCCCCCAGGCCCAGGTCGATGCCTCGATCCGGCTGACGCCCTCCTGCATCTTCACCACCATCGCCTCGATGATGATGATCGCATCGTCGACCAGCAGGCCCAGAGACAGGATCAGCGCGCCGAGCGTGATCCTGTCGAAATCGCGGCCCGTCGCCAGCATGATGATGAACACCCCCGCCAGCGTCAGCGGCACCGCAGCCGCCACGACCACGCCGACCCGCCAGCCGAGGCTGAGCAAGCTGATCGCGATCACGACCGCCAGCGCCACGAAGAATTTGAGCATGAATTCGCCATACGCTTCGGCGATGTTCACCGACTGGTCGGTGATCTTCGTGAAGCTGACGCCCAGCGGCAGTTCGCCGGCGATCGCGGTGGTCGCCGCATCGAGGTCCTTGCCCAGTTGCAGGCCGTTATAGCGTTCCTTCATCACGACACCGAGTTCGAGCGTCGGTTCCCCCTGATGCCGGATGAGATAGGTCGCCGGGTCCTCGTACCCGCGCTTGATCTCGGCGACGTCGCGCAGCAGCAGCGTGCGGCCATCGACAACGATCGGCGTCGTCCCGATCGCCTCGACCGAGTCGAACGGCCCGTCCAGCCGCACCTGCACCTGCGGCCCGTGCGTGTCGATCGATCCCGCCGCGGTCAGCAGGTTGCGGTCGCGCAGCGCGCCCAGCACGTCGGTGGGTGCCAGCCCCAGCGTCGACAGCCGGTCCGCCGACAGGTTGACGAAGATGCGCTCGGGCCGCTCGCCGATCAGCAGCACTTTCTTGACGCCCGGCACGCGCAGCAGGCGATTGCGGATCGTCTCCGCCTCGCGCAACAGCAACCGGGGCGGCACGTCGCGGGCCTTCAGCGCATAGAGCGTGAAGGTGACGTCGCCGAATTCGTCGTTGACCAGCGGCCCGACGACGCCGCGCGGCAGCTTCGGCGTCTCGTCGATCAGCTTCTTGCGCGCCTGATACATTTGTTCAGGGACCTGGTCCGGCGGGGTCGTGTCCTTCAACCAGAGCTGGGTAAAGGCATAGCCGGGGCGCGTGAACGTCTCGCTGCGGTCATACCATGTCAGTTCCTGCATCCGCTTTTCCAGCGGTTCGGCGACCTGGTCCTGCATTTCCTGCGCGGTGGCACCGGGCCAGACGGTCGTGAAGGTCATCACCTTGATCGTGAAACTCGGATCTTCCGCGCGACCGAGATTGAGGAACGCGAACAGCCCGGCGATCGAGATGGCGATGATGAGGAACAGCGTGATCGGCCGCTCGCGGACCGCCAGTGCCGACAGGTTGAACCCGCCGCTCACAGGGCACCGTCGCGGCCGTCGGCCACCCGGACCTCTTCGCCCTGATGCAGCAGATGCGCACCCATCGCCACGAACCGGTCCCCTGCGTTCAGCCCGCCGCTGATCTGCGCGGTTTCCTCGCCAAGTCCCGCGATCCGGACCGGTCGCCAGGTGACGCGCCGACCACGTGCTCCGACCACCCAGACGCCCGGCCCGCGACCTGCGTCGTGCAGGGCCGACAGCGGCACCTGTATCGCCGCATCGCCCGTCGCTCCCGGTAACGTGATCCGCACCGTGGCACCAAGCGGCGCGGTCGCCGCCGCGCCTTGCAGCACATAGCGCGCCTCGAACGTCCGGGTGCGCGGATCGGCGGAGGAGGACAATTGGCGAAGCCGTGCCGCGCTCTCGCTGCCGCCATCGTACAGCGTCGCGCGCGCGACCGATCCGATGGCAGGGCGGACCGATTCGGGCAGGCTGACCGTCGCCTCGCGCGGGCCAGCCTCGGCGACCTGCACCACCGGCTGCCCCGCGGCGACGACCTGTCCCGGTTCGGCCAGCGTCGCGACGACGACGCCGTCGGCGGTCGATCGTAAGACCGCGTAATCGGCGGCATTGCCCGCGATGCGCGCCTGTGCCTGTGCCGCGCGCAACTGCGCCTGCGCCGACAGCGATGCCGCCTTCATCTGATCGTAGGTCGAGGCCGACACCGCGCCCGCCGCCACCAGGTCGCGATAGCGCCGCTCGTCCGCCGCGGCCCGTTCCGCCTGCGCGCGGGCGGCATCGACCGTCTGCGCCTGCGACGCGGTCTGGAGCAGCAGATCGGTCGGGTCCATCCGCATCAGGATCTGCCCGCGCCGGACCCGCTGACCGACATTCACCAGCCGCTGCGTCACCTTTCCGGCAACGCGAAAGCCGATGTCGCTCTGCACGCGCGCCGATACGACCCCGGTGAAATAGCGGCCGTTCCCGGCAGCCGGCGCGGCGACCGCCACGCGGACCAGCGGCGGCGCGGTACGCGGGTCCGCCTCCTGCTTGCCGCATCCGGCAAGGAACAGGGCGGGCGCACTCAGAACAAGGGCGTTGGCAAGCGAGGAGCGGCGGAACATGGCGACATCTTTCGACGAAAGGATATCGCTCGATAGCCGAAGTGACCGTATTGTCAATTGGTCACGAGTAACTCACCGCGATGGTGCGTTCAGGGGGCGAGGCTGCGCAGGACCAGACTGATCATCTCGTTCGCGCCCCGCGGCAGGTCGTCCAGTTTATATTGCAGCATCACCGGGTTCGCGAAGGGCTCCATCGCGCCCACGATCGCGCGGCAGGTTTCGTCGAGCGGCGTCTTGCGCTCGAATTCCCCCGCCGCCCGCCCCTCGACGATGATGTCGGACAACAGACCCACCAAACGTTCGATATAGGCTTGCGAACTCGGCCATTTCTCGATCGAGGAATGGACGGCGATTTCATAGATGCGCCGGTCCTGCGCGAACAGTTCGACGCTTCTGCCAACCAATGTCTCGGCGAAAAGGCGCAATTTCTCGGTCGCAGAACTGCCCCTCTCGACCGCGCCCCGCACATCGCCGAAGATCGATTCGAGACATTGGCCGCAAATCGCCTGTCCGATCGCCTGCTTCGAATCAAAGAACTTGTAGATATAGGCCTTCGAAAATCCGATGGCCTTGGCCAGATCGGACACGGTGGTCTTGCCATATCCGTAATGACTGAAATGCTCATAGGCGGCCGCCACGATCTGATCGCGCGTCGCGTGGTCGGTCGGGCCCCGCTGGCCGGGCAAGCTCATGATATGCGGTTCATTCATCCGTGCATCATATCGCCTGACGGCCAACTTGACAACGAGTGACCAATAATGACATTAGAAACCAACTTTATCGATTGGACCGCCATGCCGCGCGCTCGTTCTGCCCTCCTCCTTGCGCCTCTGCTCATCATGGCAGGTTGCGCGACGGGGCCAGCGTATCAGCGGCCGCAGGTCGCGGTGCCCGCCCGTTTCCACAACGCGGATGCCATCGACGCGCGCCCCGCCTCGACGCCGGTCGACCTCGTCACCTGGTGGCGCGGCTTCAACGATCCGACGATGGTGACCCTTGTCGAGGAAGCGTTGCGCAACAACCTCGACATCGCGCAGGCGGCTGCTCGCGTGCAGCAGGCGCGGGCGGGACTGCGCGCCGCCAACGCGGCGTTGCTGCCGAGCGGACAGGGTACCGCCAATGCGACCTATCAGTCGCAATCGCTGGAAACGCCCGTCGGGCGCGCGCTCAGCGCAGCATCAGGTTTTGAACGGAGCACCGGTCTATATGATGCCGGTGTCGGCGCGAGTTGGGAACCCGACGTCTTCGGCGGCCTTCGCAACGGCCAGACCGCGGCGCGTGCGGACTATGCGATGTCGCGTGCCGAGGTGTCGGGCGTACGGATTTCCGTCGCGGCGCAGACGGCCGAAACCTATCTGACGATCCGCGGCCTTCAGCAACGTCTCGCGATCGCGGTCGAACAGGTCGAAACCCAGCGCCGTCTCGTCGCGATCGTCGATCTTCAATTCCGCAAGGGGGTCGCCGCCGAACTGCAACTGCGTCAGGCGGAGGGCGCGTATCAACAGGTCGCCGCCACGCTGCCCGGACTGCGCATCGCGTTGGAAACCGCGATGAATGCGATGGACGTGCTGACCGGCCAGCAACCGGGTACGCATCATGCGGCGCTGGCAAGCGTCGAACCGATCCCCGTCGCACCAAAAATTTCGGATGCGGGCGGCCCCGCCGACCTGTTCCGCCGTCGCCCCGACCTGATCGCCGCCGAACAGCGCCTGATCGCGAGCAATGCCCGGATCGGATCGGCGCTCGCCGAATATTACCCGAAGTTTTCGCTGAGCGGACTGGTCGGTACCGCGACCACGGCCGTCGGCGGGCTGTTCGGATCGGCTGCCACGCAGGGGCAGGGCATCCTCGGCCTGCGCTGGCGTTTGTTCGATTTCGGCCGGGTCGATGCCGAGGTCGCGGCGGCGCGCGGGCGCGATGCGGAGGCGCTGGCCGCCTACCGCCTCGCCGTCGTCAGGGCGTCGGAAGATGTCGAGAACGCGTTCGCTGCCGTCGCCGAACGGGAGAGTCAGATCCGAACCCTGCAACAGGGCGAAACCGCACTCGACCGCGCACGATTCGCCTCCTTGGCGGCGTATAAGGGCGGCGTCGTCAGCCTCATCGAGGTGCTCGACGCGGAAAACCGCCTGCTCGCCACGCGCGACGCTGCGGCGCAGGCGCGGGTGCAGTCCGCACAAGCCGCCGTCGCGGCATTCCGGGCGTTGGGCGGCGGGTGGTCGCCGACCGAAGACACCGTCGCATCGAAATAAAAGAACGGTCGGCGGATCGCAGGGCAGGTCGGGCGGTGCCGGCGCGCCCTGCCGCCGCGATCAATTGCCGCTGCGGATGAGGCATCATAGCCTGATAGCTCCTGCTGGTACCGGCCAGCGGTCGATGGCGACAGGATGCATATTCGGGTATCCATCCCGGCCTCCACGTCATCGAAAGACCGATCATGAAGCTCAGCGCACGCAACCAGATTTCCGGCACGATCACCGCGATCACCCCGGGGGCCGTAAACGGCTCGATCAAGGTCGACATCGGCGGCGGCAACATCGTCACCGCCAACATCACCGAAGAAGCCATCGCCGATCTCGGGCTGGCGACCGGCGAGACGGTGACCGTCATCATCAAGGCCAGCGACGTGATGATCGGCAAGTAGGATGAAGCTCGGCCCCTTCTGGCTCAAGATCCAGATCGCCTGCGGCGATGCGCTGGCCATGGGGCCGGGCAAGGCCGACCTGCTGGAAGCGATCGTCGCCGAAGGTTCGATCAGCGCCGCGGGTCGTGCGCTTGGCATGAGCTATCGCCGGGCCTGGCTGCTGGTCGACGAAATGAACCGGTGCTTCGATCCGGTGCTGGTCGAAACGATCAAGGGCGGCGGCCGGGAACGCGGCGCGAAGGTCAGTGCGACCGGCCTCGCCGTCCTCGAAGCCTATCGCGAAATGGAGCGCGAGGCCGCCACCATCGCCGAGCGCCCGGCCTATCGCCGCCTGCGCGCCCATCTGCGTGCCGAGCCGGTCACCAACGGCTGAACGCACGCCGATCGAGCGGCGAGCGCCAACTCTCTATATACGGCTAAATACATCCTCGATATACGCCCGAACATAATGCGGCCACGTGGACCGCAAAAAGGGGTGTTCATCGATGTCGAAGCGGTTCGCAGTGCTGTTCTGCGCCACGGCCATGCCTGCGTTCAGCGTTCCGGCCATCGCCCAGACGGTCGCGACGGACGCATCGCAAGGCACCGCTGACGATGCAGCCGATGACGGCCTCCCCGAGGTCGTCGTCACCGCACGTCGCCGGGCGGAGGATGCGCAGCGTGTGCCCGCCGCCTTGTCGGTGGTCGGCGGCGACCTGATCGACCGGAGCTATACGGTCAATACGCAGGGGCTGACGACGCTGATTCCGACGCTGAACTACAGCTCGGCCAACCCCCGCAACACCGCCTTCACCATCCGCGGGCTTGGTTCCAGCGTCGTGGCGGTCAGCCAGGCAAATGACGGGCTGGAGCCGGGCGTCGGCTTCTATGTCGATCAGGTCTATCACGCCCGCCCCGCCACCGCCGCGTTCGACTTCGCCGATATCGAGCAGGTCGAGGAATTGCGCGGACCGCAGGGCACGCTGTTCGGCAAGAACACTACGGCGGGCGCGCTCAACATCACCACCCGCGCGCCGACCTTCACCCGGGAAGGCTTTGCCGAACTGTCCTATGGCGACTATAATTTCGTGCAGGCGAAGGGCTGGGCGTCGGGACCGATCACCGACACCATCGCCTATCGCATCTCGGGCGTGCCGACGCGGCGCGACGGGGTGCTCGACAATGTTCGCACGGGGCGCGATGCCAACACGATCGGGACGCAGGCGGTGCGGGGGCAGTTGCTGTTCAAGCCCGACGACGCGATCCAGATGCGGGTCATCGCCGACTTCACGAATTTTCAGGCCTATTGCTGCGGGCAAGTATATCTGCGCACCGGCACCAGCTTGCGCGCCGCCAACCGTCAGTTCGGTGGGCCGAACGGTCTGGCTGCGCAGTTCGGCTATGCGCCCCCCAGCACTAATATCTACGACCGCAAGACCGATATTGATGGCCCGCTCGGCGTCGATACCAACGAAGGCGGCGTCAGCGCGATCACCGACTGGAATCTCGGGCCGGTCACGCTGACGTCGGTCAGCGCGTGGCGCTTCTGGAACTGGGATGCGGAGAACGACCGCGACTATACCGGCTTGCCCGTACAGCTGTCGCAGCACATCCCGTCGCGACAGGACCAATATAGTCAGGAGTTGCGGCTCGCCTCGAACGGCACCGGGCCGCTGTCCTATGTCGTCGGCCTCTATGGCTTTCGGCAGCGGCTGACCGGGCGGCCGATCAGCATCTACGGTCCCGCGGCGGCGCGTTACCTGATCGGGACGGTGACCGGGACCACGCCGGTGCCGTCCAACCTGCTCGACGGCTATGGGCAGGACGGCAGCACCGACTTCCGCAGCTTGAGCTACGCCGCGTTCGGCGAGGTCAATTATCGCTTCCTCGATCGTCTGACCGCGACGGTCGGCCTGCGCTACACGCAGGAGGACAAGGACGGTTATTACATTACCGCCGTGTCGGGCGGTCTGGCCACCACCAACGCCGCGCTCATCAACGCCCGTCTCGGCGTGCTGCGCCCGCAAAGCTATGAGGCGCATGACCGCGACGGCAGCCTGTCGGGGCGCGGCAACCTCGCGTGGCAGGTAACCGACACGACGATGGCCTATGTCAGCTATGCGCGCGGCTTCAAATCGGGCGGCATCAACATGTCGGGGCTACCGCTCGACGGCAACAACCGGCCGGTGCTGGCGACCGCGGTCGTCCGTCCCGAACGCAACGAGACCTACGAGATCGGCGTCAAGAACACGCTGTTGACAACCGCCTGATCTTCAACATCGACGGCTTCTACACCAAGGTCCGCGATTTTCAGGCAACGGTGGTCGAAAATTCGCTGACCCAGACGGTGCAGCTGCGCGGCTATCTGTCCAACATTCCGCAGGTGACGGTGAAGGGGATCGAGGCGGACGTGACGGCGCTGATCCTGCCGGGGCTGAGCGCGCGGACCAGCGTCGCCTATTCCGACGGCGACTATACCGACTATCCCGCCGGTCCCTGCCCGCTGGAGGTGCAGACCGCTGCCACCACGCGGTGCAGCCTGACCGGTCGCCGCCTCGCCTCGTTGCCGCGCTTCGCGATCACCGCCGGGCTGGATTACCGGCGGCCGGTCGGCACCGGGCAGATTTTGCTCCATGTCGACACCGGTTCGCGCAGCGGCTTCAACGGCGATCCCAGCCTCTCGCGCTTCACCTATATCCGCGGCTACAACCTGACCAACGCCAATATCGGCTATCGCTTCGCCGACGGGACCGAGGCGATCCTGTGGGCGCGCAACCTGCTCGACGCCGACTATATCCAGAACCTGACGATCCAAGCGGGCAATTCGGGTTTGATCGTCGGGACGCCGAGCGACCCGCGCACCATCGGCGCGACGATCCGCTTCCGCGTGTAGCACGCCACGGCGGGCGAAACCGGACGACAGCCAGCAAGACAGGCCAGGAACGGGCAGCCGGTCAAACACCGGTCGGTTTTCAGGTCCGGGCGGATGGGAAACAGAGGTCAGATCACCAAGGATGAACCTCCCATCCGGCCAGTTTTATCGCTTTCAAAATATAGTGTTACACAATGTTTCCGTTAGCGCGGAATTAACCGTCGCAGCCCTAAGCCATGACTTCCTGAAAACCGGTGGGGCTGGACGACGTCGTAGATTATTCGTGGCAGGTTTCGACAAGGTGGGTTTGTAGGCAACCCCTGTCGATGCGGTACCCCTGCGCGTCCGATTAAGATCGATGGCACTTGGCACCGTATCTCAATGGGCTTGCTCTATGAAACGCCTCTTCTGCGTTGGCACCTCGATGTCCGCGCTCTTGCTCTCCGCGCCCGTATTCGCCCAAGGCAATCCGGCGGACGAGAGCGAAATCCTCTCGCTGTTGCGCGCGCAGGCAAGCGAAATCGCCATGCTGCGGGCGCGGCTCGAAGCGCTCGAAGGCAGGCCGCCTGCTGCCGCCGTCGTTCCGATGGCGGCCGCCGATACGCCGGCGCCGCGCCAGCAGGCGTCGACCGCCGCGGCATCCACTATCGGCCATGACAGCGAAACCGTGTCCTTCGCCCCACAGATCATTCCGGCAAGCCCGGCCGAACAGACCGTGGCACAGGCACGCGCCGCTGCCATGAACCCATCGGGGGTCACCACCGAATGGCGTGGCGGATTGCCGATATTCCACTCGGCCGACGGCAAATACACGTTCAAGATGCGCGGCCGGATCATCAATCATGTCAGCTCGACCTTCGGGTCCGGCTATGACGCGCGCAACATCACGACCACCGGCGCCCGCGCGCTGCGCATCGGTATCGAGGGTGCCATCGGGACGCACTTCTTCTACCAGTTCGAAAACGACTTTGCCGACAACGTGTCCGATGTCGGCACGATGTTCGTCGGTTGGCGCAACGACATCGGGCAGATGTCCTACGACGTCCGCTTCGGCAACATGTTCAACGATCGCAGCTTCGAAGGGTCGAGCGGGTCGGACGCGCCGCCGTTCCTCGAACGGAACGTCGTCGCGACCTCGATCATCCCGCAGCGTGGCTTCTACGGCATCGCACTGATGCCGCGGATCTTCTGGAACAGCGGTCACGCGTCGATCACGCTCAGCGGCGACAATGTCGATGCCAATCAGAGCGTGTCGGACAGCCGGACCGTCCTCGCGCGCGCGCACTGGAACCCGCTCAAGACCGATCGGTCGATCGTCCATCTCGGGCTGTGGGGCTTCGATGAAAAGCTGGCCAACGGGCCGGGTTCGCTGACCCGCAACACCGTGATCGGCGGACGTTTCAACAGCCTGTTGCGGGTTTCGACCGGCACGCTGACCGGCGGAACCGGCACCACCGGCTATGGCGCCGAACTCGGCGGCTATTCGGGCCCGTTCTGGGTCATGGGCGAAGCGGGCGAGCGCCATGCACGCCTGAGCGGCGGGCGCGACGATCTGCTCACGCGGGCGTGGAGCCTGTCGGGCGGCTGGTTCGTCACCGGCGAGCTGCCGCCGTATAACCCGCGGCTCGGCACGTTCGCACAGCCGCGCGTCCTGCGCCCGGTGTTCGACGGCGGGCCGGGGGCCATCGAATTGCTGACGCGGTACGAGAATCTCGATTATAGCGGCGTCGCGACCGGCGGCAACGGATCGGCGGTGACCGCCGGGGTGAACTGGTATCTCGACAGCATCATCCGCTTGCAGTTCAACCTGATCCACTGGAACACCGACAATCGCGCCGGTGCGTTTGTCGGCAAGGACAATGGCGAGACCGTCACCGGCGGGATCGGCGTCACCTTCTGATCGTCAGTCGCACAGGCGGGCTGCGCACAGGGTCTGCCCGTGCGCGCCTTCCCCACCAGCGGGGCCGGCAAATTGCTCGGCCGCGCCATCGCCGCAGTTTGCGTTGCGTGTCTCGATGGCGACGGAAGGGCTGCGAGGCAATTTCGGCTCACGCTACGGCGAGTTGCGTTGCCTGAGCGCGACACGGCGCGCTGTCTGCGCTGCAATGTTGTTGTCGCTTTCGAGGTGCCCGTGACGCACAAGCGGCAGCTGCTGACGACGGGGTCGGTTCGTGGCGCAACCCCGGGTCTGTCGGGCCAGNTGCAATGTTGTTGTCGCTTTCGAGGTGCCCGTGACGCACAAGCGGCAGCTGCTGACGACGGGGTCGGTTCGTGGCGCAACCCCGGGTCTGTCGGGCCAGCGCCCCGGCACGATATCGCGTATCTTGCGTACGTCCGAGGCGAACCGGCGCATAGGTACCGTTTGAATGCCCTTGGCGGTCATGTTGCCCGTTGCGACACCCACCTAAAACTCGCCGTGCAACCTGCGCCCGACCCGTTGTCTGCAGATTTGCATTCGGGCGGTAGGCGGCAAACTTTCCGCAGCGCTCGTACCTTCGTCAAAGACGGCAAGCGAGCGGCAAACCCGACCGAGGGGTGTGGCGTGTATTGGAGGCTGGCGTCTGCGGTTGGCGCGTGTCTGGAACGCCCGACAGCCCCGTCTTTGTTGAGACGGGGCTGTCGGTATGTTTGGTATGGTTGCGGGGACAGGATTTGAACCTGTGACCTTCAGGTTATGA